>JAEWRJ010000205.1 GCA_023460055.1 Bacillota bacterium | reverse complement strand
ATACTCACGACCGCGCGGCGTGTCAGGCCGGTCTCACCGACTACCTTGCCAACCAGGTCATACTTGATGTTTTCATTGGCAGCCACTTCCGCCGTATAGGTCGCGCTCTCTTTGCGCATCATGGCTTCGCCCACCATCAGCTGTTCCTTGGACTTGATCTCTGCCATGGTGCCATAATCCACCCGGAACTGCACCCGGCTGACACGCAGTTCTTTATTGAGCGCGGCGATGGCTTTGCCGATCAGTTCTTCTTCATCGAAATCCACCACATACACGGATTTTGTGCTGATTCTGCGCCACAGCGCGCGGAACGCCGCGCTATCCAGCTTGCCCTTATCCAGTTTCAACTCTACATTGTATTTGCGCGCATTATCCGGCTGCAAGGCGCGGCTGTCGTAAATGGAATCTATAATGGCGATCACATCCGCCTTGCAGTCCGCCGCCTCTTCGGCGATCACGATGGTGCCGTTCTTTTTATCCTCATAATACCGATCGGTCAGCGCGCCCTTCTTCACATAGCCGCTGGTAATCAGCCCTTCGTAGAGGGCGGTCGCCAGGTCCTGATCAATCACCTGCTCGGCGCTCGAAAGGCTCTTGATGACTTTGCCCACAAACAGATCGGCATTGACAATGCGCGGCCTATCGGCAACCGCCTCGGCAATCTCTGCCTGCAGGCCCTTGGCGAAACTGTCATAGCTCTCGCTGGCGATGACGGTGAGCATGTTCACGTTGTGTACATCATCACCCAATAAGTTCGCGTCCATGCGCTCGCCGCTTTGATTAACGCAAAGGCGCAGGCCGCGCCCCACCTCCTGCCGCTTGCGGACATCGCTGCCCGACTGCTTGAGCGTGCAGATTTGGAACACATTGGGGTTATCCCAGCCTTCGCGCAGCGCGGAGTGGGAGAAGATGAAGCGCACCGGCTCCCTGCGGTCCAGCAGGCGCTCCTTGTTCTTCATGATCAAATCATAGGCATCGCTGTCATCAGATGTTCGTTCCTTCCTGTCGCCCAGCTTGCTGTCCACCATGCGGCTACTCTTCTTGTCGATGGAAAAGTACCCGGCATGGGTTCTGCCAGCAGTGATGCTGTCCAGATACCTGATATACTCCTCATCCCCCATCTCCCTCTGGAGATGGCCGATGATCTGGTTGTATTCCTCTTCAAACAACTGGGCATATTCGCCATTGGCTGCCTGCCCCGCCTCATCGTACTGCCTGTACCTGGCTACTTCGTCGATGAAGAACAAAGAAAGAACCTTGATGCCTTTATAGAACAGCTGCCTTTCACGCTCAATATGGGTCAGGATGGTCTCGCGTATCTGGATGCGGCGCAGCTGATCCTCGCTGACCTTGCCTATCACATCGCCCGCGTAGAGCTTCCTGCCGTTTGTAAACTCGATGGAACTGTCCCGCCCGTCAATGCGCAGCACTGTAAAACCATCCGCGTACTCATTGAGCTCGCCGGACTGGGCAAAGAGATTATAGCCCTCGTCCACTGTACGGCGCGCCTTGCGGATGCCCGTGCTGCCCTTGAGGTCAAACTCAATGGTCGCGGTCGGGTTACCGCGGGACAGGTTGACGCTCTCCAGATAGACATACCCCTCTGTGGCGGTCGTGCCCGTCTGGGATATGCCCTTGACAGCGATCTTTTTCACCAGCTTTTTATTGTAAGCGTCCATCGCGTCCAGCCGATAGATCATATTGTAAACGCTGTCCAGCTTGTGCGTCGCGGAGTAGCGCAGCGTCATCAGGGGATTGAACTCCTTCAGCCGCTCCTTTGTCACCTTGCCCTCCACGGATTGCGGCTCATCGATGATCATGATCGGGTTGGTCCGGGCCAGGATATCAATGGGCCTGCGGCTACGGAACTCATCCAGCTTCATATAGATGCGCCTCGCGTCCTTGCCCCGGGCGTTAAATGCCTGGCTGTTGATGATCATCACGTTGATGGCGCTGTCCCCGGCAAAGCGGTCAATCTCCGTCAGCTGTGCGGAGTTGTAGATAAAATAGCGTATCTTTTTACCGTAATCCTCAGCGAAGTGCTCCTCCGTCATCTGGAAGGACTTGTAAACCCCCTCGCGGATGGCCACGCTGGGCACCACGATGATAAACTTGCTCCAGCCGTATCGCTGGTTCAATTCGTACATGGTTTTGATGTAAGTGTAAGTCTTGCCCACACCTGTTTCCATCTCAATGGTCAGGTTATAACGCCCCTCCAGCTTGCCGGAAGGCGGTATCTGATGGCTGCGCTGTATCCGCCGGATATTCTCAAGGATGATCTGCTCATTCAGCTCCGGCACGATGCGATGGTTATTCCAGCCGGTAAAGGCCGTCTCCTCGGCAAATCCCACCTGCCCCTTGCCTTTATCCATCATATAGGATGGCGTCAGGCAAGGCTGTCCCGTGAATACTTCACAGACCGCTTTGGCCGCGTCCGCCTGGAATTTCTGGTGCTTGAATTGCAGCTTCATGTTCTGTCACTTCCTACGTCTTTCTTGTTTGTATCCTATGGCAAATGACCGGCAAATAGAAGTCATGCCTATCAACATCAGGTGAACTGTTGCAAATTATACAACAGTTGGAGCGACCAACCGCGAGAAGAGTGAGGTGCGTGAAGATTTATCAACGTTTATCCGCTCTCCATCCCCATACCGTTAATCAAATAACCCTTACATTCGTGTTGGGCGCGAGCAGTTTGAATATCTCTTCCACGTTGATCTTAGCGGGGCTGTTTACAAAGCTGCTGTCGCGGAAAACAGCGCGCAGGGGCTTGCGGCGGGCGATCTCCTTGACCACAGCCTCCGATATGGTATCGGCAAAACAGGCGATCAGGTCGCCATCGTTGTAGGTATGCACCTTGACCCCGCCGATCTCTTCTTGCGTATGCGGCAGGGAGAGGGGCAGGCCCCACTCCAGCAGGCAGCCGAACAACAGGTCCATGTCCGTTCGGTCGTCCTTGATGTTGCTATCAAGGCCTGTCAGCAGGTCCTGCGTGTAGTCGCCTGCCGCGTAGTACACATCCTTCATGTTGGTATCATCCAGCTTCAGCACGCGGAAGCCGATGTCGAGGTTTTGCGCCAGCATGCCTGCTTCCTCTTTGATTTTATCACTGGCGCGGCGTATGCGTTCTTTGCCGATTTCCGTTAGAAGATGAGGTACGCCTATTGAATCACAAAGGTCGATTGCATTTTGGGTTACCTGCTTTGCACTACCCGTAGCATATTTGAGGGTTTTGTCCAAATCTTCTTGGATCTGAACGAGAACAAAGCTACAGTTTGTTCCGTCAGAACATAATTGGAAGACTGCTTCTGCTGTTGCAGATGAACCGGCGAAAAAATCCATAATAATATCATCTTCTGCAATATTTATAGCTTTCATAATTCGTACTAATAATGATACATCCTTTGGATTTGTGAAACAGTTTGTTCCCATGAGCGTAGTCAATTGCTTAGTAGCAACACGCCCATCTTTATATTTGATGCTTGTAAGGCTCTGATTGACTGTATCTGCAAGATAAGTTTTATTTTTTGGAATTGTCGTTTCATTTTCACCGAAATGTACGAGACCTTGCTTAATCCGATCCAACATTGTACCTTCCGGATAACGCCAACCACTCGCAGGCTCCTTTACAACCTTGCCTGTGACAGGGTGAACAACATTGTATCTATATTGCCCGAAATTTGGACCTGAAATATCTGATGCAAAGTACACGCCGTTGTCGTCCATCCAGTTATAGTGTTTGCTATCATATATAGGATTTGACTCCGAGAATTGGTTGTACCATTCTAGAGCCGCTTGATGAATAGCATTCCAATCGCTTCCATATTGTCTCTTGAACCCGTCGAATGCCTTAACAATTTCATCTACTCCATCTTTTGCTTCCTGCCATAAACCAGGATTTTGAGCCTTATTCTTTGTATAAAACATAATATATTCATGTTGAATCGTAATGTAAGCTTCATCATTCTTACTAGAGTTTTTCCAGATAATTTCGCCTGCATAGTTACTTGCGCCAAACACTTCGTCGCTAATTTTACGTAGGTTGTGAACTTCTTTTTCATCAATTGAAATAACAATGACTCCATCCGGAGCAAGTATATTCCTCGCTAGTACGAGACGCGGATAAATCATGCTGCACCAATCGGAGTGGAAGCGCCCATTGGTTTCGGTGTTTCTAAACAGGCGGTCGCCCTCGTCGTCGTACACACCTGCTTCCTCATCATACTCCTCGCGGCTTTGTGCGAAGCTGTCACGGTATACAAAGTCGTTGCCCGTATTATATGGAGGATCGATATAGATCATTTTCACCTTGCCCAGGTAGCTCTCCTGCAGGAGTTTCAGCACATCCAGGTTATCGCCCTCAATATACAGGTTCTCTGTAGTATCCCAATTCTTGCTCTCTTTCTTGCAGGGGCGCAGGGTTTTACGGATGGGTCTGCCCGCCTCGCGAACAGCCTCCCGCTTGCCTACCCAGGTAAACTCATATGTTTCATCGCCGAATACCTCCTCACCAATATATGAGCGCAATAGGTCAACATTCACCTTGCCGTCCGCCAATACGCCGGGGAACAGTGCGGCGAACCGTGCGATATTCTCGGAGATTAAGTCTGGCGTTTGCATTTTTAGTTTTTCAAGGTTACTCATTGGGGTTGTCCTCCTCCTCTTTTTTCCCAATATCGTCTTTTAGTTCATTGCCGTCTTTGTCATTGATAACACCAGTTACAGGAGGAGGCAACCCATTTGTTATTGAGCGGAGCGAATCTTGCAAAGCTTGGCCAGACTGAAATATCTGTTCCATTTGCCTGTAAGGTTTCATCAGGTCGTTTATTTGGCTTAATTGCTGCAGTAGGGATGCAACGGCTGGAGAAGTCTGAAATGCGTTAGCCGTATGTAAAGCCTCAACAAGCGCATTATTATTCTGTATAGGCTGAAGAGCCTTTAATGCTTCCGAAACTCCCGCTTTTATGGCTGTTGATTGACTTCCTTTAAGCACCTCCGCTAAAGCTGAGTTCACCGGCATCTGGTTGATTACTTTTAGCGCTTCGGTAACTGCTGGTTGCATTGTTACACCTTTAAGCGCATCAGCCATTGCAGCGTTTGCATTCAATGGCTGTAACTCCTTTAGAATCCTTGATAACTGAGAGGATAACTCCGTTATCCCCGGAAATGCAGTCTCACTCCTTAAGGCTTCAGAAAACACAGTTATATCTATAGCCGCTAAAGCGGAGGCTATTGCCATATTTGCTTCCGGTTTCTGCTCAGCAGATTTACTTCCTGACTTCCCTAATAATCCGTCAATGGTACTAACCAGTTCCTGATTAATCTTTTCGAACAAATATTTTGCTTTTCCGAATACTTCTTTGCTGATGTTATGTGCGTGCATTATATCATTACGGTAGGTTTGAACATCTCTGAATCGCTGTCTAAGTGTTGGCACGTCGTTTTCACCGAGAATGGTATCCCAAAGAGTATGCTCAACTAGCGATTCCAGATAGGTTTTTATCTCTTTCTTAGAAAACCTGCTCCGACCGTTAAACTCGCTCTTTCCATCGGCGATAATTCGTTTCTTCATATTGCTTATAAATTCCTGGTCAATAAAGAGCAAATCAAAAATCTCACCAAAGTCTTTTTCTTCAAGCTGCTTAATACTCTCTTTTGCTTTTTGATCATCCGATATGGAAGCCACTAAGTAGAGCATCTTGCGTAGCTTACGCTCCATCTCATTTGCCAAAGGAAAGAGCATCCGGTTGAAATACTCTGAACTCTCACAAGACAGTACCAAAGGTGAATACTGCATCAAAACTTTATGTACATCAGATAATATCTTGGCACTTTCCTCGCTCTTGCTATCAAGCGAATATGTAGCGACCCATAGTGGAGTACTCTCAATATTGTAAATCTCTACAATTATGCCTTTAGGTCTATATACTTCAACCGTTGCCCGATTCTCATCAGACAAAAAAAGATATTCATTTCTCATCCCAATTCCTCCAATGCTGCTTTTAATTTCCTCAACTCACTATTAAGTTCAACCTGTTTATTGAACTGCCTTTCCCGCTGTACGTTTTTCTCCAAAACGGCAATGTCGCTTTCGAGTTTCTGCCGCCGTTTGTCCCGCTCCACAGCATCGGCGATATCACCCTCAACTCCGAGCCGCCCGCCCGAAATCTGCCGCGCCAGATTCGCATATACAGTATCCAGATTCAGCCCCTCGAGCGTCAGCGCAAACTTTTCCAGCGGCTGCCAGTTGCTGCCATAAAAAGTACCGGAGACTTCCATCCAGGCCTGGGCCTCACCGCCGAACACGAGCACAAACACTATCTTGTAGGGAATCGCCCCGGCAATGGCGGAAAGGACACGCTTATCAAGCTCTTTTTGGCGAAGCTGCAGCTCAAACACCTGGATCTCCCGGATATCCTTGCCCATGCTGATGGCCAGCGTGCTTTCGGCCAGCTTATTACGCCAGATAATCGCCTCGATCTGTTCTTTGATCATATCGCGTGTCTGCGAAGAAAGGTTTGCGTTAGCGTAAATTCTTTCTTTTGCTACGCGGCGATTTACCACTGTAGAACCCGGCAGACTAAACTGATTTATACTCATACAGCGCTATCAGCTCATAACCGTCTAAATCATCCTGATCATCCGGCCAGTCCTCATGATCCGTCTCCGATTCATCGTCCTCCACGCTTTTTACAAAACCGTTGTATGTATCCTCGGTATACGCTTGCACTTTATCATCCAACTGCTCGGGAAGCTTCAGCGTGAAGTCTTCTTCAAACTCTTTAAAATTATACAGAGTTTCAACTAAATCGTCTCCGGTTACATAGCCTTGGTTTAGGCTGATGAGCTCAAACACTTCATCCTCGCTGAAGCGATAAGTATCCTTTCCCTCTTTTGTTCTGACACGGTTTTGAGGATAATGCCGTTTGATCATGCTATGCAGTTCCAACTGGGCAGGCCAACCTTCCTCCGGATCACCCCCATGCGTATAAGTATACAGGTCAGCGGCAAAGCTAAGCGTAATATAACGGTCTTTGCCTATCCCCTTGATAGACTCAAATATTGAATGATAAAGTTCAACGTACCCGACATGATTCATCCTGCTGATATCAAGTATGCCGCTTACACGCAGTTCATCACCGCTGATCCACCTTGATATGAAATACTGAACTACTTTTCTGCTGCCGGGTCTGGTCTTTGAGTCTCTTGCAGGGCCTGAGGCAAAACTGTATTCTTCACCAAGCTGGTAAACAATAACAGCCTGATACATGAACAGCCTCAGCAGATGGCGTGTAAAGTAGTCCATATCAATATGCTGCTTGAGAATTACATGAATGAATACGATCTCGTTGAGATACCCATCCTGATCTTTCGGACAGTCTAGCGGATAAGTGAGGGGCTTTAGGCAGGCATACACATGGCAGGATGCTATAGCCGGAGAAAGTTGAGCATAGCGCGGTTCGCTTTGTCTTCTCAGCCGGTCCATGATTTTATACAAGGGTATTTCTTTATTTTGAATACACCGATCGGGCAGATGAAGCCAATCCATGAGCTAACCCTCCTTAACCACTAAAAAGCATATCAGTTCAAAATTATCCAAACCGGTGATATTTTCATGCCCAAAGCTTGTCCCGCCGGGGCTGAACAGGCTGTCGATATCGCTTTGCTCTTTCACCTCGATGATGGAGCGTACTGCCGACTGCAGTAGGGTGGAGCAAGCCCGCATATCCTTTCCGTCCCTTGTCTGCCGGTTAAACGCGCGGCACAGCTCCCAAACCGGCTCCAGCTTGCCCTTGCACAGCAGGCGCAGAGTGTCCAGCATCTGCTTGGGCGAGAGGTGGTCGCACACCAGCTCACCTTCATCCGACACATAGACCAGATAAAAGGGGTGAAGCCTGTTGCGGTCACCAAGGTTGACCCCGCCGTTTAAGTTCTTCAATACAAAGATTGCGCCCGGCGGGCAGCCTTCCCCCGCCGGCACCACGGCATGCAAGCCAAAGGGCGTTTTATCCAGATCGCCGTTTTGCTTGATGTAATCCAGCAAATCAAGCCGGAACTCATTGAGGCCCATATCCATGATGGAGATGCCGGAGGACATGTCCTCGATATCCACCACTTCCTCCTGAAGCCTCTGCAACTGCGCGCGGCGGTACGCCAGGTCTCCCTTTTCCTCGGCGTTGATCAGGTCGTCATCGCCGGTGGCGGTCAATACCGATATCTTCATGCGCGTTTCCACGCGGTTTTTCAGGTTGATATAATCGTCCAGCGTCAGGTCGGGCCAGAAGTTGACCAGCTGGATCAAGGCATTGCGGCTGCCAATGCGGTCGATGCGCCCAAAGCGCTGGATGATGCGCACGGGGTTCCAGTGGATGTCGTAGTTGACGCAATAATCGCAATCCTGCAGGTTCTGACCCTCGGAGATACAGTCCGTGCCGATCAGCACGCTGATATCCGCCGGGTTGCCCGGCATCAGCGTATCCTTATCCTTGGATATGGGTGAAAAGCAGGTGAGCACATTGGACAGGGCGGCGCGGAACCTGGGGATGGTGGTCTTCCCCTCCACGGAGCCCGTCACCATGCCCGTATCCAGGCCATATTTTCCCTTCACAAACCGGCTGACATGCTCATAGAGGTATTCCGCCGTATCGGAGAAGGCGGAGAATATCAGCACACGCCTGTTGCAGGGGTTGATGGGATGCTCTATTTTATCCGCCAGCAGCTCAAGCAAGGTTTGCAGCTTGCTGTCATGCGCCGGCGTGATATCTCCGACCATTTCTCCCAGAAGAGCGAGGGTATAGGCGTCCTTCTTCAGCTCCTCCCGCCAGGTGCGCCAGTCCATATCCGCCAGCTCTATTTTTATACTGCGTCCGGCAGTAAAATAGTCTGTGTTCTGGTCGTCATCATCAAAATCAACCTCATCGCCTGCCAGCCCGCTCACCTCAAGGGCGGCAAGTTTGCCCGCCTCGTAATCATCCACCTCACGGATGGTGTCCGTGATCAGCCGCTCGATGCGCCCAAGTGTCAGGCGAAAGGAATGGACAGAGCTTTCCAACCGTTTGAGCAGATTAATGCTCATTAGCCTGCGAATGCCAAGCTCACGTCCGGCGCGGCTGAGGCTGTTTTCCGGATCAACATATTTATCCAGACAGCTTGGAAACACAAAGGCCGTCGGCATATAGATATGCAGGTTCAATTCCATCAGCTGCTCGTAGATTTCATTATAGTTGATGGCGTTGTCAAGATCGGTCAAAGGCGGCCGCACCGAGATAGGCTTCAAACGGGCCGGGAAGCTGCCAATCTCCGCCATGTTGTAATACTTTTCAATATGCTTGCGGGAGCGGGCGATGGTCACGCTGTCCAGCACTTCAAAAAAGTCAAAATCCAATCGCTTCAGCAGCTCGGCGGTCGTCCGCCGCTCAGGCGGGTTTCTGCTCCACTCATTAAACACGCGCTGCGCGCTGCGGAATATTTCTTCGATGGGTTTGCTGGTGTTCAGCTTATCGTTGATCAGCGCCTGGTTGCCCTCATAGGCCAAAGACAGCTGATTGCGCAGATCGGTAAATCGGTTGTTGACCGGGGTGGCGGAGAGCATCAGCACCTTGGTTTTTACGCCTGAGCGGATTACCTTTTTAAGCAGGATATTATAGCGGTTATCCCGCCCCTCGTCTCCATAGACCTCTCCGCCGTTGCGGAAATTGTGGCTTTCATCAATCACCACCAGGTCATAGTTGCCCCAGTTGAGCCTGTCCAGGTCAAGGCCGTTAGATGTGCCGCGCGTACGGGACAGGTCGGTATGGTAGAGCACATCATAGTTGAGCCTGTCTGCGGCAATGGGGTTATTGACGTAGTTATCCTTATAGGTGTTCCAGTTATCTGTCAGCTTCTTGGGGCAGAGAACCAGTACGGTTCGGTTGCGCGTTTCGTAATATTTGATGACCGCCAGCGCCGTGAAAGTCTTGCCAAGACCTACGCTGTCGGCCAGGATGCAGCCATTGTAACGCTCCAGCTTGTTGATGATGGCCAGCACCGCGTCCTTCTGGAAGGAGTACAGCATGCCCCATATCCTGCTTTCCTTAAAGCCCGTCGCTTCGTTGGGCAGCACATCCTCAGAAATATCTTCAAGAAATTCATTGAATATATTGTACAGCGTTACAAAATACAAAAAATCAGGTGAGTTTTCCTGATAGGCAGCTGTGATGCTGCCGATCACCTCATCCGTCACGTCTTCAAGAAGCGTTTTATCATTCCATATCTGATCAAAGCTGCGGATCAGCTGGCGGCTCATGGAATGTTCCATTTTGATGACATTGTGGGTAATATGGTTGCCGCGCTCCATGCCCAGTTCCGCCGTAGTAAACTCATCCATCGGCGTATAAGAATAGCCGGTCTGCGCGTTCCTTACATCCAGCAGGGAGCCGATACCGCCGCCCGTCCTGTTGGAGCGGAAGCTAACCTTTTTACGAATCCACTCAGCGCATTCACGCGCGATGGCCTTTTGGGACAGCTCGTTGCGCAGCTTCACCTCGAACTCCGTGCCGTAGAGGCTGCGCTCCCGTGCCAAGCGGGGGATATAAAACTCGCGTTTCTCTTTCGGGGCCTTTTCTTTTACAAAGGAAGGAGAAGTGAATATAAAACGCAGCTCTTCGACCTCATCGAGCTGCCTGCGCAGAGCCTGGTAGGCATAAATGGAAAAGCAGGCGGCGGCAATGGACACACGGCTTCCCTTTCCAATAGTTAGCTCCAAATCATCCTTGACGATCCTGCTGACATTGTCGAATACTTCCATGTATCTATCGCCTGCTTCCCGCTATCGTGAAACTTTTGCATATCGTATGACATTGTAACGGAAAAAGCTGATTATTTCAATGCCCGGAAAGGTAAAGCAATAGCGAATCCGGATTTTTCGCATCCAAAAAGCAGACACCGTCTGGCAAAATTGACAGACGGTGTCCGGCGAATGATCTCTATTGTAACCACTATCGTTTCGCGGCTGCGCAGCCTGCTCTTGCCATTGCTTGGCTTTCTTACTCCACCGTCACCGACTTGGCCAGATTCCTCGGCTTATCCACATCGTTGCCTCGCAGCGCCGCTACATAGTAGGCAAACAGCTGCAGGGGCAGAATCGTGATGATGGGCTGAACGGCGTCGGGCAGGGCGGGTACGCGAAGGCAGTGATCGCAGACGGCTTCGATGTTCCCGTCATCCTCAAGCGCGATGGCAAGCACCGACGCGCCGCGGGCCCTGACCTCCTGGATGTTGCCGGCCATCTTCTCGCGCAGCTTCTTCTGCGTGGACAGAGCGATCACCAGGGTGCCGGGCTGGACCAGGGAAATGGTGCCGTGCTTCAGCTCTCCGGCCGCCTGGGCCTCGGAGTGGATATAGGATATTTCCTTCAGCTTGAGCGAGCCTTCCAGTGACAGGCTGTAATCAATGCCGCGGCCGATGAAGTAAATATCATTATGATTGAAGTACTGCGAGGCCAGGTACTGCACCCGTTCTTTATCATTAAGCAATTGCCGGGCCATCTCCGGCAGCGCCTCCAGCGCCGCGATCAGCCCCGCCCTTTCCTCATCCGGGAGAAGGCCTTTTTCCTGCGCCATATAGGCGGACAGCAGGATCAGCGCCGCGATCTGGGCGGTATAGGCTTTGGTGGTCGCGACCGCGATCTCGGGGCCTGCCCAGGTATACAGCACATGATCGGCCTCTCTGGCGATGGTGGATCCGACGACATTGACGATCGCCAGGGTCTTCACGCCCCGGCGCTTGGCTTCGCGCATGGCGGCGATGGTGTCCGCCGTTTCGCCCGACTGGCTGATCACGATCAGCAGGTGATCGGGGTGCAGGATGGGCGCGTTATAGCGGAACTCGCTGGCGATATCCACTTCCACCGGGATGCCCAGATACTTTTCCAGCAAGTTCTTGCCAAGACGTCCGGCATGGTAGGCGGAGCCGCAGGCCACGATGTGCACCATGCGCAGCTCATTCAGCCAATCCCGATCGAGCTTCAGCTCGCTCAAGTCGATCCTGCCTTCACGCAGGCGGGGGCGGATGGTCTCCTTGAGCGCTTCGGGCTGCTCCATCATTTCCTTCATCATGAAGTGCTCATATCCGCCCTTTTCGGCAGCGGATACATCCCAGGTCACGTGGAATATTTCTTTGTCAGCCGGCTCGCCGTAGCCGTTGTAAAAGCGGATATCGTCCCTGGTCAGCAGCGCGACCTCGCCGTCTTCCATCAGGTAGACATCGCGGGTCAGGCTTAAAATAGCGGGAATATCGGAGACTATGTAGTTCTCTCCCTCGCCGCGCCCGACGACCAGGGGGCTGTCCTTGCGCATCGCGGCCATGCGGTCCGGCTGGTCGAGGCTCAAGACACCAAGGGCGTAGGAGCCTTCCAGGTGGTGGACGGCGGCCAGCAGGGTCTTGACCAGATCGCCCTGA
>JAEWRJ010000204.1 GCA_023460055.1 Bacillota bacterium | reverse complement strand
CGAGCTCCTTCATTTGTTCCTGGGTTATTGTATATGTTTTCGGCATCTCTTCTTACCTCGTTTCTTTCACCCCCCTATTCTACAATATTTCTTTCTTTGTGTCGATTACTTTGGCGCAGATTAGTATGATGCCATATCCCAGAGCCAGACCAAGGACAAGACAAAGAGCGCAGGATATGATGAGCGGCAGGGTCTGCTTTTTGTACATTTTTTCAAACACGGAATATCTCCTTGAGCATCATTGCTTTTCAGTGGAAAGGGGCGAGTGGGTATCCTGTTCCTGTCCACCCTTTTGCGTGCCGGTCTTCAGGATATTCCCCTGATAGAGCACGGCCGCGCTGACCATATACAGCAGCAGCGGCATCAGCATGCCGACCAGGCGCGCCCCGGAGGCGATGTACAGGTTGAACAGCGCGTGAAGGATGATGGAAACCGAAAACAGGCCGAACAGCAGGGGCATCACCATCATGTTGAACTCCTTGATGAGGGAGAGCCCGAAACCCAGGATGCCGGTTGCCATGCCATGCATGAGGCAGGCAGTGATGCTGCGCAGGATGACATAGAACGTGAGGGAAGATTCCACGCTTGCCTGACCAAACAGGTACATGTAGTTTTCCTGGATGGAGAAGCCGATCCCGGAAGCCAGCGCGAAGGTGAAGAGGGGAAAGGAGGTTCGCTCCTTGCGAAAGAGGAAATACAGCAGCGGAAGAGCCTTGAAAAACTCCTCAATGATGGGCGCCCATGTCACCGACAGCTCGGAAACGGGTATACCGCCCTGTTTGAGGACAAGGCCGTTGACCGCAAGAGACAGCGCGAAGGCTACCATGCCCCAGGCAAAGAACAGCATCATCAGCCGGTTTTCTCCCTTGAGCAGGAGGATCAAGAAGAAAAGCGGGATCATGGTGCCCCAGAACACCGCGTCAAGCATAGGTCACTTCCTCCCGCTTCAGGATGCCATGGGCGATCAGGGACAGCGCGATGGGATACAGCGGGGCAGTGGTCGCGGTCAGGCTGTCACGCAGCAGGACAACACTGGTCATAAAGACAATATCCGTTGCCGCCAGGACCAGGATGCCTCCCAGAAGCCAGCGGTCTTTTGCCGCGTGCCGCAGGGGCAGCGCCTTGTACACCGTCCAGGCGGAGGCCCCGCCCAGCACAAAATTGTAGAGCGTCACCGCCGGCGCGCTCGTTGCCAGGACTGCGAGCAGCAGCGGGGTTAGCAGCAGAGCGAACGCGAGCAGGCTGCTCTTTGACTTGCTTTCCCCGTGTTCCAGCACGCTCAGGACGCCTATGAGCAGGAAGTAGGTGCCGGTGAAACCAAAGTCACCCACGGAAGGATAAGGTAGAGGGGTTTGCGTGAGCAGTATGTAGGAAAACCAGAACAGCTGCCCCAGTGTCCAGCTGATGATGGCCAGGGAAGTTCCCAGGACCGCGTAGCGGTTCCGGCTGTTTTTCAGGCAGGTCAGGAGAACGGCAGCGAGAGCAAAGCCCAGAGCCAGCTGGAAAATGTCCGCGGCCGCGATCAGTGTTTCAAAGGAGAATAGCTGCCAAGCGGCCAGCGCGGCAAAGCAGGCTGACCAGGCAAGCGTTGCCAGCAGCAGCCATCGGGCGAGCTGTACTCCGCGGATCCTATGCGCCTTTGATTCTGTTGAAGCGTTGAGCATCTGATTTTTTACCGCGCCTTGAGCCTCTGAGATCTGCAGGCGTCTTGCGTTCCTTCTTCGAATCTATATGCTTGATGTCAATCTCATCATCAGCCGGAGTGGCCTTGATCAGCAAGGTACCGGGCTTGTAAAAATTACCTCTTCAAGGGCTGGCCGCACTTGCTGCATAAGAGATCGCCTTCGGGAAGAGGGTTGGGGAACATTGATAGATTACTGCAATTTTTGCAGAACAGAAAGATCTCGTTTCCGTAAATGTACCGCGCGCCGCCCAGGACATCGGAGCTGTCCCGGATATTGTTTTGCGAGTCAGATCCGCTTGTTTCCGCGCCTATTGTTACGGCTGTGCCAAGAAGGCCCTGGGTGCGGATCCCGTATCCAAGCCACACGCCGATTCCCAGGGAGAGCAGGCAGACCAGCAGGATAAAAAGGGTGCTTTTTCCGGGTGACTTTTGAAGCATCCTGATTCCTCCCATTGCATATTATTATGTCGAACCGTCAGCCCCGCCGTCGGCTCAAGTTCCTTCTGCGAATTCCTGTGATATTTAATGATCTCATCGCTGTTCATGTGACATTAGTCATCAAGAGGCCAGGCTTGTCACACTTACCTCTGCAGTGGCTTTCCGCACATCTTGCACAAGAGGTCGCCTTCAGGCAGCGGACTGGGAAAAACATTGAAGTAACCGCAAGACTTGCAGGCAACGAATATTTCATCACCTGTAATGAGAGGCCGGCTGGCTCCGAGCACATCATCGCCGCCCTCCGCATCGGTCGCCGCAGCCGTTGCCTTGAGGTCCTGCGTCCTGATGCCGTAGCCCAGGGCAATGCCGATGCCCAGGCAAAGCAGGCAGGCCAGCGCTATGGTCAGGATGTGCTTCCGGGATAGTTTTTGTGTCATAGTATTTCCTCCCTGTGTGTTTGTATTCTATGCTCTATGCCTAAAAGCAGCAGCCGGATGTGTTGGGTGGTCTGCTCTTTCAGATCAAAATCCGGATAGCGGACGCACCATTCAAAGGCTGTTCCGCGCAGGGCCATGACAAAGTGCCGGGACAGCGCCTCTGGGGATAAGGGGGAGGTGAACTCGCCGCGTTCCAGGCCCTTTTCCAGAATGCCGCGGACCAGCGCGTAGAGATCCCGCCCGTACTCCTGCACAGCTTCGGTGCCCGCTGACTTTGTCATCAGCATCCGGTATACCTTTTTCATGTTATCGCAGCCCAAAGTGTTCGACAGCGTATCGGCGATTTTGCCCGCTAAGGCAAGCATCGCCGAGGCACAGGGCATATCATCCGGCAGGCCTTCCAAAAAGGTCTTGTAGTCCGTATCCGACCGGGAGACATAATCCTCAATCAGCAGGGAGATCAGCGCGTCCTTGGAAGCGAAATGGACATAGAAAGCGCCTTTGGTCACGCCGGCTTCATCGGTGATGTCTTCGATGCTGACGTTGGAAAAGCCGCGCTGGGTAAACAGCCTGCCCGCGATGTCATACAGTTTCCTTTTTGTCCCTTCACCCTGGGCTTTTCGTTTGTCGATGTGATTTGTTCTCATGTGTATTCCCCCAAACGCGTGAAAGCGACACGCGCGAACATTAAAGGTAAACAAGTTCACTAACCACGGTATCTTACATGTATCGTACCATAGAACAGGCATCCGGGCAAGGGATGATTTCACCTGGTGGATCAAGTGAGGGATATTTCATGAGGAGCGGAGTGATACTGATTCAGGTCCTGATTATATTTTTCGGACGGATACGTCCGGCGCGTCCAAAAAATGGTATGATGAAGCGAGCATAAACGGACAGCCCGGAGGCAAGCATGGCCAATATTTTAGTCGCTGATGATAACAGGCAGATTGCTTCCGTCCTGGAAGAATATCTGAAGAAAGAGGGCCATACCCCGCATATCGCCAGAGACGGGGAGGAAGCCCTGGCCCTCTTTGGGAAATTGAAGCCGGATGCCGTTTTACTGGATGTGATGATGCCCAAACTGGATGGCTTCGCGGTGTGCCGCGAGATCCGTAAAACATCCGCCGTGCCGATCATCATGGTCACAGCCCGCGGGGAGGATTTTGAACGCATCATGGGCCTGGATACGGGTGCTGATGACTACATTGTCAAACCCTTCTCGCCCGGGGAACTGATGGCGCGGCTGCGCGCGGTGATGCGCAGGATGGATCGCAGACCAGCCGCGGCCGGCCAGTCGGTCACGCTGAGAAACCTGACGGTGGACCTGGATACATATACAGCCAGGGTGGAGGGCAGGGAGGTCAGCCTGACCAGAAAGGAGCTGGAGCTCCTGTTCACGCTGGCCAGCCACAGGGATAAGGTGTTCTCGCGGGAAAACCTGCTGGAGTCCATCTGGGGGTATGAGTACTTTGGCGACAGCCGCACGGTGGACTCGCATGTCAAGCGCCTGCGCGCCAAACTGGACGCGTACGGGCCTAAGGGCTGGGAGATAAAGACCATATGGGGCGTGGGCTACAAGATGGAGGTCAGGGATGATAAAGAGTAGGATCGCTCTGAAGCTTCTGGTGTTCTTTGCGGCGGCGCTATTCTTCTTTGCCCTGGTCAGTTCACTAACGTTCCGCCAGCTTTTCACCGAGTCGATCAAGGAGTCGAAACGAGCGGAGATGCTCGAGCGCGCCAGCTATCTTTCCGGGATGCTTTCCCAGGCCTTGGAAGGCACTAGGTCCGGCGGCGCGATGGCGGGCGGGCAGGGAGGCGGCTACACTGGTTTCGTCCGCCTGCTCACCCAGGCAGAGCCGAATCTCTGGGTGCTCGATGAGAATCTCGAGTTTCTCTCGTCTGGACGCATGATGGGCATGATGCTGGAGTATAAAAACCTGCCGGCGGATGCCGAGCAGCTGGTCCGCGATGTGCTCCGGGGAGGGACTTCCTTTTCGGAAGGCTTCAGCGAGCTGGCCGGCGTTCCCACCCTGACAGTCGGAACGCCTGTCTTGCAGGACGGGAAGGTGGTGGGCGCTCTTCTGCTTAACGATGCCGTCTCGGGCATTGAGGACGCGATCCGCAAAGGCCAGAGCATTCTTTTTTACAGCGCCGCTGTGGCGCTGCTTTTCTCCATTGCGCTGTCCGTGATCCTTTCCTATACTTTCACGCGCCCGATCAACCGGATGAAAAGGACTGCTCAGCAGCTGTCAGAGGGGGATTACGAGGCGAAGACGGGGCTCGCGAACAAGGATGAGATCGGCGATCTGGCAAGGTCGATCGATACCCTCAGCAGCAGGCTTCGCCAGGCCCGGGAAGACCGGGAGCGGCAGGAGCAGCTGAGACGGGATTTCCTTGCCAACGTGTCCCATGAGCTGCGCACCCCGGTCACGGTACTGCGCGGCTCGCTGGAGGCACTCAGCGACGGCGTTGTCAGCGAGCCTTCCGTGGTTACGGAATATCACCGCCAGATGCTCAAGGAGACAAAGGGGCTGCAGCGCCTGGTCGATGACCTCATGGATCTGGCGCGCCTGCAAAACACGGATTTCCCGATCGAAAACGCCCCGCTTGTAATGCAGGAAGTGCTTGCTGACGCGCTTCGCGCCGCAGATCGGCTGGCGCAAGGCAAGGGCATCCGCGTCGTCCGGGATATCCCTAATGAACCGGTATCCTTCACGGGGGATTACGCGCGCCTGAAGCAGATGCTGCTTATCGCGCTGGATAATGCCGTCAAATTCTCACACCCAGGCAGCGCGCTGTACGCCGCAATGGATGATCGCAGCATCACCATCCGCGATGAGGGCTGCGGTATTCCGGCGGCGCAACTGCTATATGTCTTTGACCGCTTTTACAAGTCAAGAAGCGAAGAGAACCGGCAGGGCAGCGGGCTGGGCCTGGCTATCGCCAAAGGGATCGCGGACCGCCACGGTATACGTGTCGCGGTGGAGAGCGGCGAGGGAGAGGGAACAACTGTCCGATTTACGTGGTCATGACCATCAGCCTTGCGGGATTCCGCGCTTGATCCGGCAATTTGGGGCAAACGCGTCCTCATATGGATGCATATATACCAGTGTTGTCAAGAGGATGACACAATGCTGCCACATTTCCCGAGTATGATTCAGATACAGCATAAGAGTGCTGAATCAACAGGAGGATCAACACGGATGAAAA
>JAEWRJ010000203.1 GCA_023460055.1 Bacillota bacterium | reverse complement strand
GCCTCGAAGGGTGCTGCGTGGGGCTGACCATCCTTGTATTCTTCTTGAGCGTCGCCGCCTTATCAGCAGCAAAGGTAATTCGTTACCAAGCCATCTCCGATAGCGTCGGAGTTCCTATCAGTCCGAGGAATCCTCTCGATATGAGTGGGGCATTCGTTTTCGCATGGCTGTTCTACTCCTTTCTCAATCGTACCAAAGGAGGAAAATCATGAGAAAAGCAGTTCGATATCACAGATGGGCAACACAGACGCTTTTTCTACTCGCTTCATTTTTTGTCTTGTCGTCGGCTGTAGCCGACAGCAATTCGAATTTCGCTCCTGTCAAGTTGCCACGAGGAATTGAATTACAAATACCGAAAGGCTGGTGGTTGCTCGGAGCCGACCATAATCGGGTAATCCAAACATCCGTTGAAGCGGCCATGGATTTATCCGGCATAGGCCTACCGGACGGTCAAGAAACCAACCTTATCGCGGCAAACTCCATGCCGCGCACAACGTATGCGGCGGTAAGAGTTGACTCAACAATCCCGCCTTCCGTTGCGCCATCTGAGTTCGCATCAATCACCGCCGCCGACATACGTGAACTGCAAACTGAGATGCGTCAAAACCTTCAGAAGCTGTTGCCGCTTCAAGGTAATCAGTTGATAGAGTTCATTGGCTCTCGCATCGAGAAGATTTCTGGCCATCCTGCCATTGTCACTGAGTACAGACGCACCGGCCCCAAAGGCTCAGTCTTCGTTCAAATCAACCAGATATTTACGTCCAGCCAAGAAATTCGGATCAATCTGTCTTACCGAGAATCGGAGGTAGCACTATGGAAGCCTGTGGTAGGCAAAATCCGGCAGTCCATTGTTATAAGGCGCTAGCCCTAACACTGCGCTCCAAGGGACGCTGCGCGATAAAGCCGCGCAGCGCCCCTGAGCTTGGACGTTAAGTTGCAAGGAGGCATAAGTGAAAGATAAAGAAAAAATTGCGGTATTTATTGATGCTGATAATGCCCCAGCAAAAAAGATTGATAAAGTTCTGTCTGAGCTTGCTCGTTATGGTGTGGTCAATATCAGGAAAGCTTATGGGAACTGGAAAAATCAAAACCTGAAAGCTTGGGAAGATGTGCTGCATGAGTTTGCTATTCAACCGATTCAGCAATTTGATCTTACAAAAGGCAAAAATGCGACTGATATGGCGTTGGTGATTGATGTCATGGATGTTCTTTATACGAAAAATGTTGATGTTATTTGCCTTGTATCATCTGATTGTGATTTTACTCCCCTAGTAACGAGGGCTCTGGCTGATGGTAAATTCGTTATTGGTTTTGGCGAGCGTAAAGCCCCAGTAGCTTTTGTGAACAGTTGCTCTCGCTTTCTATATTTAGACGATGAAGTAGAGATTGAACAACCCATTCAGAAACAAATCCGGAATATTAAAAGCGATACCAAACTAATTAATTTGCTGCGACAAGCTATCGAAGCAGTGGAAGATGAAAAGGGCTGGGCTATGCTTGGACCTATCGGCACTCATATTTCTAACCATGCATCTTTTGACCAGCGAAATTACGGATTCAAAAAATTGAGCGATCTATTTATGGCAATAGATTTGTTTGAAATGAAAAAAACAAATGGCTCTGTATTGTGGGTTAAGGATAAGAAACGAGCAAAGCAACTTAACAAACCAATGCAGCCGACGCAAAATACGCGCGGCTGATTTGAGCGTTAACTGTACAACCAAGGAAAGATATGAGAGTCATAAAAATATTGCCTTTATTCTTAGTGTTGTCTGGATGTGTTGGCCCGCTGGTTCCAGTCAAGAATATGGAAGAGGTGCCTCTGCAACTTAAGAGGGAGATACTCTCTATGCCTATTTATAACGAAAGCCAGCTTTCCCAAAAGCAATATAGCGTCATAAATATTGTTGAAGGCATATCATGCAAGAACAAAACATGGGATCCTGCTGCAACCAAAATAGATGCCATAAACCAAGCAAAATACTGGGCATATGAAATGGGTGCAGACGCGCTCTTAAACATACAGTGTGATCATCCCAGAGGCACGACAACGAGCTATAACTGCTGGGAAAGCATTACTTGTACAGCGCAGGCAATTAAAGTTGGCGAGTAAACAGTTAACAAGCGGCTCAAATACGCTCCGTTTCACTCCGCCGGACGCTCACTGCGTTCGCGCCGTTTAGCCGGTCGTTAACTGTCTACAAGGAGAAATCTTGAAATTCTTGACCATATTTGTTCTTGCTGTATTAGTGAGTGGTTGCGCTTCTAACCCAAGTGGCTCTAGTTGGGCTGTCGCTGATTTTAATAAATACGATAAAAACTATTCATCATTCCCGACAAAACAGCTACCCATTGGGGCGTCAAAAAGTGAGGTTATCTCGCTTCTTGGCCCTGACTACGAGCTTGTTGAAGCCGGTTCGAAATATGAAGTTCTAGCATATCAACAATGGGTTTCAGTTGCGGGCCCTGATTATGTTGGCAAGACTCTGTATCTCAAGTTGGAGGATGGTCAACTTACACATTGGAAGATTACCGATGATACAGTCTCTATCGTTCCGCGAAGTTGGTAAAACAGTTAACAAGGCGCTCAAGCAAGGACGCGCTGATGCGCGCCGCTTAGCTTGGCGTTAAAAATACCAAGGAGTCTGCATGCAGGAAGTATATGAAAGGGTTTTCGTAACGGATGCGACATCCTGTTTGTCTGGCTCTGATTGCGTAGCGGTCGTTCACGCATGCAAAAGCCCATGCCACCAGCGAGCTGTTGGATACACGGGCAAGCTTCCGAATTCTCATCCAAACTACTTGGTCTTGGAGCAAGGATCAGATCTGTATCTCAACATAATTGATCCACCGCTTCCTTTGTTTATGCCAGCACTATTCTCCAGCTTTTTGGATTTCGCTAAGAAGCACTGGGATGACGGAAAAAAGTTGGTTATTCACTGCAACCAAGGTGAATCTCGTGCCCCATCTCTGGCCTTATTGTTCCTTGCCAGGGCTCTTAGCGTTATCGATAACAGTTCATATAGCTCTGCGCGTGATGAGTTTCAAAAGCTCTACCCCCGCTACCGGCCTGGTAAAGGGATTCAGACCTATTTCACTCAGAATTGGGCTAAGCTTGGTCAGGATTTTTAACAAGGCGCAGCAATTCGCGGCCGATGGCTAGCGCTGTGCTTCGCGTTAAATTAAGGTTACTTCCATGAACGAATTTGTAAGACCCATTGCAGAATGGTGTGCAGCAGGCGTTGAACTGCTTGGTCTGGCGGTCATCATTCTGTTCGCTACGGTATCGCTGATCATGGGCGTCGTGCTGTTCATCAAAGGGCATGCGAAAGAGGATGTTTTCAGTAACGTCCGTCAGATGCTCGGCCAGGGGATTTTGCTGGGGTTAGAGTTTCTTATCGCCGCCGATATTATTCATACGGTGGCGGTGGAGCTCACCTTCGAATCGATTAGCGTGTTGGCCCTGGTTGTTCTTATCCGCACCTTCCTTAGCTTCACCCTGGGTCTGGAACTCACTGGTCGCTGGCCGTGGCAACAACGTAGCAATAAGGCTGAGCAGTAAAGGCCTCGTCACATTATTTAACGTACCGATCCGCTGTTCTTTTACCCAGCATCGCTGGGTAAAAGAATGTGATATGCCCTCAGTCACCTGAACTGAACCCATGTGGCAAGTTGCCACACTTGTAGCACGGGGCTACAATCCTTCCAAAACTATGGAGGAAGCACTATGTCCACCACCAGCATCCGCCTTGATGAAACACTGGTTGAGAAAGCCAGCATCATGGCCAAGGCATTGAACCGCACCACGCCCAAGCAGATTGAGCACTGGGCCAAAATCGGTGAAATGATGGAAGACAACCCAGACCTGCCTTACGAGTTCGTGAAGCAGGCCATTATTGCCCAGGCGGAGAAAGAAGCCGGCAAGCTGGAGCCTTACCGTTTTGACTAAGGTGCTGCAGATACTGCAGACGCCATCGTTCAGCAAGGCGGTAAAAAAGCTGCACGCCAATCAGAAGGCTGATCTGGATGTGGCCGTTAAGGCGCTGTTGAACGATCCGCTTCTGGGCGAGCGCAAGAAAGGCGATCTGGCTTTTCTGCGGGTGTACAAATTTAAAATGGTCAAACAACTGACTTTGCTTGGCTACAGTTTTGAAGACAATACGCTGACGCTGGAATTGATGGCTTTAGGCAGCCATGAGAACTTCTATCGCGATCTTAAAAAAGACTGATCAGCCAGCTGCACCGCTACCCCGCACCTGACCCCGGCGCAATTGTCCGGTATCCTTTACCCCGCACGATTACCCAGCCCACCGTCACAGCGAGTACCCCATGTCTGATGAATCCGCCGCCGGCATCCGCCTGAACAAACACATCAGCGATACCGGTATGTGTTCGCGCCGCGAGGCCGATGAGTTCATTGAACAAGGGCGCGTTACTGTAAACGGCCAGGTGGCGGATAACGGTGTGCAGGTGCAGCCCGGCGATGAGGTGATGGTGGACGGCAAACGGCTGCGCGCCAAACCACAAGCGGTTTACCTGGTGTACAACAAGCCGGTGGGCATTACCTGCACCACCGACCAGTCGGTGCCGGGCAATATTATTGATGCGGTGCGTTACCGCCAACGTATTTTCCCCATTGGCCGGCTGGATAAACCATCGGAAGGGCTGATTTTACTGACCAACGACGGCGACATTGTGAACCGCATTCTGCGCGCCGGTAACGCCCATGAAAAAGAATATGTGGTAACGGTAAACCGCCCCTTTGATGAGGCATTTCTGAAGCGCATGAGTGGCGGCCTGCCAATTCTGGGCACCCGCACCCTGCCCTGTAAAATCCGCCGCATTAATGCCACTACGTTTAATATTATTTTGACCCAGGGGCTGAACCGGCAGATTCGCCGCATGACGGAATTTCTGGGCTATAACGTCACCCGCCTGATCCGGGTGCGGCTGATGAATATTCGCCTTACGGGTTTAAAAGCCGGCCAGTGGCGCGAGCTGACCCGGGCGGAAATGGACGTTATTAATGAGATGGTGGCTAATTCCAGTAAAACCGCCGAAAAATCCCCGCGACCGCGCAAAACCAACCGCCAAAAACCTGCGGTGGCGCAGCCCAATAAAGACGTGAATCAGAAAAACCCGAAACAAAAAGACGCAAAACCTGGAAATGCTGCCGGTAATAAAAAAAGCACCGGCAATAAAAGCACTAAGCCGGATGCCGGTACCCGTCATACCCCACCAAAAGCCAACGCGCCACGCTCCGGGTCACGCAATGGTGGTAAGCAGCAAGC
>JAEWRJ010000202.1 GCA_023460055.1 Bacillota bacterium | reverse complement strand
GTATACGGATGTGCAGATCGAGGAGATGGTCCGCAAGCTGTACATCTTTTTGCGCGCCCAGGAAGATCCCTGGGACTGGCTGAATCATCACCTTGAGCAGGCCGATAGGGTTGAATTCCCCGGGCTTCCCTGGTTTTCGGAACTTCGGGCGGCCGCCCTGCGGGAGGCTGAGGAGGCGGTCAGCCTGATCGATCGCTGCCTGTACATCACGCGGCAGCCCGCTGGCCCCGCCCGCTATGACAGCGCCGCCCAGGCCGATATGGAGATAGCCCGCGAGGTCCGCGATATGCTGGCGCGCGCGGAGGACATCCCCCCCGATTGGCCGGTCAATTTTGTCCGCCTGACCACCTCAAAAGCCCCGGCGGAGGAAAGCGAGGAACTGCGCGAACGGTTCAAAGCCCTGCGCCAGGCGGCGAAGGATTGCCTGAACACCGCGCTGAGCCTGCTGCCCCGCGGCGATGCCCAAACGCAAAAGGCCGCGGATGATATCCGCTATACGCTGCCTGCCCTTCGCGCGCTGTGCGCCTTGACCAAACGGACCCACGAGCGCTACGGCGAATACAAGAGCGCCAGGCAGCTGTGGGACTATTCGGACCTGGAGCATCTGGCGCTTGCCTGCCTGAAGGACCCCGCCGTGCGCGCGCGAGAGCAGGCCCATTACAAGGCCCTGTTTGTGGATGAGTATCAGGATATATCCCGCATCCAGGAGGCCATCATCCGCAGGCTGCACGGAGAAGACAGCAGCCTGTTCATGGTGGGGGATGTCAAGCAGAGCATCTACCGCTTCCGCCTGGCGGAGCCGGGCCTGTTCCTTGATAAATACGCCCGTTTTGACGATGCCGAGGGGGCCGCGGAGCGCGTGATCACGCTGAGCGAGAATTTCCGCTCCCGCGATAACATTCTGCTGGCCGTCAACCACGTGTTTGACCACACCCTGCGCGGCGGATCGCTTGAAATAGGCTATGGCAGCGAAGAACGGCTTTATCCCGGCACGCATTCCACCCTGGACCCGGCCTGCGAGCTGCACCTGATCCTGCCGGAAAGCACGGACAGCGCGTCGGAAGAAGAGGATGAACCCTCGGCAGCCGAGGACAGCGAAGACAGCGAAGACGGCGAAGAAACAGAAACCCAATCAGAGGAGATCCCCGGCGCCAGCGCCCGCGAGGCGGCCCTGATGGCCCGGCTGATGACTAACCTTCGAGGCACCATCATCGAGGAAAAGGGCGTCAGCCGCCTGCTGTCCTGGCGGGACATGGTGGTGCTGCTGCGCAGCGCCTCCGGCCGGGCCGAAACCATCGCCCGCGTGCTGCGCGACCAGGGCATCCCCGTCTATTCAGACGCCGATCAGCAGTTTTTTGACCTCATTGAGGTATCGGACGTGCTGACCCTTCTGCATGTGCTGGATAACCCGCTGGACGATGAGCGGCTGATGGCGGCGCTGGCCGCCCCGCCCTTTGAGTTTAGTCCGGAAGACTTTGTGCGCGTCCGCGGAGGGGGCGATAAGCGCCTGCCCTTCCATCAAGTGTTTTTCTCCCTGGAAGAGGAGGATCCGCAGGTCAGGCAGGCCATCGATACCATGGCCGCCTGGCGCGTCCAGTGCGAGAACCGGCCGCTTGACAGCTTCCTGCGCTGGCTGCTGCGCGAGACGGGCATCTATGCCAGAGCCGGGGCCAAGCCCCAGGGGGAGCTGCGCCGCGCCAACCTGCGCTTGCTTTGCGAACGGGCCGGCCCCAACCCCGCGCCCCAGACCCTGCATGGCTTTTTAAGCCGGGTCAAGGAAGCCAGGCGGCAAAACGATACCCGCGCCGCCGCCACCCTGGGCGCCGGCGAGGATGTCGTGCGCATCATGACCATCCACAAATCCAAGGGCCTTGAGTTTCCCGTGGTCTTCCTGCCGGACCTGTCCCACCGCTTTCGCGTGGGCAGGCAGAAAGACGACCTGCTGGCGCTGGATACCTTCAGCGGCCCGGCGCTCAAGCTGGTCGATCCCGACAGGCGGCTGACCCATGACACCCTCTGGGGCAAGGCCATTCAGCTGAAAAAGGACAGGCAGACCCGCGCCGAGGAGGCGCGCCTGCTCTATGTGGCGATGACGCGCGCCAAGGAGCGCCTTGTATTGATCTCCGCCCCCCGAAACATCGACAGCGAGCGCAAGAAGTGGGAAATGTCCGTGGGCAGCGCCGGGGCCGACCGCGCCGCCAACATGCTGGAATGGATCGGGGCAAGCCTGTGGCCCGCCCTGCAATCGGGCGAGGACGCCATGTGGCAGGCCCCCGGCGGCGGCCGATTCCACATCCACTATCACCTGTCCGGGCAGTTGAAAGCTCAGACGGCGGCGGCGAAGGGCCTGCCCTTTCCCCCGCTTGGCAGTGAAATGCCGAGTGATGAGATCATCCGCATGCTGTCCCCCCTGCCGGCCCCCTCAAGCCATCCGCTGAAGATGTCCGTGACCGGGCTGACGCACCGGGAGACCCTGATGGAAGAAGAAACGCCTGTCATCAAGCGCCTGCCCCTGGAGCGGCTTGTCCGGCCGCTGTCGGGTACAGCGCCCAAGCTGCCGGGGCTGGAGCACGGCACCGCGGCGCACAAAGCCCTGGGCAGCCTGCCGCTTGAGGCCCTGCGCGGGCATCATGGGGAGGCCCTGCGGCAGGCGGTGACCGAGGGGCTGGATGCCCTGGCCGGGCGGGAGATCCTGCAGCCGGCGGAGCGCGAGGCAGTGGACGCGGGCGTCCTGTGCGCGTTTTATGAAAGCCCCCTCGGGCAGCGCCTGCTGGCCGCCGGGACGGTCGAGCGGGAATGGCCCTTCACCCTGCTGTGCGAACAGCAGCTCATCCTGCAGGGCGTGCTGGATTGCTGCTTCCTGGAGAAGGATGGCTGGGTGCTGATCGACTACAAGACCGACAGGATAGCGCCTGATATGATCGCCCTGCGCTACCGCAGTCAGCTGCGCTGGTACATGCGCGCGCTGCGTGACATCACGGGGCAGCCCGTCAAGGAGGCCTGCCTATACGCGTTGGAACACGGGACCTTTATCCCCATTACGGAAAATGAACCGATACGCTATGAAGAACAGGAGGTGGGGCAGGATGCGCAGCGGGCTGATGGGCGGCACCTTTGACCCCATTCATCTGGGGCACCTCCAAATCGCCCGCGCGGCGCTTGAAGAGCTCAAGCTCGACCGCGTGATTTTCCTGCCCGACGGCGATCCGCCTCACAAGCTGCCCCGCGCGGCCGGCGCGCAGCGCCTGCGCATGGCCGAACTGGCCTGTGAGGATATCCCGGGCTTTGAGGTATCTGATATGGAATTAAGGCGCGCCGGCACCACCTACACCGTGGATACTCTGCGCGCCATCAAAGCGGACTGCCCAGATGAGGAACTGGTCTATCTGATCGGCTCCGACACCCTGTTTTGGTTTCCCACCTGGAAGACGGCGCGCGAGGTCGCCCGGCTATGCCAAATCGCCGTGGTGATGCGCCCAGGCGACGACCAAGGGGAGGTCCTGAAAAAACAGGAGGAGCTTCGCCTCAGCCACAGCCTCGACAGCGTGATCCTCTCCACAGAAGGTCTGCCCGTCTCATCCCGCATGGTGAGGGCCGCCCTGGAAAAGGGGGAGGATATCAGCCATCTGGTTCCCCGTAAGGTGGCGGACTATATACGGGAACAGGGCTTATATACAAGCGGGATATAAGAGCAAAGGGGAATACAATGAAAAAGCGCCTGCTGATGATCCTGACCTGTCTGATGGTTCTATCCGCCGCGGCCTTGGCGGCAGCCGTCAGCGTCACGCTAAACGCGGGCGACAGCGTGGAAACGCAGGCGGCCGCATTCGCGGAATATCTGGACAGCCTGAGCGAGGCCGATCAATGGGAATGGCGGCAGGCCCTGCGGCAGATGCTATCCGCCGATCAGTCCGTTGTCGGCGCTGCGGACAGCGAGCGCCTTGTGTATATCACCCCCAAGGGCGAGGTCTACCACAGCACCGAGCAGTGTTCCAGCCTCAGCCGCTCCAAAACCATCAACAGCCTCACACTGGGCGAGGCTGTCACAAACGGTCGGAGACCCTGCAAAATATGCGCCGAAAAATAGATAAAGGAACTGAAACCTAATCCTCCGCGTCTTCATCTTATCTATATATAAAAATTCTTTCCGTGTATCCCGTGGTCCGTCCCCCTCCGTGGTTCCCCTATCGCTTCCCATGGCCGAAGGCCATTCTTCGCGGCTGCTCCAGCAGCCCTTTCGCGCCGGCGCAAGCCGGCTTTTTGCTATCGCTTCGCCGCTACTCCGCATCCTTTGTATCTTTGTCTTCCCTTCCGATCGGCAGCGCCTCCAGCACGGCCTCCTTGGCGGCTTCCACGAAGACCTCCACGCTGCCGGTGAACAGCTCAAAGATAGCCCGGCGGATCATCTTGCGTATCAGGGGATCGATGTCCCGGATGGCGCGCAGCGCGCGGATGGCGGAATCACGGTCAACGCGCACAAGGTCAATCAGGGTTTCATTGCTTTCGTCAGCAGACAGCACCTTGTAGATCGCGTCGCAGAAGCATTCCCTGTTTTCCATGCTGAGGCCGCGCAGCCATACGTCCAGCGCCTCGTCCCGCAGGCGGGCCGACCGGCTGAGCTCCGGCACGCGCGTGAAGACATGGCCCTCCGGCTCCACCTCCCAGGTGAACAGGTCATGCTGCATCACGCTGAAGGCGTGGCTTTTCACCACGATGCTGGGCACATGCTGGCGCATCAGCACGCCGACCAGCGAATTCTGCGGCAGGTAGGCGTGAATGCGCCCGCTGATCCGGGCATATCCCGCCGAATCGGCATCCCGGTCGATCAGGCCCGGCCCGTCAAAGCTGTGCACGCCCAGGACACGCCGCTGCACCTCCTCAAGGGCAAAGGCAGCGGACCACACAGCCAGGTTGCCGCCCTTGGAGTGCCCGGTCAGGATCAGCGGGGCCTCGCCGCATCCGGCCGCGATCCTGTGCAGATAAGCCCGCGCCGCTTCCTGCGAGGGCACGGGGCTTACAAAGGACATATTGAAGTCTTCCTTCCAGCCCACCAGGGTGCTGTCCGTGCCTTCAAAGCTGATCACCCGCTCGCCGAAGGGCAGCGTAAGCGTCAGGGCGCAGAACTGCTTTTCGCTCTGCGGGTCGATCTCCCTGACATAATCGCTCAGGATGATGCCCGCGTAGCGCGGCGCTTCCATCATCGCCCGCATCAGTTCCAGCCGCTTGCGCAAAAAGACATTGTATACCTTGTCCGCTTCCACGCCCGCCAGCGCGTCGCCGGCTTCCTGCAGGCTTGGCCGCTCCATGATGTCAAAGGCGGCCGCGTAGGGCAGATAGCTCAGCTGCGTAAAGCAGGCCAGATCCACTTCCGTCAGCGGCAGCTCATCAAAGCCGGCAGCTCCTGCCCGGCTCACATAATCCAGCAGATTTTCCATGCTATCACCTCGCGGACATGGTAACATAAGTCGGGCGCGGCGGGAAGACAAGGCGAAAAGGAAGATAAAAAACGCGGAAGATGGCCGTATCACCCAGCCCTCTCCCGCGCCTTGCTGCAATCCTTTGTGTAATACTAACTCGAATCATTAGTATAACGATAGAGCCATTTGCTCTAATAGGACACAGTCGCCGAAGAGGCATTCTTTGTCTCCCCGTCGGCGTTAAACACCGCCGTAACATAATAGCTATTGCCGGATGTGATATACCCTGAAAAATCCACTGACTTGGAGTACCGCATGCCGCTGGAGGTACTGCTGATTGAACCCGATGCAACCACTGACCCGTTGCTTTTATACAGCGAGTAGGAAGTAACTGAAAGAACATTGCACGCCACCTTGGTTCGCATGGTGAAAGCAGCCTTTTTTGTGGATGCGGATAAAACCACTTGAGCTGTATCAATAATTTCATTGGCTTGTATTCCAGCATATGCATTTGCCATACCGCATATCATGAGAGCTATTTGTCTCCCCTGGACTGGCTGAGTCGACGCTACTCATCTACACTCGACATCACTGCTTAACAATCTGTCCGTTTTACTGTTGACGACCTACTGACGCGGACTCAGGCTCAGCACCTCTTCCTTGCTCCGGGGCCACTGGTATCTGCCCCGCTCCAAACGCTTGTACAGCAGGATGAACCCATCCTCATCCCAGTACAGCGCTTTGAAGCGATCCGCCTGCCGACCGCAGAACAAAAACAGCGCGTTGGCAAAGGGATCCAGTCGGTAGCTTCTTTGAACCAGGTTCACCAATCCGTCGATCCCTCGGCGCATATCCGTATATCCGCAGGCCAGGTAGACGTTTTGTATCTTTGAGGGCTCAAACATCTCCAATCACCCCCTGCCTGACCACATTCAGCGCAAGCTCCAACAGCCCAGGCTCGCATCCGGCTGCCGCTTCCACCGTCCACGCTTCCTTCCTCAGCACCAGCGCGGGCCTGAAACCTTCTGCTTTTCCAGTCTCAGCATACGGTATGGAACACGGTACTATGGCTGCTGCTGAGAGACTATCCCTTTCATGGATTGCTGGGCCTTTTATACGCGGCGCTTCCGCGCTCTTCCCCGCATCCCGATCCGCTTTCCACACTTTGCTCTGACGGCAGTAATATGAATCCTCCGATATTCCCTCGCGCGCGCACCATGCCCTGATCGTCATCCCGCTATTGCGACATTCATTCACCTGCTGCCGCCATTTGATCATATTCGATTCCCGGCGCTCAACCCTCGCTTCCTCCGGTCCCATCTCGCTTGCTCCTTCCGGCTGTGACCACTTGTTTCCTCATTACTTTTTGACAGCCTTTCGAGCACTATTCTCTCATTCCCTTTCTACTATGGGTAGATGGGTCAGGTTTGACGCTTACGGATCATCAGAATTCATCTCGCTTTCTTGCCTTGCTCCCGGCAATCGTACCTGCGGTGCGCACAGAGGGGGCAGAGCGCTTTTAGGGAAACGTCAATAGATAAATTTTCTCTGTGATAAGGCGGGCTTGTCCCGCCGCCTCCGTGTCTCTGTGGCCTCTGTGCGAGCCATAGCCCCTTTTTGACTTACTATCAAAAAAATATTTTTATACCACGCAACATTTTGGCCATTGCCGGAGTCATATACTGTGAAGGAACAAAAAGCCGGTTGGCAGGGGGGAGATAAGCTGTTGATACCCGGAATAGACAGGCTTGCGGCAGAGGTTGGCCCGGCCGAAAGCGCGGAAGCGGCCATTGAGCGAATGATGGAAGAGCACGGCGACGGCATTCTTCGCCTTTGTTTTATGATGCTGGGCGACAGAGGCCTGGCGGAGGACGCGGCGCAGGAGGTGTTCTGGCGCGCCCACCGCTCCTACCATACGTTCAGGGGGGAGAGCAAGGAATATACCTGGCTGAGCGCCATTGCCATCAACTGCTGCCGCAGCGCGCAGAGAAAGCGCCGCCTGCGCCTCGAAACCTCGGCACAGGCCTTGGAGAGCATACCGAATATATCCGGGGCCGATGACCATCAGGATGACACGGTGATTGAAAAGGTGATGAACCTTTCCCCCAAATACAAGGAAGCGGTGTTGCTGCACTACTACCAGGGCTTTCATGTGCGGGAAATAGCGGGCATGCTGCGCGTGCCTGTGGCGACCGTCACATCCAGGCTGCGCCGCGCCAGGGAGAAGCTGAAAGGCGAGTTGAAGGAGTGGTACGATGAGTGATCGCATGGACTGTTTCGCGCAAAAAGCCGATACCAGGCTGGCCGCGCTGTGTATGACGGAGGATATCAAGCGCCGGGTGCGCTTGCGCATGAAGGAAAACAAGGGCCCGCGCCGCGGGGCAGGCCGCATGTCGCTTCGGCTGATCCTGGCCCTTGCCCTGCTGTTGATGACGGCGACGGCCTTCGCGCTGACGGACGGCTTCGGCATTTTCAAGATGATGGGGCAGCATAACCCGGAGCTTTCCCGTGTGCAGCCGCAGGCGGAGGATATGCTGCAAAAGGATCTGGCTTCCTACAGCTTTCCGCATGTGGATGTGGCGGTGACGGAGGCCGTGTACGACGGCAAGTACCTGCGCGTGGCCTACTCGGTGCGCGACAGGGAGGCGGCTGAGCGCTTTCCGGACGAAACTTTGATGGACGAGGCATCCTATCAGGGTTTTCCGGCGGCCGCCAAGGATGGTATCTCCTGGCAAACGATGGATTGGGCGGAGGTGGATGGGCAGCGCGTCTATCCCTTGGGATATTCAAACAGCATGGCCGGGCCCAACCCCGGCGAGGTGATCAGCTGGGTGCAGTTTGACCTGAGCGGCGCGCAGCTGAGCGACCGCTTTTCGGTGCGCCTGCCCTTCCGTTATAAAGACAGCCCCAAGGAGCTGGACTTCACCATGGATAAGGGCGGCCTGAAGGATGTATACAGCCTGAAACTGCCGGCGGATCGGCGCGCCGGCAACCACCTGATCCGGGTGACGGAGGCCTTGTTTACGCCCATCCGCGTTTATTTAAGCGTTGACCTGATCTTTGACGCGGGCGTCACGATGGAGGAAGTGGCCGATACCACATGGACCTGGATGGACGAGGCAAAATTGACCGACGCCGAGGGGAAAAACCCGCTTACAAAGGCCGACTGGGCGGCGGGCTTCACCGGCAATCACGCCTGGGCGCAAAACGATCAGGGCGAGTGGGAGGATCAGATCGTCGATTCCACGAAGCCCGTGACATCCATCGTCATCAATGAGTTTGTTCCCTTGGAAACCTACCCGGACGCCCTGCGCTTCGGCGTAAAGGACGATTATATCCTCATTCCGCATGTGAAGGCGGAATAGAAGAACCCTATCCCGCGAAGAAGAGACCAAGCACATGAAGGAGAACACTGAGATGATCAAAAGACTGTCGATCCCGGGGCTTATCTTGATCCTATTGATCTGTCTGTTACTTCCCTGTGCCGGGCAAGCGGACAGCATGATCAGCATCCGGCAGCTGAATGAGCATCCTCCAAGTCGATGGACTCGAACCTATCAGACTACATGGCGTGAGGTCAGTGTAGATGTTGCGCCCTATGTGCCGCAGGCAGAGGCTTTTCCCATCCTGAAACTGATACCTGACTATTCCGTTCCTGATGTATCTTCCTTAACCGGGGAATGGACAAGCAGAATACCACATGGTATCGCTTTCAATATCAGTTTAAATGACTACAACCGCGCAGAGATGGAAGCAAAAGGGAACACTCAAACGCTCCTGTACTATCCTCCGTTTAATTTCAGCAAGGCCTATGCTGAGCATAATGAGTTGACTATTGGTGAGGCTATCAGCTTTTTGAAAAATATCATGAACACTGTAGGCCATGGAGAATGGCGTTATGATATGCCTAAAGAATTGCAAGCCAATCTTACAACAAGCAAAAAGAACGGGGAGGTTCTGCTGCCAGAAGGTTATACATTTTTCTTGTTGCAAGAAATGGGCGGCATTCCCATCCTTGGCCATGTATTACACGGCGTGGATGATCCAGGGGACAAAGCACCTCGTATGCATATCGAAATGGTATATAAGGTGCGCGACTTCAAGGCGATCGATATTTGGGGGCAAATGGTTCGTCAAACCGATATGCTTGAGGATGACGTGCCGTTATTGGACTTTTCCTTAATTCAGAAGAGCATAGAACAGCAGATCATGGCTGGTCATATCCGCAAAATATTCGATGTAGAGTTAGGCTATGCACTCTATAATGAACCCGGTGCTACCATGACATTTGGAAGCGCAGAATGGATGAAGACCGCAGTGTTCTACGGCCTGCCGGTGTGGGCAGTGCGGTGTCATTATGTAAACAGCCCCACCAAGGAACTAAGGGATTACTCAGGTCTGGATGTGCATGAGCGCTCTGTGATGGAGTACAAGACTCTTTTCATCAACGCGCAAACGGGCAAGGTGATCGACAGATTCGATAACCGGCGTGAAGCCTCGGACTATCCCGGTTTCATTTCATGGGAAGAAGCGGGCGGCAGGCCATGAGAAAGGAAATAAGCGTCATGAAGTATATATGTTCTCTGACCCTGTTGATCTGTCTGTTGCTCCCCTCGGCAGGGCAAGCGGACAGCATGATCAGCATCCGGCAGCTGCGTGAGCAGATACCAGAACAATGGAATCAAACATACCAGGCTAAAGGTCGGGAAATCAATGTCAGTGTCTCCCCTTTTGTTCCGGATGTCGATTCTTTCCCCGTAGATAAAGTCATGTTTGACATGCGTGTTCCTGATGTTTCTATTCTTGGAAGTTCATGGAGTAGTAAAGTTGAAGATATCTGTCATTTTACACTTAGTCTCGCTGATTACGATAGGGATGAAAATGAAGCGAAGGGAAACACGACAACATTTAACTATTATCCTCCTTTTGATAGCGCGCAAGTCTACGCGCATAACAACCTGCTGACGCCGAATGAAGCTATAAATAAATTTTCTGAAATCATGAATGTAGTTGGTTATGGAGAATGGCGGCATGAATGGCCCAAAGAACTTCATGTTAATCTAACAACCAGTAAGAAAACTGGCGCGGTATTGATACCTGAAGGATATACATTTTTCTTTCTACAAAAGCTTAACAACATACCAGTATTGGGCCATATGTTCGATGGCATCGATGGTTATAGCGATGGATATATCAGTTATTCTCCATTTACTATGTATCAGGTTCGGACGTTTGAGGCAATCTACATCGGCGGACGAAAAGTAACAACGATTTCCACAATTGATAAGGACATCCCATTGATGAACTTTTCTACTATCAAGGAAAGTATCGAAAAAGAGATAGAAGACGGTCATATCCGTAAGATATTCGATGTAGAGCTGGGTTATGCTCTTTATAATGAACCCGGAGCAATAAGGACTGTGCCAGATTTATCCTGGATCAAGGATGCGGTATTCTATGCCCTGCCGGTATGGGCCGTGAACTGCCATTATGTGGACAGCCCGGCAAAAGAACTGCGCGACTATTCAGGCTGGGATGTAAAGGAACGCGCTGTGATGGAATACAAAACTGTCCTGATTAACGCCCAGACGGGAAAAGTAATCGACAGAAAAAATAACCGCACCGATGCAGCTGATTACCCAGGCTTCATCTCCTGGGAAGAAGCGGGCGGCCGGCCATGAGAAAGGAAGTAAGCGTCATGAAGCATATATGTTCTCTGATCCTGTTGATCTGTCTGCTGTTGCCCCAGACCGGGCAAGCGGATAGCATGACCAGCCTCAAGCAGTTGAATGAGAGCCCTCCTGGCCGGTGGACTCAAACCTATCATACTACATGGCGTGATGTCAGCGTGGATGTACTACCCTATGTACCAATGACAGAGTCTTTTCCCATACTAAAGATGATTCCAGACTTTACTGTCCCTGATGTATCTGGATTGGGAAGGGAATGGACAAGCGGAATGCATGAAAGCTTGCTTTTCAATATCAGCTTGGATGACTACTCCCGAGCAGAACGCGAAGTGAAAGGGGACACCCAAACTTTCATACACTATCCTCCCTTTGATTTCAGCAAAGCCTATGCAGAGCATAATGACCTGACCATTGGAGAAGCCATCGACTATTTAAATCAAGTCATAAGTATCAGTGGCTACGGTGAGTGGCACTATGATAGGCCATACGAATTGCGAGTTAATCAGACAAAAAGCAAAAGAACCGGTAAGGTGCTCCTCCCTGAAGGTTATACCTTTTTATTGATGCAGAAAGAAGCTGATATCCCTATTTTGGGTCATGTGTTGGATGGTGTAGATGAGCCAAGGGATGATGCCCATCGTCTGGCTATCCATATAATGTTTCAAATACGAGACTTCGAGTCCATTAATATCAACGGCAATAAACTTCGTTTGATCAATACTTTAGCTGAGGATGTTCCTCTGCAGTATTACTCCCTGATCCAGAGGAGCATAGAGCAGGAGATCATGGCAGGTCATATCCGCAAAATATTTGATGTGGAACTGGGGTTTGCACTCTATAACGAGCCTGGCGCATCCAGAAAACCGGGCTATGAATGGATACAGTCCGCTGTGTTCTATGCACTGCCCGTGTGGGCAGTCAGATGCCATTATGTGAACAGCCCCACCAAAGAGCTGCGCGACTATACCGGCATGGACGTGGAAGAGCGCTCCATGACAGAATATAAAACCGTACTTTTCAATGCACAAACGGGCAAGGTGATCGACAGATTCGATAACCGGCGTGAAGCATCCGATTACCCGGGATTCATCTCCTGGGAAGAAGCGGGTGGCCAGCCATGAGAAAGGAACTGAAGCGCGCCTTTACCTCCCCCATGTTCTTTCTCTCCACCCTTGTCTTCTTTCTGACCCTGCAGGGTTACGCTTTGCCCGTATATCTTAATAATCTGGCAAACGAACCCTTGGAACTTAGGGAAAGCGCGCTGACGCTCAGCCTGGGCGGCATCTTCTTCGGCGGAGCAATTCTGCTGCAGCCCTTCTGTTCGCCCACAACTCATGCCATCAGCCAGGTGGATGACCTGCGCTCGGGCATCATGCGCTGGAGCGTTTTGCGCGGCTCCGTCGGCAGCTACACGGCGCGCAAGGCTTTCGTCAGCTTCCTGGCCGCTGCCGCCGCCATTGGCGGGGCCTTTGCCATCCACTTCCTGCTGTGGAACCTGCTGGCCTTGCCTTATGACCCCATCGCCTACCCTAATCACGAAGTGCCTTTCATGGAAGATACCTTGTTCTTCGCCTGGGTGTCCGTCGCGCACGCGCTGCCGATCTATCTGCATATTACACTGGGGCTTGCCCTTTCAGCCGGGGTATGGTCTATCGTTGCCCTGGCTGCCGCCGTCTGGGTGCCCGACAAACTGCTGGCCGTCACCATTCCCGCTTGTATCTATCAGCTGTGGTCCGGCAGCCTCAGCTTTCACCTGACCGGCGTCCGCCTGATCAGCCCTGCCACCTTATTCAATGACGGGCAGACGCCGGAAAGGGTGAAGCAGGCGCTGATCGCCTATGGCGTGCTTCTCGTTCTCAGCCTCATCGTATATTATGCCGGGATCAGGAGGAGGGCCTGCTATGCGTGAACATCTGCGCTCCATGCGGGCCTTGATACGCGGGCAGATAAGCGACTGGATCCACTCGCCGCGCACGGTCATCATGATCCTCATCATCATATTATTGGGGTATATCAACGGAAAAGACTTTGAAAGGACCCTCTCTATCTATTCCCTCACAGCCCACGCGGGCGAGGCGCTGTATGTTTACCTGTCCCGCGCGTTCGGCAACCTGCTGATGATCAGCGCCTACTTTTTGATCATGGTGTCAGAGATCCCCAGGCGTATCCCCGCTCAGCTAAACATGCTGATGCGCACGACCCGCCTGAAATGGCTGCGCGCGCAAATACTATTCTGCGCCTTCATCCCCCTGTTGATGATCGGTATGCTGAGCCTGCTGAGCATGGCCTTGACGCTTCCTTACCTGACCCCCGGCCACGGATGGAGCATGGTCAGCAGCGATCCCGGCCTGATGTATGGGCCTGAGTTCGTTCCCGATTTTATCCGCGTGATTTCTCCCTTGCGGGCAAACCTGCTGGCGTTTGCCATGCTGTTCGCGTTCTGGTTTACGATGGTGCTGGTCATTCTGCTTTTTTCGCTGGCGGGTAAGCCCAATATAGGCCTGATCATCTATGTGTCCATCCTTATGCTGGCCATCACATTGACCTGGGAAAGCTTTCCCCCCTGGCTGCGGGCGCTTATCCCGACCAATTATGCCACCCTGGCCAATATCGGCGCTGTGTATCCGGGGCAGGAGCTGAGCACCGTACCGGTTGCGCTGCTGATTTACGCGGCCATTGATGCCCTGCTGATCGGCGGCATGGTGATCATCACCAAGAAGATGGACATGCGATTCACACGAAAGGACACAGCGGCATGATACTGATAGAAAAACTGACAAAACGATACGGCGAGGCCACTATTTTTGAGCAGGTTGATCTGACGCTCCATCCGGGCACCATCTCCGGCCTGGTCGGTGAGAATGGCTGCGGAAAAACCACGCTGATGCGCTGTATATGCGGTTTTACGAAACCCACAGAGGGGCGAGTCACAGTTCTTGATCAAGTGATCGGCAAAGATGTAGATTTCGCGCCGTCCACCGGCGTCATCATCGAAAACTCCGGCTTTTTGAACCATTACAGCGCCCGGCAAAACCTGGCCCTGCTGGCGGATATCAGCGGCAAGGCCGATAAGCGGCGTATCGACGAGGTGATCCGCTTGGTCGGCCTGGACCCGGACAGCAAAAAGCACGTAGGAAAATACTCCCTTGGCATGACCCAGCGCCTGGCCATCGCCCAGGCCATCATGGAAGACCCGGATATCCTGATACTGGATGAGCCTTTCAATGGCCTGGACAAGCAGGGGCAGGCGGATATACATGAGCTGCTGCAGAGCCTGAAGGCGCAGGGAAAAACCATCCTGCTGGCTAGTCACAGCGCGGGGGATATTTCGCGCGCATGTGACATGATATTCGAGTTTCTTCACGGAAAGATAACGAGAGTTGTGCAATAAATAAGGACACATTACCTTTTCAAGAATGAAAATTACCGCGATCATAGTTCTTATCCAATGTTCTCCCTTTACTGCAACCTTTTGGCATTATAGTCACCTATATATAGTGAAGGGATATATGAGGAGGGTAAAGCATGATGAAAATCGGAAAATTGAAAATCATTGCATCGATTCTTCTCTCGTTTTTTGCTGCAAATGCTTTGGTTTTTTCTTCCATCGCAACCTCCAATACTATATACTCTTTACATAAAGTGTGGGCCAATGAAAACATCAAAATTACATTTGACGGCACAGTCAATTCGATTGCCGTTGGAGATGCTATTGCATATGAAGTTGAGTTCAATATTCCTATCTTTGATACAGTAAAATCAATCGGTTTTGCTGATAGCTTCTCAGCTAATAGCATGGGACAGACTCCAAACGAACACATAACCGAAGCTACTTCAGAATCGGGTGAAGCGCTTTCGTTTTCGTACGGTGATGTTGAGTACGCAAGCAGTCGTTTTGCAGAAACTTATGCTCCTTTGTTTAGCATGGCTGTTGATAGAAGCGATTTAGGTAGTAGCATCCCTAATCTTGATGGCTTCACGTTTTCATCCGCGTATCAGGAATTTATTGATGTATCCAAAGCAATAGGGATAAGTTATATGTCTCCTACTCACGTATGTTGGTTAACCCAAAACGACCTCCAGGGAATTGATTATGATTTGCATCCATCCACTTCAGCTAGTCAGGCACAGCCATTCTACGGTATATTTGCTCCAGTTGCTTTTATGAATATTCCCGTTATCCACACATCCTACACCACAATAAACAATACCATTATCATCGGCACACAGGGTCAAGCGATTATTTCCAGTGATGGTATCGAATTCTTTTATTCAGGCAGGGGAATGGCTGCGGCAATGAAACCAATAAACGAACAGGATAGCTGCATGTCATTTGATAGATCCATGCAGTTTTTAATTTCATCCTTCGATGATCTACTTCTATCTGAACCAATTGAATTATTTTTTGATAATGCGCAAGTATACTACGTTCCTGTTCCGCTTGACACAGTAAAAAAGCGGTTCACATACATCCCATATTGGTTCTTTCATCATGAAAGTGGCGTTTTTGCGTTCAACGCCATTACAGGTGAACGGCTAATATAGTGAAATTTGACCAGAAAGGGGAGTTAATTGCTATCACTTATATCACAATATGAGCGCACACAAAGGAGGAAGCCTCAATGAAAAAGCTGTTACAGATCTCAATGATCGCTATGTTGCTCATGGTTATTTTCACCTCACAAGCTTTTGCATATCAAGATTGGGTCTATTTTGAAGCCAGCTTAACACCTGGAAATGCAGGCCTTTCTGGTTGGGCTACAAAAGCAACAGCTACCGGCTCAGTTGCCAAAATAGGTATTTCTACACTGGAGGGGCAATGGATTTATCGGGTCAGGAAGTCTGATGGTGACTTCGCAACACTACAGCTCCGTCTGCCGACATCAATTGGAGTTTACGATAAAGAATACGAAAAGGATGGTAGTGGAAATTCACTTGGAAGAAATGGTTATAACTATCGATTGAACATCGCCAGATACTCATCAGACACAGGTGGAGTGAAAACAACAGACGGCTGGTTCCAGCCATAAGATTCGTCATTCTCAAAAATTGAATGACCGTATAGTACATGGCGTGGAGTTGACGCCACAAGCTCCACGCCATAGTAAAAGAAAGGTAAATTGATGAAACGCTTATTCATAGCTTTATGCCTGGTTTGCATTATTTATCCCGGAGCAAGCATATATGCGGATTCCAACCGCCTTGTTGATACATGGCATTTGGGTGGAGTCGAAATTAAGGTGGACGCTGTTGTTGATGATGTTTCGAGCAACGAAGCTCAGATTATTAAGGCGAAGCCTTGGTGTTGGAATCCCACAGAGGAGGCTATCAGCTTTTTTAGTGGAGATACAAATAAAAAAAATCATACCGATTTAACTGTTAAGGATTGCTCGGACAGTTTGTTTTGGTATGATAGCAACCTTTACATTTCAGCCGGTAATGACATATATATGTCTTATGGAAGCCTAAGAACAAGCAATAGCAATAGCAATATTGATCCGCAGTACTGGCTTGATCACAGTATTGATGGCTTGCACTTACAAGACGCAATTCAGCAATCTCAGACATTTATAATGATGTTAGGGTTACAAGAATCAGATCCTTTCCATATTGATGTTCTGACCACTGACTTTTATAAAATGCAAGTCGAACAGATGAAGTCGATAGGCTTTTTGCCTAACACAGGATATGACTCTATCCTGGCCATGAATCCTGCATACCTCATCTTCTTCCATGTATACTACAATGACGTTCCCATTTACCCGAACCAAATTAATGATACAAATGAGCTTTCTATAACAGGAGGATTTATTTGCTTTGCAGTAACCAAAGATGGGCTGGAGGTTATCAGGATCTTTGGCTGTCCTGCCTTCCCCGGAGAAATTATCCAAACAAGCCCAAAAATAGACATTGATGGCGCAGTTGAATCATTTAATGAAGCTCTTGAATCTATATTGTTCTCATCAGATGAATCAATATTTGTTTACAAAATTACCTACAATTATATTCCTGTTTTCAGCTACAAAAACGCAAGCACTGCTGAACTGATCCCTGCATGGACTTTTAGCTATAAGCTTCTACAGATGGACGCGGAGGAAACGATAGATGAAGCCATGCACTTCAATGCTATAACAGGTGAGCAAATATTGTATTGATAGGATATAAACTACTCTGAGGAAGTGCTATGATAAAAGTAATTAACCAGGATCTAAAGCGCGCTATCATCAATCATCGCTTTGTTTGGGCTGTCATCGGGGCAGCTGCCTTATATTTTATAAGTGCGTATGACTTAGGGCTTTCTCAAGCTATACTATGGGGAAATAAGCACCACTTGCTTGACTACCTTGGTGACGCTCAGACCGTTGCCCTCATGGATATTCTTCCCTTTGCGGCTGTGATTCCTTTCGGAGCAGGTTTCGCTGAGGATTGGGAGTTTCATGCTTTTCATTACCTGATTTCGCGTATAAGCAGCAAACGCTACAGATTGAGCAAGATTATTGCCGGTACTGTCGCGGGAGGACTAATAACAAGTTTATCTATGATAATCTTCTTGTTAGCAGCCCTTCCTTTTGCCGAACTGAATCCTGCGGCTGTTTCTACTTACTTTCAGTATATGAACGACATCGTTAAGCAAGGAAGATGGGTACTATATTTCTCTTTCCATGTTGCCTTGACGTTCATCTTTGGCGCTTTATGGGCATCCGCATCTATGCTCATGTCTACAGTAACAGCCAACCGCTCAATGATTTACGCTGTACCAATACTATTAAATTCGGTGCTGAATCGTATTGTCGGTATACTGTCAATTCCGGGTCTCTATGCCGTTTCATTTGGTATGGTAGATGCGCAAACCCCTCTTGGCGCCTTTCTGTTATGTTCGTTGATCCTGGCAATCCCCACCTTGATCTTTACCATTTCATTCGTACTGCTTTCAAAGAGGAGGTTAATAGATGCTTAGTCTGAGGCGCAGCTTTCGAGTGTGTAAAGGTCTTCTGCATTATCTTTTCCTATCCCCCGCGCCATATCTCGTCGCGCTTTTCCTTGCTCTGTTCATGTGGGACAGGACATTTACGCTGGGAGAAGCGGCACGTCAGTACAGGCTGAGTATACATGCAGGCGGTCTGTACGCTGTGCTTGTTAATAACAGCCTCGCACTGATTACGATGAGCTTTGGTTTAGTTTTTCTGCTTTCTGACGCGCCTTATCTGCATGAAAATGCCATATTCGAGTGGGCGCGTTCTGACAGGAAAAGTTGGGCAGTAGGGCGTATTCTTTATATCGCCATTGTAGTTTTGCTCTACATGCTTTTCATACAGTTGTTAATATGCGTGCTGACTTGGACTTTGAACTTCGGCCCTAAATGGGACAAAGTGCTCAAAACCATGAGCACGGGACGGTCAGTAAACGGTATATCCATATATGTACCCGGCTTATTGATTGCAAAGTATAACCCTCTCCAAGCTATGGGGTGGACCTATCTTTTGCTATATCTCGCCTGGCTGGCGTTGGGGCTCATGTTATTTACCTTTTCATCCGGTATACGGAGGCTGTTAGCACTTTCTATCGTGAGCGTCATTGTCTTTCTTGATTATTTTATTGAGACTATGATGCCTTACAGAATGTACTTTTTCTCCCCTTTATCCTGGGCCAAGCTATCTATTATTGGTGATGATATGAACCCTTATTTCCCGCAAATCAGCTACGTGCTGAGGGCTCTTCCTCTCCTGTGTTTATTTTTCATTATATCGAGCACGTGGATCGGGATACGAAAAAAGCGTATGCTGGACAATTTGTACCAACTATAGGAGGAAAGAATGAACGACATCTTGATCGATATCATAAATGTAAGCAAATCATTCAGGAACAATAAAGTTCTTGATAATGTCAGCCTCCAACTGAGAAAAGGAATACTCTACGGACTCGTCGGCGATAACGGTTCAGGCAAGTCAGTGTTAATGCGCTTAATCTGCGGTTTTTCAGACGCTGATACAGGTGAAATCCTTGTGCTTGGGCAAAAAGCTTCGACACGGCAAGATCATCATGGAGAGATTGGAATCATCATTGAGACGCCTGCTTTTATTCCCCGATACACCGCGCGCGGCAACTTGGCAATATTAGCAGGGCTTCAAGGAAAGATCGGTAAGCAAGATATTGATGAAATATTGAAAAAAGTCGGGCTTGCAAATACCGGCTCAAAGCCGGTAAGCAAATTCAGCTTGGGAATGCGTCAGCGGCTTGCCATTGCGCAAGCAATTATGGAGAATCCGCCTATTTTGCTGTTGGATGAACCCTTCAACGGCTTGGATCGGCATGGGATGAAGGACATAAGTCAAATACTCAAGCAGCTGAGAGATCAAGGTACATGTATTCTTTTAACCAGCCATTACAGCCAGGACATAGGCACACTGTGCAGTGAAGTATATATGCTTGAAAATGGCCGTCTGAGTTTATGGAACGATAAAAGTTATGAAGGTGCATAAAATGAAAAAACACTTTATACGCGTCCTCATCATTGTACTTCTAGTATTAACAGAAACATCAATGGCGCGAACAGAAAACAGCCCAAATTTGAATCTCCTATCCGCTCAATTATCAAGCGGTCAGCTGCGCGCAACATCTGCCGTTGTGTGGAAGGAAAGACTATATATCAAAACGAACCGCGGAGTATTTTCATGGCAGCAAGGACAAACAGAGGCGGAATTGGTGACTGAACTTGATCACGGGTGGTTAGGGCAGAAGGAAAACCCTGACTACTTTGATACCCTGTTGACAGATGATAAAGCGATATACGCACTAAACAGAAACACCGGTGTATTATGGCCTATCGTATTGGAAGAAAACAGCCTTGTCTTCGGAGATAAAATCCAGCTTGATTGGCGGCATTTTATTCAAGAAGGGGGGACAGAAACTTATGTCTTCCCGCCGGAAGATGTCATTCTATCTGACGGGAAACTCTACATCCTGGCGCCCAATGAATTTGAGGGCAATTTCCACCTGGCGAGTATTGATATAATCAAGGGCGATTTTGCCTTATATGATGATTACACCGGATCTAACATACGTTCATTTGCGTTATATCATAACTCAGAGCTGCTATTAACTTCCAGTGAGGAACGCAAGAATCAGCAGGGACAAACTGAAACTGTATCTCTGCTGAACAGTTTCAATCCGCAAACACACGAATATAAACAGTTAGGTACGCTCGATTACATCCCTCATCTTGGTTCCGTTTCAATCGCATACAATCATGCCAATGATAGTATCTATTATGCCGGACAAAGCGCTTTGTACCGTTTCGTTAGCTCAGGGGAAGATATTGCTTGCGCAACTCTTTCAGCCAATGACATAATGAAATTAACTATATTAAATGACGGACAAATTTGCGGCATCAGTTCCTCCGGTGTACTCATCCGCTCAGACAATCCGAATGGGCTTAACAACATGACCACCCTTCGGATCGCCGGGCGAATTGATAATCAACTCATGCAGCTTGTTCAGGCACAGCTTCCTGATATTAAAATTGAACAAGTGGATGACCTCAATACGAACGAGCAGCTGGTAGAATCCATGCTGACCGGAAGCCCGGCAGTTGATATCTATGTGCTGGATAGCGATCAGCACGCAATAGAGAGCATGAGTGGAAAGGGCTATTTGCTGCCTTTGCCCAAAGATAGCAGGGCAAATTTGCTGACAACCTCAAGCCTTGAGATGATACAAAGTGTTCTTACGCACAACGGCTTAGCATACGGGCTCCCTATCGGATTCGATTTTAATGTTGCTCAGCATTACAGATCATTGCTTAACGAAACAGGGTTGTCATCGCCCAGAGACTTCACCTCATACTGCGGAACACTTGCCGAATGGTCTAATGGAACATTTGATGATTTCCCGGAATATCGTCTGACTTCTAACCTAAAGGAAAAAAACGAAGCCTATCGCCTCGCCCTCCGTTTATATCGTGACCATCTTCGTCAAACCGGTGATGATTTGAAGTTTGACACTGAGCTATTCCGATCTATCATGGAAATGATATCCCAACTTGACTTGGATGTATTAGATGACCTGCCTAATCCTGAAGACATGTTTGATGATATCCTGGGTATCAGAGAGATGATTTCAAATAGTGTCAGTTATTCCCCATCAATGGAACATGATGGCGCTTCTCTATCCGCACCATTTGACATGGTCATGTACTCTCTGCAGCCGGATAGTATTCCGCTGGGCAGAGGCAATTTGAAAGCAGTTGCTGTATCAAGCCGCAGCGCTTTACAAGATGAAGCAATGCTCTTCCTGGAAGCATGTGCTCAGCACTTGCCAACTACGACTATCGCTTTGGTGTCTGCCAACTGGACAGAAGCAGTGGAGAATCCTCTGTACGAAAGTGAAGTTGACCGCTACCGTTATCTGATCTCGGATGTACAAGGCATGATCGACTCCGCTCTCCGGCAAGGCGCAAAATCAGTTCCAAGCTACGAAGCGGACCTCGCTCAGTTCCAAGCAATACTTACTGAGGCAGAATCCACACTCCGTTACCTCTTGACTGAGGAAGAAGTAAAAATGATGAAGGACAGGCTATCACATGTTTATATTCCGAGCGAGATACAGCGCTTAGAGGATCGAAGCGGAATTGATGATCTGTTTATTCAGTTCATTGAGGGCGCGCTTCCGCTTGAGCAGTTTATTCAATCTGCTGATAGCCGCCTGAGGTTAATCAGGTTGGAGAATGAATGATAAAAATGAAATTTTCATTTCCTGATACTGAACTGCAACCATTTGGTATTGAGGTCACCTATACACAGTAAGGAACCTTATTTCTGTTCCCCGTTACACAGCAACCTCCCCTGACACAATTCAGTCAGTTTATCGCTTCCAATGAAAAGATAAGGAGAATCGCCATGAATCAGAATCATAAGGAGCTTGACCTTCAGGAGCGCAGAAGCATAGAACCTACACCGGTCAGCAAGGATGACCTGATCAGCATGCCCGCGCAGGAAGATATGGATAAGCGCACCGAAACCTC
>JAEWRJ010000201.1 GCA_023460055.1 Bacillota bacterium | reverse complement strand
GGGTTACGGTACGGTGCGGGACCTGGCCGATACTTCCATGCGCATGGGGCATAGCGGCGAGAAAGTGAAGGCGCTGCAGCAGCGCCTCAACCGCGTCGGCTTGCTGGCTGAGGAGGACATCACGGGCTTTTACAGCCAGCGCACCTCAGACGCTTTGAAGGTCTTCCAGGCATCCATTCAGCTCAACGCCAACGGCATAGCCAACCAGGCTACACAGCTGGCGCTTAGCGAGCGGGCCGACAATTGGCTGATGGAACATACGGAGTTCTGGGTCGTCAGGGACGAGCCGGACTCGTAGGACGAAAGGAAACAGGATGCGGGATAAGCTGCTGATACTGAATTTTGACCAGCGCTACGCCGGGGCCGTGGCCATGAAGCTGCGCGCCGAGCGCATCTTTTGCCAGGTGCTGCCGGGCGATACGCCCTATGAGCAGGTCATGGCGCAGGACGCGCGCGGCCTTGTGCTGGCCGGCGGCGTATCAGGCGAGCTGCCCGGTATGCTGGATGGCCGGCTGCTCTCAAGCGGCCTGCCTGTGCTGGCCCTGGGCGACGCGGCGCCCGCGATGGCGTTGCTGCTGGGCGGAAAGCTGCTGGAGCGCCGTACCCTGCGGGAGGCCGTGACGGTCGTGTTTTCACCAAGCGCTGTGACCAAGGGCCTTCATCACAGCGAGCGGTACCTTGACAGCCTGCCCGCGCTGGAACTGAACAGCGAGCTTGTGCCCATCGCCCACGCGCAGGAGCAGGTGATCGGGTTTGCCCACGCGGCGCTGCCCCTGTTCGGCCTTGGTTTTCAGCCCGAAAGCAATGATCCTGACGGCGTGAGCATCCTGCTTCAGTTTGCCAAGGATGTCTGCGCCTGCACCATGCACTACAGCGAAAGCGGCTTTATCAACGCCGCCAGAAGCGATCTGGAGCATCGAATCGGCGGCGGGACCGCGATCTGCGAGATCACCGGCAGCCTGGAAAGCGGCGTCACCGCGGCGCTGGCGCATCGGGCGCTGGGGGATCGGCTGACCTGCTTTTTGATCGACAACTGCCTGCTGCGGGAAAACGAGCGTGAAGACATCCTTTATTATTACCGCGATACCCTGGGCATCAGGCTGCAGGTGATCGACGCGCAGGAGCGCTTCTGCCAGGCTCTCGCAGGCCTTGTCAAAAACCGCGAGAAAGCGGAGGCGATCGCGGCGCTCAGGCTGGCTGTGCTGGCGCAAGCCGCGGCGGATCTTCCCCACGACGCGGTCATCCTACCCGCCACAGCCGGCAGCCCTGAGGCCGGGAGTCAGGAGATGCCGCAACTGGATTCCGGCAAGCCCGTGATCAAGCCCCTGATCGATCTGTTCCCGGGGGAGATCCGCTATGTAGGCGAAGCGCTCAACCTGCCTGGCGATATCTGCCTGGCGCAGCCTTTTCCCCAAACGGGGCTTGCCCTGCGCGTGGAAGGGGAGGCCACCAGAAAGCGGCTGGCCATCCTGCGCAAGGCGGATGGCATCCTGCGTGATGAGATCCGCAAGGCCGGGCTGCAAAAGCGGCTGTACAAGTACTTTGCCGCCCTTTCGCCGGTGCAGGGCGCGCCTGAGGAGCTGACCGTCGCCCTGAGGGCCGTCACGCTCACCAGCGCCGGCGGCGATTATAAGCCTGTGCCCGCCCGCCTTCCCCAGGACCTGCTGGAAAGCTGCACCGCCCGTCTGATGCAGGCGCTGCCCGAGGTCAGGCGCGTGCTCAACGACATCACGCCCGGCAGGGGCCTGATCGATTGATCGATACCGAGAAACACCGCCGCCGCGGCATCCCAACGCAATAGGAGTACGTGAAGATATATGCGTCTGTCTCACCCGACCGCGCCCTACCAGGGCATCCCGCCTCAGGATGTATTTTTTGTCGCCAATGACCGCTATGTCCAGATGGGTCTGGGCTTTGTCATCCCCACCATGAATACAGAAATGTATCCGGATAAACCGCTGGTGATCTATCTGTATATCGCGGCGCAGCCATCGGCCAGGGATCTTCTGCTGGGGGCCTTGCTTGGCCGGGCGGAGCAGATGCGCGCCCGTTTTCCCGGCGTGCCTGGCCGCATTTATACTGAGCTTTCCAGCGGGGATTGGGAGATGCTCAACTTCTACAGCCGCAACGGCTTTATGAATGCCGACGCGCAGGAAGAGTATGTGATGCCCGTACCGCTCAGCCCGCCGCAGACGCCGATGGGCTGCCAGCTCGCTTCCGTGCCGCTTTCCAGCGTGCAGGAGCAGCACGCGTTTTTGCAGCGGGTCAACGCTTACCGCATGACGCCCATCAATCACGACTTTTTGACCCTGCAGATGCAGCAGCCCTATTTTATGGCGCTGGGCTTTTACCGCGGCGGCCAGCCTGTCAGCGAGATGATCATGACCGGCGGCTCGCCCCAAAGCGCCGCCCTTGTCACGCTGTACACGCGGGCGGAATACCGCAGGAAGGGCATTGCCCGCGCGCTCATCCTGTCCGCCGCCAACCTCCTGCGCGAACGCGAGGCCCAGCAGATCGTTACCCAGATCTACAGCCGCAGCCAGGCGCAGACCGGTCTGGTCAAGGCATTGGGCGGCACCAGGCGGCGCATCGTCACCATCCTGCCGTCCATCGATATCCGCTGAGCAGTTTATGACAGCGCTGCTTATATTGATCTATCTGGCCTTTATCAGCCTGGGCTTGCCGGATTCGGTGCTGGGCAGTGCCTGGCCCTCGATGCATGGTACGCTTGGGGTGCCCATTTCTGTGGCCGGCGTTGTGTCGATGATCATCACCGGCGGCACGATCATATCCAGCCTGAGCAGCGCCCGGCTGCTCAAGCGCTTTGGCACGGGGAAGGTCACGCTTGTCAGCGTGGGGATGACCGCTTTCGCTTTGCTGGGTTTTTCTATATCACGGGACTTTTATCTGGTCTGCCTGATGGCTGTACCGCTGGGCCTTGGGGCAGGCAGCGTGGACAGCGCGCTGAACCACTTTGTCGCCATGCATTTCAAGGCCTCCCATATGAGCTGGCTGCACAGTTTCTGGGGTGTAGGCGCAACGCTGGGGCCTGTGATCATGTCCTCCTTTATATTAAAGGCAGGCGGCTGGCAGAGTGGCTACCGCGCCATCGGGCTGATCCAGCTGAGCCTGGCGATCGTGCTGCTGATCGCCTTGCCGCTGTGGAGGCAGGCAAAGGAAACCCCTGCCCCCCGCAGGGAAGGGGAGGCGAAGGGGCTGAGTCTCCTTCAGGTGCTCCGCCTGCCCAAGGCGCTCCCCGCGATCGGCACCTTCTTTTTTTACTGTTCGCTTGAATCGACTGTCGGCCTGTGGGGCGCCAGCTACCTGGTCCTTTACCGGGGCATCGCCAAGGATACGGCGGCGCTTTGGATCGCCCTGTACTACGGCGGCATCACCCTGGGCCGCATGCTGGGCGGCTTTCTCTCCCTCATCATCCCGCAGCGCAAGATGATCTACCTGGGCCTTTCCGGCATCGTGATGGGGATCATTTGCCTGCTTTTCCCGCTCGAGCCTGTGCTGCTGGCCGGCCTGTTTCTCATCGGCCTTGGCTGCGCGCCCATCTTCCCCGCCATGCTGCACGAAACGCCCCGCACCTTCGGCGATGAGCACAGCCAAAGCTTGATCGGCGTCCAGATGGCCGGGGCCTACCTGGGCAGTACGCTGATGCCGCCGCTGTTTGGCCTGCTGGGCGCCTTGATGGGCTACGGCATCATGCCCGCGGTCCTGAGCCTGTTTTTTGCCCTGATGCTTACGATGATCATCAAGGTTTACGCGGGGAGAAAAGTTATTCCGCTTTGATTGCTAAAGGACCGTTCGTCAGTGTTACTGCCCTTCCAGCC
>JAEWRJ010000200.1 GCA_023460055.1 Bacillota bacterium | reverse complement strand
ATCTTGGTGTTCATGCTGAGGGCGCGCCATGAACGCTTTGCCCAGACTTCCCGGATGACGTAGAAGCCAAGACCGCCGAATAAGATCAGTCCGCAGGTCGTCAGGTTCAGGAGCACATTATCCTTATAGGCGGTCAGGCTTTGATAGCCGCCCAGTATATCAAACCCGGAGTTATTGAAAGCCGCTATGGAATGGAACGCGCTGATGCCAAGCGCCGAGAGCGGCTCATAGTTCTTTGAAAAGACAATGTAGCTGAGCGCCATGCCGATCAGTTCAAAGCTGAAGGTGACCGCCATGACAGACTTAATCAGGCGCACGGTGCCCTGCAGGCTGGTCAGGTTAAGGGCTTCGCGCACCCATACGCGCTCGCGCAGGCCTATTTCCTTGCCGGTCAGCAGGATGAAGGCGACGCCGACGGATGTGATGCCAAGGCCGCCAAGCTGTATGAGCAGGGCGACCACCACACGCCCGAATATGCTGAAGTGGTCCGCCGTATCTATGGCGATCAGGCCGGTGACGCACACAGCGCTGGTTGAGGTGAACAGGGCGTCCACCCATTGTATTGTGACACCGGGGTTTGCCGCGAATGGCAGCATTAAAAGCAGGGTTCCCACCAAGATCAGGCCGCCGAAGCCCAGCGCGATCACTCGCCCGGGGTTCATCCAACCAAGTTTCAAATCATTTTTCCTCTTCCCCGTTCGCGGGCTTTACCGCGGGCAGGGTCGCCATCACACCTGCCTGTCCATCAGGCAGATCATACGCCCGGGGTCTCTCCCCGACAGCGAATGGATTCTATACCCTTGCGGATTAAAAAGCAAGAGGGGACAAAACAGCCCGGCCGACCGGCCGGGCTGCAAAGCTGTGTTTGATCCCCGGAACAGGGCTTACTCGTCCTCTTCCTCTTCCTTGACAGCGTTTTCGATGATCTTCTTGGCGACATCCGTCGGCACTTCCTCGTAGCGCTCAAACTTCATCGTGAAGCTGCCGCGCGCCTGGGTCTTTGAGCGCAGATCGGTCGCGTACTTGAACATCTCGGCCAGCGGCACCTCGGCCACCACCTGCTGCATGCCATCCACCTGGTTCATGCCCATGATGCGGCCGCGGCGGGTGGATACATCGCCCATGATATCGCCCATGTACTCATCGGGCACCATCACTTCTACGTGCATAACAGGCTCCAGCAGAACGGGGCTGGCGTCGGCGGCGCCCTTTTTGAAAGCGATGCGGGCGGCGGTTTTGAAGGCCATTTCGGAGGAGTCGACCGCGTGGTAGGATCCGTCATAAAGCTTGGCGCGCAGGCCCACCATGGGATAACCGGCCAATACGCCCTTGACGATGTTCTCGCGCAGGCCCTTTTCAACCGAGGGGATGAAGTTGCGCGGCACTGCGCCGCCGACAACGGCATCGACAAACTCAAAGTCGATGTTGGTATCGCCGATGGGGCTGAACTCGATCCATACGTCGCCGAACTGGCCATGGCCGCCGGACTGCTTCTTGTGGCGACCCTGGCAGGAGACAGTCTTGCGGATGGTCTCGCGGTAGGGGATCCTGGGATCCTGCAGCACGGCGTTGGCACCGTATTTGTTGGACAGCTTGGAACGGATCACGTCCAGGTGCAGATCGCCCTGGCCGGACAGCACGTTCTCCGTGGTCTCGGTGTTTTTTTCGATCTTAATGGACGGATCTTCCTCCATCAGTTTGTTGATGCCGGAGAACACCTTGTCTTCCTCGCCCTGTTTGGCGGCGTAGACAGCCTTGGAGAAGTTGCCCAGGGGGTAGACCAGCTCGGGATAGCGGATGGGGGCGGCCGCGTCGCACAGCGTATCACCGGTGGATGTAAACTGCAGCTTGCTGAGGGCGCCGATATCGCCGGCGTTCAGCTGCTGGGCAGATGACTGCTTTTTGCCGCGCAGCACGAACAGGCCGCCGGACTTTTCAGCCTTCTCATCGTTAGCGTTGTACAGCGCGGTAGCGGGGGTCAGAACGCCCGACATGACGCGCACCAGCGACAGCTTGCCAACGAAGGGGTCGGCGATGGTTTTAAACACAAAGGCGGAGAAGGGCTCCTCGTTGACACACTTGCGCCGGACGGGTTCATCGTTCTTGGGGTTGACACCTTCGGCCACGGTGCCGCTGGGCCAGTTGAGGTAGCTCTTCATGATATCAAGCAGGGGTGCCACGCCAACTCCTGTCACGGCACTGCAGCAAACGACCGGCACGATTTTGCCGGACTTCATGCCGGCGCGGAAACCTTCCAGCACCTCATCATGGCTGAGCTCGCCTTCGGAGAAGAACTTTTCAAGCAGTTCATCGATCGCCTCGGCGGAAGCCTCGGTGATGACCATCTCGTCATCCTTCAGCCTGGCCGTCAACTCGGCGGGCACGTCGATGGACTTCAATGTCTTGTTAGCGCCTTCAAAGGCCGTGCCTTCCAGCACGTTGACCACGCCGCGGAAACCGGCGCCGGCGCCGATGGGCACCAGCAGCGGCACCACGGAACCGCCGTATGTCTCGCGCAGCTGCTCCAGAACCTTGTCAAAATTAGCATGCTCGCGGTCCATCTGGTTGACAATAAACATGCGGCTCAGGCCGTTCTTTTCGGCCATTTCCCAGGCTTTTTCGGCGCCTACGGTGATACCGTTGACCGCGTTGATCACGATGCCGACGGTCTGTGTCACGCGGACCGGCCCCATCATCTCGCCCACAAAATCAAAATAACCGGGAACGTCGATGATGTTGACCTTGGTACCCTTCCACTCTACGGGCGCGACGGAGGTGTTGATCGAAATGCCGCGCTTAATCTCTTCGGAGTCAAAATCGCTGACGGTATTTCCGTCCTCCACGCGGCCCTGACGGTCGATATGGCCGGCAGCAAAGAGCATCGACTCCGTCAAAGTCGTCTTGCCCTCGCTGCCATGTCCCAAGAAAGCAATGTTACGGATATCCTTTGGTTGATAGTCGGCCATGTCCAAATCCCCCTCGAATCATATTGTGAAAAAAATTGGGTTTCTACATAACGGATGTAATTTTACCACAATACACCGTTTGTCACAAGCATTATTTGGAAGGGCCATTTTTCAGCGTGTATGCATGGATTTAGTCGGAGCGATGGCAAAAGAGGCCGGCGGCCGCGTAAAGCAAAGGGACCGCCGTTTTCGCGGCGATCCCTGCTGATGCTATGGATCGGGTTTACTTGACGGTGATGCGTCCCTGGGGCTCGGCGTACTGCTGACCAACAACGCCGCCCAGCACATCCGCGATATAGCGCACCAGGGCGTCTTCCAGCGCCACACCTGTCTTGTAGCCGCTGGTGGCGTTGGGGTAGCGGAAGGCATAGTAGGTATCGCCGCCGGCCGCGGTGAAGTCGTTGGTGGCGATAGTGTAGATCTTTTCAAGGCTGAAGGGTTCGCCGCCGACAGACTCGACAGTCACGCGGCTGCCGGGCTTGGCGGGAGCAAAGTAGGTGGAATCCGGGTACTGCTCGCCCTGCTCATAGGGAACGGAAGTATCCACGGTGAACACGATGCCCGACACCTGCGGGAAGGCGCCGATGGCCTTGGGCGTGCTGCTTGTGGCGGCCTCGAGCGCTTCCAGCAGCTCGGCCCCGGTCACATCCAGCACAGCCACTTCGTTGCCGAAGGGGAACACGGTCTTCATATCCATCATGGTGATGTCGCCCGCCTCGATGGTGGCGCGGATGCCGCCGCCGTTGGTGATGGCAGCCACCACCTTCTCACCCATCGCCTCGCGCGCGGCCCAGAGGATGGCGTCCGCCGCGAAGTCGCCCAGGTTGGTCTCCTGCGTGCGGTTGCCGGGGTCGCGGTCGCCGTTGAGGCGCACTTCAGTCTTGGCAAAGGGCGCTGACAGCTCATCGAGGACCGCCTTGTCCAGGCCGCCCACCAACTCGTGCACTTCCTCATCCAGCTTGGCGCTCAGCACAGCGCTGTAGAGCGCCCCGTCCACCGTGACGAAAGCGCCCTTGCCCAGGCCCTTGAAGAGGCTGGCGGTAAACTGTTCACCGTCATACTCGACAACACCGAGGTAATTTCCGTAATCGCCGGTGCTGACCAGCAGAGCGTCTCCCACCTTTTCACCCTTTTCAAACTCGGTATGGCTGTGGCCGTCGATCATCAGGTCGATGCCCCTGACATGCTCCAGCACGTCGGTTGAGCGGTTAGGCGCACTCTCGGGGTCTACGCCCAGGTGGACAAGGGCCACGATCAGCTGCGCGCCGGCGGCCTTCAGCTCATCCACCTGCGCCTGGGCGGCCTTGATCAGCTCTTCGCCCTGCAGGAACTCAACGCCACGCACCTTGTCCGGGTGGGCTTTGGTGGCGGTCTCCGGGGTGGTCAGGCCGAACACGCCGACCTTCAGGCCGGCTTTCGTCTCAAAGATGGCATTGGCCTTGAAGGTCACTTCCTTGCTGACAGCATCCAGGATGCTGGCCGACAGGATGGGGAATTTAGCAAGGCCTGCCAGCTGCTTTAAGTTATCGCTGCCCCAGTCAAACTCATGGTTGCCGGGCGACACGGCCATGTAGCCGGCGGCATTCATGAACTCGATGGCGTTCTTGCCCATGCCCAGGTTGACCAGCGGGGTGCCCTGGGTGGCGTCGCCCGCGTCCAGCAGCAGCACGTCGTGTCCCTGGGCCTCCAGATCCTTTTTATACTGCGCGATGGCCGCGTAGCCGAGGATGCCCGCCTGGGGATCAGCCACCGCGCGGCCGTGCATGTCGTTGGTATGCAGAATGTAGAGTTTGCTTTCCGGGGCTTTCTCCGCAGCCGCGGGAAGCGCAATGCCTGCCAGCATCACCAGGGAAAGCAGCAGGGACAGTAGAGTTCTCTTCTTCATGAAGGGTACCGCCTTTCTGTTCATATACGCTATCATGCAATAGCATTTTGTCTTTTTATTATACCCTGATTCCATGTTTTTTCACCTTGATCCGTCAGGAAATTTTAACAACCGAAAAAAAGACGAACGCACGAGGGTATCATACTCCGCGCGTCCGTCCAGGCATCACCGGCAAGAGTGACCGCTTGCTATGACCCGGTCGACTTATACCGGCTCAGCCCGAAGCGCCACAGCAGATACGCCGGCACGGCAAACAGCAGCGCCAGCAGCGGAGAAAGCATATACAAAAGCCCCTTCTCTCTCCCCAGCAGATAGAGCAGCGGGTAATACTGCACCAGGGCCAGCGGCACCGCGTAGGTGAGCACGCGCAGCGCGTCCCTGCCGTAGACGGAGAAGGGATAGCGCCCGAATTCCCGCCCGCCGTCGGTGAATATGTTCATAAACTCAAGCCCCTCCAGCGTAAAGAAGCTGAAGGCGGCGTACACTACAAACAGGCAGAAGAAAAGTACTGCCCCGCAGGCGATCATCAGCGCCAGGGTCAATACCTTGTCGGGCGCCCAGACCACCCCGGCCCGGGGCAGGGCGTAGATGAGGACCGCCAATGCCTGTATCACCCGCCCGACGCGCGTCAGCTCCATCTGGGAGGACATGACCTGAAACAAAAGGCCTCGCGGCCGCACCAGGGCGCGGTCGAACTCTCCGTTTGATATCATCCGCGGGAAGAGATCAAAGCCCCGCCCGAATATCTCCGCCAGCGAATAGGCCATCAGGATCACCGAAAAGCACAGGAGCACCTGTGCGAATGTAAATCCCTCCACGCCGTGAAAGCGGTCCAGCATAAACCACATGCCCAGCAGGGTGGTGAAGGAGACAAGTATCTGCCCCAGCACCGTCAAAAAGAAGGACAGCTTGTACTGCATCTGCGCCTTCAAGTGCATCGTTATGTATTTGATGTACAGCCTCATCCCTCAGCCCCCCTGCACGGTCACGCGCTTCAGCGCCCGCTTCATCAGCGCCCGCCCCAGCAGGATCAGGACAGCGGCCCAGAACACCTGCAGGGTAATGCCGCGGGCCGCCTCAGCCCCCGCGATGTGCCCGCTGTACAGGCGCAGCGGCATGTTCTGCATGGCCGCGAAGGGCAGCAGCTCCGCTATCGTCCGCAAGGCCGGGGGGAAGAAGGGCAGCGGCACCGTGCCGCCGGCCAGAAAATCCGCCGTCACCGCCGCCATCAGCCGCATGCCCACGGGCGACAGCGTATGGAAGGCGGAAATATAGATGAGCATTGAAAAGCTGACCACCACGACCAGGCTGAGGCTCATGGACAGTAAAAATAATAACAGCTGGACCGGGCTAGCCGGACCTGACATGCGCAAGGGCCCGGGCAGCAGGAAGGCCACGATCAGCACCGGGAAGCAGCGCAGCACGGCGCGGGAGAGGCGTGTCGCGGCCGACTGGGCAAACCAGCGGCCGTAGAGATCCGCCGGGCGGGCCAGCTCATAGGCGATGGACCCTGACAGGATGGCGTCAAAGATGTCCCGGTCAAAAAACCAGGTCATAAACAGGGCCAGAAAGGCCTGCTGCAGCCAGATGTAGGAAACGGTCTGCTCAAAGCTCATCGGGAAGGCGGCGGGATCCGCCCTGTAAAAGGCACTGAAGGCCAGCAGCTCCATAATGCCCCAGGCAAACTGGGTGGCCAGCCCCGCCAGCGCCGCCGCGCGGTACTGCAGGCCGCCCGTAAACTTCATGCGAACGACCGCGGCATAGGCCCTCATATGCTGTACTCCCTGTACAGGGCCGCCACCAGTTCCTCAGCGCCCGGGGAGGCCACCGACAGATCCAGCAGCTCCACCTGCGATGAAATATGAGCGATGGCCTGTGCCGTACCGCACCGGTCGCCAGACAGCCTCACCGCCAGCCGCCCCTCGTGCGACTCGAGCATGTCCATGCCCTCGCAAAGCGAGGGCACCTCTCCCCTGTACTCAAAAGTGATCGTTTTGGCATCGCCTCCCTGGCGCCTAATCTCGTCCAGCCCGCCATCCAGCAGGATTCGCCCGCGGCCGATCAGTATGATCCGCCGCGCCAGCGCCTCGATATCCTGCATGTCATGGGTGGTGAGGATGACGGTGGTGCCTTCCTCGCGGTTGAGCCGCCTGATGAACTGCCGGACCGCCAGCTTACTCACCGCGTCCAGCCCGATGGTCGGCTCATCCAAAAAGAGGATGCGGGGGCGGTGCAGCAGCGAGGCCGCCAGTTCGCAGCGCATCCGCTGCCCCAGGCTGAGGCTGCGCGCGGGCGTCATCAGGATGTCTTCAAGGCCCAGCAGGCTGACCAGCTCGTCGCGGGTCTTTATATATTGCGCCTTGTCGACCCGGTAGATATCGCGGATCAGCTCAAAGCTGTCATCTACCGGCACATCCCACCACAGCTGGCTGCGCTGGCCAAAGACCACCCCGATCTCGCGCGCGTGGCCCACACGCTCCTTCCAGGGGGTGCGGCCGTTGATGTCGCAGACGCCGCTGTCGGGCGTCAGCACGCCGCACATGATCTTGATCGTCGTGCTCTTGCCGGCGCCGTTGGGGCCGATGTAACCCACCATCTCCCCATCCCGGATATCAAAGGAGACGTCCTTGAGCGCTTGTATCGTCTCATGCTCCCGGCTGACCAGCGCCTTCACCGCCCGCCCAAAGCCCGCCCTGCGTTTTGCCACGCGAAAGCTCTTGCTGATGCCGCTTACCCGTATCAAATCCTCACCCCCCCCCGCATATAAATGAACGCAAAAACCCGCCAGAACAGGGATAAAGCCCCCTGTTCCCGCGTCTGCCAGAGATACGCATTATAGCAGGAAGGGAAAGGGATCACAATCATCAACCGCCGCTTCATGATCCGAATGTTTGAACGGTATTCAAAAACGCCCCCGGATGAAACAGGGAGCGTTATGCGGACAAGACCGGATCAGCGGCTGTTCTTTTTGAGCAGATCGTCAATGGCCTCCCGGAACAGGAAGGCTTCCGTCTTCTCCGTTTCCCGGGACAGCTCGGCCAGGCGTTCGGCCTGTGTCTTAGTCAGGTGGCAGGACTTCAGCACCAGGCTGTCGGGCTCAGAAAGGCAAACCCTGTTTTTGCCAAGTTTCTTCGCCCGAAACATGGAAGTGTCGGCCACGCGGAGCAGCTCGACCGTATTCTTCGCGTCCCGGGGGAAGCTGGCGATGCCGCAGCTGAGGGTGGCGTGAACATCCGCCTTTTCCTTCCCCTCCATGGTAAAGCTGTTGTTGGACAGGTATCTTCTGATCTCTTCCATATAGGTGAAGCTGGTTTCAGCCCCCTTATCATAGAGGAGAATGGTGAATTCGTCGCCGATCCTGGAGATCAGGTCGTTGTCAGAGGTATTGTGCCGCAGAATGGAAACGACCTTGGAGATCAGCATATCCCCGATCTCCTGCCCATAGTTGGCGTTAAATACGCGAAAGTTGTCGATGTCCGCCACGGCGATGCTGAAGGGGATCATCTGATCCCGGATCAGCCCGTTGACTTTTTCGATGAACCGTTCCCTGGATACGAGTTTTTCCATCTGTATAATCCCCCGGCTCTTTCTTTTCCTACATTATTATCATATCTACATGTATTGCCCGTGTCAATACTTTTTATATCAACTTTGAATATATTGCATTGACATATATAGGTTTATTTGGTAGCCTGTGCACCGTGCGAAGCTTTCTTGATCTAAACGGCTTTGCAAAACCCTTCCCCAAACTGCCCGCGCTGCGGAACAGCGCTTCTCCCCCCCAACGATGAGGAGGTAAACTTCATGATGACCCGCGTCAAAAACATGATCCTGCCCGATGATGTATCCCGGCTACTTAGCATTGCGCCCGATATCCTGATCCCGCAGTCAAGGGAAGAAATGTTCACCCTGGCCATGGGCGGAAAAAGCGAAGGCAGTTTCGAGGTGCGCTACGACTTTCCCGGCGTGGGCGATATCTGCGAAGCGGTCGTCAGCAAGTGCAGCAACGGGCTGGCGGTCAACTACGCCGATATGTACATGCGCAGGCGGGATCCGGACTGCATGGTGATCGCCGATGAGCAGCCCACGGATAAAACGCGCTTCAAGGACCGGTTCGGGGGCAGCTTTGAGCCTTTGCGCGAGGATTCCATGCAATGGCTGGCCAAGCAGAAGCTGCTGCTCCTGCCTTTTATGGCGGGCAGCGACGACCTGGGCTATCCCGCCCTGCTGATCGCCCCGCAAAACGCGGCATTCTTCGCCGGAGCCATGGCCGACCTTCAGGGCTTCGTGCCCGCCGACTCCCTGCCTGAGGAGTTCAAACCCAAGGCCATCATCTATCTGGCGCCGCCTTTCCGCCATACGCATTTCGGCGGCAAGCAGATCGTCGTGCACAACCGGCTGAAAGATGTTCACGAGATCTTCTCTTTCAACCTTTATCCCGGCCCCAGCGCGAAAAAAGGCATCTACGGCGTGCTGATCAACATCGGGGAGCAGGAAGGCTGGCTGACCCTGCACGGCTCGACGGTGAAGGTCGTTACCCCCTATGACAACAGCCTGGTCATCCTGCACGAAGGCGCCAGCGGCAGCGGCAAGAGCGAAATGATCGAGCAGATGCACAAGGAGCCGGACGGCCGCGCCTTGTTGGCCCGGAACATACTGTCGGGTGAAAACGTGTACCTTGACATCAAGGACACCTGCGACCTGCTGCCGATGACCGATGACATGGCGCTTTGCCACCCCTCCATCCAGAACGCCGGCAGGAAGCTGATTGTCAAGGACGCCGAGCAGGGATGGTTCCTGCGTGTCAACCACATCGACCGCTACGGCACAGATCCCCAGCACGAGCGGCTCACCATACACCCCAAGGAACCGCTGATCTTCCTGAACATCAAAGGCGTGCCCGGATCCACCTGCCTGATCTGGGAGCACACCATGGATGAACCCGGCAAGCCCTGCCCCAACCCGCGGGTGATCCTGCCGCGCCATCATGTGCCGGGCATCCTCAGCGAGCCCATCGAGGTCGATGTCCGCAGTTTCGGCGTCAGGACGCCTCCCTGCACCAAAAACGCACCGACCTACGGCATCATCGGGATGATGCACGTGCTGCCCCAGGCGCTGGCCTGGCTGTGGCGGCTTGTCTCCCCGCGCGGGCATGACAACCCCAGCGTGACGAAAACCACGGGCATGTCCGGGGAGGGCGTGGGTTCCTACTGGCCCTTCGCCACCGGCAAGATGATCGGCCAGGCCAATCTGCTGCTGGAGCAGATCGTCAATACGCCGGCCACCCGGTACAAGCTCATCCCCAACCAGAACATCGGCGCCTACCATGTCGGCTTTATGCCGCAGTGGATCACGCGGGAATACATGGCCCGGCGCGGCAGCGTGAAGTTCAGGCCCGAGCAGCTGGTGCCCGCCAGATACTCCCTTTTAGGCTATGCCCTGGATTCGCTGAAGATCGACGGCGAGTATGTGCCCAAGGGTCTGCTGCAGACAAACCTGCAGCTGGAAGTGGGCGAAGAAGCCTACGACGCCGGCGCCGAGATACTAAACGCGTTTTTCGGCCGTAAGCTGAAAGCCTTCCAGACAGAGAGCCTGTCAAGCGAAGGCAGAAGGATCATCGAATGCTTCTATGACCGGGGCAGCGTGGAGGATTACGAAAACCTCCTGCGCTGACAAAACAGCCCGATCCCCTCTTATCCAAAGCGCCTGCGGCAGCAGGCAAACCCTTTGGCAGACACAAGGCCCGACAGCCTTGTGTCTGCCATTTTGCTTTTTCTCCGGCTGTGCCTGATCAGAATGCGTCATCCGCCCGGAGCCGCGGGGAGCTGGCAGGGCATTCAAAAACAAGTTTACAAAGCATACTTATAATTAGAAAATTAGTTCTTGACGGCAGACGGCATATAGAGTAACATTTCACTAACAAGCAACACAGGGGACGTCCTCCCCGCTCAAGACAATCCCGCAAAAAGCATCACATCTATTTTTTTCATTATAATTGAGGAGAAAAGTATGGAACGCCTGACACAGATCGGCCGGATCGCACCGCTGCACGCCTCCCAGATCAAGCGCTCGCGCATGGGCATCGGCTTTGAAAAGCTGGACAGAAACGTGTTTGACCCTTTTAAAGCCTACGATAAGCTGGCCGCCACAGGCGTCAAATGGGTGCGCATACAGAGCGGCTGGGCACGGACAGAAGAAGAAAAAGGCGTATACGATTTCTCCTGGCTGGACAGCATCGTGGATGAGCTGTGCGCAAGGGGCCTGACTCCCTGGGTCTGCCTTTGCTATGGCAACGGGCTGTATACACCCGAGGGGAACCATTATTTCGGCGCTGTCGGCTGCGTGCCCAACAACAGCGAGGAAGCGCTCAGGGCCTGGCAGGCTTATGTATATGCCATTGTATCGCGCTATACCAGCAAAATATCATGCTGGGAGGTATGGAATGAGCCGGATGGCAAGTGGTGCTGGAAAAAAGGCACGGACGGCGCGGAGTACGGCCGTTTTGTCGTCGACACAGCCAGGGCGGTGAAGCAGGCCGACCCCTCAGCCCGCGTATTCGGCGGGGCGATCTATGGGAGGGACCTGAAATTTACCGATGACGCCCTGGCCGCGGGCATGTCTGAATGCATCGACGCCCTCACCTTCCACGAGTATACGCCCACCGAGGTGTCCCTGAAGGAGCGGGTGGATTCTCTGCGCGCGCTGTGCCACAGCTATAATCCGGACATCGCGATCATACAGGGCGAATCCGGCTCCCAATCCTCCAGCCGGGGCGCCGGCGCTATGAAGGGTGCCGCCTGGACGCAAAGGCGCCAAGCCAAGCAGCTGCTGCGCCACGGCGTGGCGGATCTGCTGTGCGGCGTCCAGTTCACCAGCTATTTTTCCTGCATGGATATGATCGAGGCGCTCAACGGGGTCACGGGCGACAAATCCAGCTACCTGGACTACGGCTACTTCGGCATCCTGGGCGCTGATTTTGATGAGAACGGCTTTTCAAGCGGCGAGTATACGCCCAAGGCCTCCTACCGGGCGCTGACCCACCTGTGCGCCTTGATGGCGGAAGACCCGGAATTGGTCAATTTGCCCGTCATGATGAAAAAGCTGCCCTCCCCCCGGCTGTTGGGTGAGGATTATTACGACCTGAACATGTTCCGCGCGGGGTTCAGGCGCGAAAACGGCAGCACGGCCCTGTGCTACTGGCACCCCGCTGATCTGCTGACGACGGAGTTTGAGTCCACCGTTTCCTTCCAGATCGCGGGGCAAAAGGGCGATATCCGCCTGGTTGATCCCATGGACGGTGCCGTCTATGAGCTGCCGGAGGGGATGATCGAGCGGCAAAGCGATACCTGCCTGCTGCTTTCCAACCTGCCCATCCGCGATTATCCCCTGTTTGTGACCTTCGGGGATTTTGTCGGGATCAAAGCGGGGGAATAAACAAACAACCGGCAGTGAAGAGGCGGAACAATGAAAACAATGTTTTTATTAACGGAATCCCTGGACCGCCTGTCCCCGACCGAGCGGCGGGTAGCCGGGCATATCCTGTCCCTGGGAGATCAGCTGCTCAAGACAACCATCAGCGAGATCGCCGATGCCTGCGAGACCGGCAAATCGGTCGTTGTGCAGACCTGCAAGAAGGCGGGTTACAGGGGGTTTAAAGACCTTTGCAGCGCTTTCAGCGTCTCCAAAGCCATGTCCTCCAAGCGCCCTATCCCCACAGGATATTATATTGACCTGTATCCCGGCGTCCCGCATGATGAAATCTGCCGGCTTGTCATCAGCAGCATTCTGCATGCCATTGAGGGCACGCTGGAGCTGACCGACATGCAGGAGATGCGCCGCGCCGCCGACATGACGGCGGGTGCCCGCCGCATCCTCCTGCTGGGCGCGGGCGCCAGCGGCATCGTAGCCCAGGATACCTATTACAAGCTGCAGCGCATAGGGCTGGACCCGCAGTTCACTCCTGATGTACACTGTCAGCAGCTGGCGACCGTTACGCTGGATGGGCGCGACTGCGCCATTGCCTTTTCATACTCCGGTCAGACCATCGATGTGCTGGAAGCCGCCAGGCTGGCCAAGCTTCGCGGCACCCCCATCATCGCCGTGACGCGCAAGGGTGACAACGCGCTGGGGACCATAGCGGATATCCGCCTCAATGTGACCGACGGCGAGACCACGGCGAGCACCGGCGCTCTGACATCCCGGCACTCCATGCTGGCCGCCATGGACATGCTGACCACCTGCATCGCAAGCGGCGCTTACACGCAAACACTCCGGAACTATGAAAACGCCAACGAAATCAGCCGCAAGCACCGCGGCAGCGGCAGGCATTAGAGTTGCAGGGCTTGATCCTCAATCCCGAAAAGGAGACATGATCTATGGAAAAAGCAAAAAAGGAAAGGCTGTGGAACTCACCGGCGCTGCGCAGGCGCGTGTCCAACCGCGTCTGGCAAAACCGCTACATTTACATGATGGTGATCCCCGTCGTCATTTACCTGCTGTTGCTCAGGTATATGCCGCTGTGGTTTCTGCGCAGCTCGTTTTACGACTACAAGCTGCTTCGGGGCTTTGACAGCAAGTTTGTCGGATTTGCCAACTTTGAGCGCCTGTTCACCAACCCAAGCCTCCTGAGCTATATCGGCAACACGCTGCGGCTCAACCTCAGCGCGCTGATCTTCCTGTTCCCTGCGCCCATGATCTTTGCCATCCTGCTCAATGAACTGCGCGGCTCAGGCTTCAAAAAGGGCGTGCAGACCATCAGCTACCTGCCTCACTTCGTATCCACCGTCGTGCTTGTTTCGATGATCCGCACCCTGATTTCCCCCAGCATCGGCACCCTGGCCGCGATATCCAAGGCCATGGGCAGCCAGCCGATCGATTACCTGAGCCGTCCGGAATACTTTGTCGCCGTCAACGTGATCTCCGGCTTCTGGCAGTCGGTGGGCTGGGAGGCTGTTATCTACGTGGCGGCGCTGGCCGGTGTCGATCAGGGGCTGTATGAGGCGGCGCGCATCGACGGCGCCAACCGCTGGAAGCAGGTCCTGCACATCACGCTGCCGGCCCTGTCCACCACCTTTGTGCTGCTGCTGATCATGCAGGTGGGCCGCATGCTCAGCGTCAACTTCGAAAAAGTCTACCTGCTGCAAAATACGCTGAACCTCTCCGTATCCGAGATGCTGCCGACCTTTGTGTACAAGACAGGCATGGAAAACCAGCGCTGGGGCTACGCGACGGCGGCCGGCCTGTTCAACTCCGTCATCAGCGTGCTGCTGGTGGTCGGGGCCAACTTTGTCAGCAAACGGGTCTCCGAGACCTCGCTGTTTTAAGGAGGGAGAAAGCGAATGGCACAGGCTTCCTTCAAGCAAAAAAAGCCCAACCGGTACTTCATCCGCCAATCCCGGGGGGAGAAGGTATTCGGCGCGGCCAATATTATATTCATGCTTTTCATGCTGGTCATCTTCCTCTACCCGCTGTTGAACATGTTTTCCATCTCTGTCAGCAACCAGTACGCGATCCTCCGGGCGGAGGTCTCGTTCTTTCCCATCGGATTTGAAACAACTTCCTACAAGCTGATCTTTGCCAACCAGGATATCTGGCGCTCCATCGGCAACAGCCTCTTTGTCGCCCTGGCAGGCTGCGCGCTGAGCCTGCTTTTGACCTGCGTCGCCGCCTACCCCCTGGCTTTCGGCGATTTTTACGGCAAGAAGCTGTTCAACATCATGATCCTGTTTACCATGTGGTTCAATGGCGGCATCATCCCCACCTTCCTGACCATCCGGCAGCTGGGGCTGCATGACACGCTCTGGTCGCTGATCATCAACTCCATGCTGGTGGCTTACAACGTGGTCATCGTGCGCAGCTACTTCCAGTCCATCCCCCAATCGGTGGTGGAATCAGCGCGCATCGACGGCGCGAATGACTACCTGATCCTCTTCAAGCTGATCATCCCGCTGTCAAAGCCCGTGCTGGCCACCGTCGCCCTGTGGGTGATCGTCGGCCACTGGAATGACTACCTAAACTCCTTGCTTTTCCTGTCCAGCCGCCATAATTACACCCTGCAGCTGGTGCTCAAGGAACTGGTGCTCAACGCGGAGGCTTCCATCCACAACATTTCCATGAGCAGCGATACGACGACATCCGGCGCCGCGGCGCTGGGCCAGCAGATGCGCAACGGAGTGCTGGTCGTATCCATGATCCCCATGATCATCCTGTATCCCTTTGTGCAGCGCTACTTCATCAGCGGCGTCATGCTGGGCTCCGTGAAGGGATAAATGATCGATCAAAGAACAACCCTTGATAGTCTGCGGGATCATTCCCGTGCGAGTATAAAAATAAAAGGAGGCAACCCACATGAAGAAGACCCTGTCCCTGCTGTTGGCCCTGGTGATGCTGCTGTCAATCGGCAGCGCGCTGGCCGACAAGAGCCCCAACCTGTACTTCGAAAAGGAACTTTCGATCACAGGCATGGGCATCCACTTCAACAACTACCCCACAGAGTTTGACGGCACCTACTTCTTCCCCTCCATCCTGGAGCGTACCAACGCCCGTGTCCAGATCGACTGGCGCGTGATCGACAACTACGCCACCCAGGTAGCCACCACCCTGGCCTCGGGCAAGCTGCCCGACATCATGGTCGCCGGCGCTTACGGCGTCTCCAACCTGGCCAGCGAAGGCGCGATCATCCCCCTGGATGATTACCTGGACCTGATGCCCAACATCGCGGCAGCCGTGGGCGAAGACCGCATGGCAGCCTGGCGCGAGGCAGACGGACATATCTACACCATCCCGACCATCGTGAATGTTCCCGGCTCACAGTCGGTGATGATCCGCCAGGACTGGTTGGATG
>JAEWRJ010000199.1 GCA_023460055.1 Bacillota bacterium | reverse complement strand
TGCTGGTGGAGCCGCAGCCGCCGATCACAGCCGCCCTGGCGCCCAGCACCCCCGCGTCCGGCCCCTGGGCCCGGCGCAGGCCAAACTCCATCACCGCGTCCCCCTGGGCCGCGCGGACGACCCGGTTGGCTTTGGTGGCTATCAGCGTCTGGTGGCCGACAATGGTCAAAAGGGCCGTCTCAATCAGCTGCGCCTGGTACAGCGGCGCGTCCACCCGGACAATGGGCTCGCCGGGGAAGATGAAATCCCCCTCCTGAACCGCCGAGATATCTCCCGTGAAGCGGAAATCACACAGCGAAGTCAAGAAGTCTTCGTCAAAAAGGCGCAGAGAACGCAAATATTCAATGTCTTCATCCTCAAAGCGAAGATCGCTGATATAGTCCCGCAGCTGCGCCATGCCCGCCGCCACCGCGTAGTTGAGCCCTTCAGCGGGGCGGTAGAACATGTAGAACACCGCGCGGCGGTTTGACATGCCCTGCTTGTGGTAGCCGTAGAGCATCGTTAACTGGTAAAGATCCGTCATCATGGTGAGGTTCCCGTTCATGGTTGTACTCCTTGCTGTTCATAATGAAGAAACGTTTTATCCCTTATACTGTTGCGCCTGTGCCGAAGCGCGCGGTCAGGCGCTGTGTTTCGTCCATCCAAAGGGCGCATGAAGCATCGGAAGGGAGCTCCAAGCCGCCGCGCGGGGAAAGGGATACATTGAGGATCTGCGGCCCGTCAGACAAGCAGCTGCGCTTGAACTGCGCGGCGAAGAAGCGCCCAAACAGGCCCTTCATGCGCGTCAGCAGCTCCGCGGGGCTATAACTTTCCCCAAAGGCCTTGCGGGCCAGATTGAACAGAGCCTCAGGATCCCGGCGCTCCAGGAGAAAATGGTGCAGGTAAAAATCATTCAGATCATAAGGTCCTACGATATCCTCTGTCTTCTGCGCAATCTCTCCCGCCTGCCCCGGCAGCAGCTCCGGGCTGATGGGCGTATCCAGCACGCGCGCAAGGGCATCTTTTAATGGAAGACTTTCGCTGTCCGCCGCCGTCTGGCGCAGGATCAGCCGGATGGCGCTCTTGTACAGCCCGCCGTTGACGCAGTACATGCTCAGGTGGTCGCCCCCATAGGTGGTGAAGCCCAGGGCTAGCTCGCTCAGATCGCCGGTACCCACCATCAGTCCGCCGTGCATGTTCGCCAGATCCATCAATACCTGCGTCCGTTCGCGCGCCTGCGCGTTTTCAAAGGCGGCGTCATGGCGTCCGTCATGGCCGATATCCTCAAAATGCAGGGAAACGCTCCCGGTGATGTCGATCTCTAAAAGCCCAATCCCCAAAGCGCAGGCAAGTGCCGCGCTGTTGGCGCGGGTCCGGCTGCCGGAGCCGAAACCCGGCAGGGAATAGGGGAGTATGCCGCTTTTGGCGTCCAGCCCCATCAACTCAAAGGCTCGGCAGGCGATGATCAGCGCCATGGCCGAATCCAGCCCGCCGGACAAACCCAGCACCGCCTTTTTTGCCCCGACGCGCTCCATGCGCAGGCGAAGGGCGTGGGCGGCGATGGTGACCGCGTCACGGCACCATCTCTCCCGCGCGGGCCCTTCGGGCGGGGCATAGGGCACCATCGGGTCAGGCGCCTGTTCCGCTGACGGCACAAAAAGCCGAGCCTGTTGCGGGTACAGGGCCGTCTCGAAGGAGAAGGGAGCCGCTTCGCTGACCTGCCCATCCGGCGACGCGATCAGCGCCATGCCGTCCGCCACCCAATCGGTGGAGGACTCGTTATAGCCTCCGTTCACAAGCGCGCACAGGCCGCCTGAAGACGCGGCCTCTATCGCCTGGGCGCGGGCGGTATCAGCGCTCCCGGCCAGAGCGGGCCGCGCGGCAGTAAAGGCGGCGATCGTCGCCCCGCCCTGATAGAGACGGGCCGCTTCCTCCGCCATATCCCGGACACCGGCGAAAGACAGCGCCAGGCTCTCCCCGTCCAACAGGGGCAGCGCCCTGCCGCTCCAGTCTTTTATGGATACACCTTCAAGGCGGATATCAAGCGCGCGCTCCCTGAGGCTGAGGGCCCGCGGCACATAAGGGGAAGGAATATCCCTGATCCAGCAGCCGGCAGGCTTTCCATCCTTCACCGCCAGCATCGCGCTGTATATCCTGCCTTCCGCTCTCAGCGGCAGACCGAACACGCAGCAAAGGTCTTCACAGCGCTCTGCCAGCCGCAGCGCCGCCTGCCAGGCAGAGCGCGTCAGCAGCTCATAGCGCAGAAGATCCCCGCAGCCTGCACCCGTCAGGCACAGCTCCGGCAGGATCAGCAGATCCGCCCCCGCCGCCTTCGCCCGGTCGATCAGAAGACCGACCTCCGCCTCATTTTTCCGCACATTCCCCGGGCTTCCCGATGCCGGAGCGCCCGCCATGATCTTCATCGCTTTTTCCTCCCCGCTTTTCTGTGGACAATATAACGCAATCAAGGGCGTCAAAGCAATCGAAAGCATCATCGAAAAGAAGGTCTGATCGGCAGAGGTTTGACTCTTGCGCGCAATTGTAAATTTTCAGCCCCTCTTTTCTCATTCTTTGCGCGGATGCGCTATAATCAGAGGCAAGGTCCGGCTATCAACCACCGGGAGGGCTGCATGCAGCTGCAAAGCGAGCGGGAAGAGTTTATCGGCAGGCTGTACGCCGCCAACTTTGACCTGCTTGAAAAGATGTGCCTGCGCATGGCGGACTATGATCCCGCCTGCGCCGACCTGGCGGCGGATGCCATCCAGGAGGCGTTTTTATCAGCCGATCGCAATTACCGCAAACTGCTCAGGCACCCCAACCCCTCCGGCTGGCTGGTCATCACCTGCAAAAACCGCATGCGGGACGCCCTGCGCCGCGAGCGCAGCCGAAGGCGCTTCACCGCCTGGTCGCTGGATGGGGACGACAGCCTGCCTTTGGCCGATGCCTGCAGCGCCCTGGACGCCTGGATCGATCAGGAAGCCAGCCAGCAGCAGGTGGAAGAACTGCTGAAAAAACTTACCCCCGCCGAGCGGGATGTCGCTCAAAGCTATTTTGCGCAGGAGCGGACGATGAAAGAAACGGCCAGCGCCGCGGCTACCACGGTGTCCTCGGTCAAAAGCGCCATTTCACGTATCCGCGGCAAAGCCAGGGAACTTCTAAAAAAATGATTTGGCCTTCTCGCAACTTTTTGAATTCTGACGCACTATATACAGAGAAAGGAGTCGGCAGTTGAACGCGCAAGAGGCAAGAAACCATCTGGCGCTTGAAAAGCTCAAGCGCGCCCTGAGGGACGGAAGCATCACGGAAAATGAGCTGAAGGCCCGCCTTTTGCGTATCATGGAACAGGAAGAGCAAAAGGGGCCCGCCCGGATGAGCGCCGATCTCATCGCCTCCTGCGAAAACCTGCTGTGGGCGCTTCACGCCCCGCAGACCCAAACGATCAGAAGCTCCAAACGTGAAGCTTATCTGCGCCTGCGCGAGGGCATGCGAAAGCAAAAGCCTGCCGCCCGGCCCGGCTGGGCCCGCGCCGGCTTCGCGCTGGCCGGGGCCGTGCTGGTCATGGGGCTTTTCTATATCACCCTGCCCCGCCCGCAGCCGGAAGTGCTTTCTGCCGCCGCCACCGACTACGGAACCCCCCTGCCTGTACGCGAATCGGTGAGGCCGGGCGGCATCATCCCCACAGCGGCCCCCACGCCGAGCCCGACGCCAGAGCCGACGCCCGAACCAAGCCCGGCTTCCACCGTGGCCTTGCCCGCTCAGACCGGGGAACCAAGCTTCATCGATGCCCTGGCCGCGGGCGATAAATACATGAGCCTGAAGGATCTGCGGGCGCGGGCACCCGCGCGCTTCCGGTACGCCGCGGATGTGAACAACCGGCCTGTCCGGGTTGACGCGCCGGTCATTATTCCCCAAGCGGACACCATGCCTGTACACAGGCTGAAGTGGCTGTCCATAAACAAAGAGGCGCTGCGCTCGGCAATAGCCGGGATCGCCGGTGCCGGCACAACGCTGAGCATCGGAGGGGACGGAAGCGGCATTGGCTTTGCAGCCTATGCCATGGCCGGGGAGAGGCCCTACTTTGATTCAATCTCCGGGAAAACCCCAACAGATATCATCATCACCAATGACAGCGAGCCGGAAAACAACCCGTTTACCTCCGGGCAGGCTTATGATCTGATGCTCAAGCTGCTGGAAAAGCTGGGGGTGGATCCCGGCCAGATCAGCCTCTACGCCCAAGCCGGAACCAGCGCGCGCTACAAGGTCGGCAGCGTGGATGACCGCAGCCCCGAACGCTACTCCCACTTCTACACAGACCAGCCGATCGAGGGCCATGAACAGGGCTTCCACATCCTGGTCGCCAGCCAGACACTTGGGGGCATCCCTGTATTCCCCAACGGTTATCACTGGGGCGGCCCGAACTTTGAGATGGATAACAGGCTGCGCATGGAGATCCTTAACCAGAATGAGTTTTCCGCCGAGGGGAGGCTGATCCGCGCGGAAGGCGTGAAGATCCGGGATCTCCCGCTGGCCAACATCGGCCGCGTGTTTGATACCCTGCGCGGGCTGATCGAGCAGGGCAGGCTGCGCCAGATCGACCGGATCCAGCTGGGCTATGAGCTGTTCTATGAGCAGCATGTCAAATCCGGCATCGATGAAATGGAGGCCGCCTTGATCGCCGTCCCCGTCTGGCAGGTGCTGGGCAGGCTGTACGGGGACGCCGCCGAAGGTGACAGCTACTACCAGATGATCGCCAGGGATCAGTACGAGACCTCTGTCTATACCAATCCCTCTTTTGAGCTGCGGATCAATGCCCAGACAGGGGAATACATCGATC
>JAEWRJ010000198.1 GCA_023460055.1 Bacillota bacterium | reverse complement strand
ACCTTGCGCAAGGTGTACAAGAAGGTGGGGCTGTATCAGCCTTAAGCTAAGGAGGGATGAATGTGAGGGAACTGTCTTTCACGTCTGCCGGAGGCGGCAGCAGAAAACTGCGCCTGCATGAGCCTGAAGGGAAACCCTCTGCTGTCGTGCAGATCGTTCACGGCATGGCGGAGCATTATGCCCGTTACTATCCCCTGGCGGAGGCGCTGGCCGCGGCAGGCATTGCCGCGGCCGGCCATGATCATCTGGGCCATGGACCCGATACCCCAAAGGAGAAGCTGGGTTACTTTGCCCCTCAGGATGGGTGGCAGAAGCTGATAGATGATGTGCATCATGTTCACTGTTTGCTAAAGGAGCGTTATCCTGACAGCCGTCATATTCTGCTCGGTCACAGCATGGGCAGCTTTCTGGCGCGTGAATACCTCCTGCAGCATGGCGGCATAGGGCTGGACGGGCTGGTGCTCAGCGGGACCACCTACATGGCGGCTCCTATGCTGAATGCGGCGATCCCCCTGGCCGGAGCGGTTTGCGCTCTGGGCGGGGCAAAAAGACCCTCGAGACTTCTTCATAATCTGGCTTTTGCCAAAAATAACAAGCCATTCAGGCCTAACCGCACTTCCTTTGATTGGGGCAGCACGGATGAGAAGCAGGTGGATCTGTATGTCAGTGACCCGCTGTGCGGCTTTATGTTCACAGGCCGCGGCATGCATGATATGTTCACCGGCCTCAAAAAACTAACGAAGCTGGAGAGGCTGGAGACTTTGCCGGACAAAGATCTCCCGATCCTTTTCATCTCGGGGGAACAGGACCCGGTGGGCGGCAAAAACGCCCAGGGGCCTAAAACAGTGGCCGCGCAGTATAAAAAGGCAGGCTGTAACGATGTGACGATGCAGCTTTACCCCAAGGGTCGGCATGAGATGTTCAATGAGGTCAACCGCGGTAAAGTCATCTCAAACCTGATCGCCTGGATCAATAGATCAAAACACTCTTAGAAGCAAGGAGGCCGCTTTATGGCAAGCATTTATCCCGGTAACATTACCAACGTCCATGGCATTCGAGTCGGTCAGCAGCAAAATGAAAAGGCTAAAACCGGCGTAACAGTGGTTATGGCGCCCAAGGATGGCGCCATAGGCGGCGTATCTGTACGGGGCGCCGCGCCGGGCACCAGGGAGACCGACCTGCTCAGGCCCGGCAACCTGGTTGAATATGTGCATGCCGTGGTGCTGGCCGGCGGAAGCGCCTTTGGCCTGGCCGCAGCAGACGGGGTCATGCGTTATCTGGCGCAGACAGGCGTGGGCCTTTCGATGGGAGGCGCGCTGGTACCGATCGTGCCCGGCGCGGTGCTGTTTGATCTGATGCATGGAGAACCCAATATTTACCCCGACGCGGCCATGGGCCGCACCGCCGCCATGATGGCGGTCAAGGGAATGGAGCAGGGGTTGGTGGGCGCGGGCTGCGGCGCAACGGTCGGCAAGCTGGTCAGTTCTGCCATTCCTCAGCCGGGCGGGCTTGGCTCCGCTTCGATCACCCTGGCAGAGGGCGTTACGGTCGGCGCGATTGTTGCCGTCAACGCGGTCGGAGACGTGTTTGACCCAAAAAGCGGGGAGTGCATCGCCTGCGCCTTGATGCCAGACGGCACGCCGGTACGCGCGGAAGGCTTGCTGTTTGGCAATCCGCCCGCGTCCCAGCAGATCAGGATCCCTGCGCCCGGAAGCAACACCACCATTGGCGTGGTAGCAGTTGACTGCAAGCTGACTAAAGCTGAAGCGAACCGTCTGGCGGATGTTTCCCATGACGGCCTGGCCCGCGCCATCCGGCCTGTCCATACGCAGATGGATGGCGATACCATGTTTGCGCTGGCGACGGAGCGGGTGGGTCAGGAAGTCAACTTCGTCAAGCTTTGCGCGGCGGCAGCCGAAGTGACGGCCAGGGCCATTGCCAACGCCATATATTTTTCCAGACTTTCATGATTATCGGCATAGGCTTTGATCTGTGCGAGATTTCGCGCATTGATCAGCAGCTGAAAAATGAGCGTTTCCTGCAGCGTTTTTTCTCGCCGGAGGAGCAGGGCTATATCAATTCACGGGGTCCCGGCAGGGCGGCCTCAGCGGCCGCCTGCTTTGCGGCCAAGGAAGCGCTGGTCAAGGCGCTGGGCACCGGCTTTGAAGGCATCGCCATGAAGGATGTGGCGGTGCTTCACATGGAAAACGGCCGGCCGTATTATGAGCTTCGCGGCCTTGCCAGGGAGCGGGCTGAAAGCCTGGGCGCTGTCAGGCTTCATCTCAGCCTCAGCCATGAACAAGGCATGGCCGGGGCTTTTTGCGTTTTAGAGGGGGAGTGATCGTGAAGAGTATCGTTACCCCGCGGCAGATTCGCCTGATTGAAGAGACCGCCTTTGAAAACGGTATCGATCAGCTTGATCTGATGGAGAGAGCCGCCCAGTGCGTGGCGGATGAACTGGAAGAGATGACCGGCCTTCATGGCAAGCGGGCTGTTTTTTTCTGCGGCAAGGGCAATAACGGCGGGGATGGTCTGGCGGCTGCGCGCATCTTTGCTATGCGCGGCGGAGAACCTTTGATCGTCATGCGGGAAGATCCGGAGACTCATGCGGCAGGCACCAACGCGCGGCGCGCCCGGGAGCTGGGGATACGCATAGAAAGAGAACTGCCGGAAGGCCTTCGCTTTGATGCTGCGGTGGATGCTCTGATCGGTATCGGAATGAGCAAGCGCGCTCTGTCGCCCGAGATGCGAACAGATATTGAAGCGATCAACACGCTGGGCTGCCCGGTGCTGGCGGTAGATGTGCCATCGGGCATGAACGCGCTGACAGGAGACTGCGCAGACATCTGCGTGAGAGCGGACAGAACGGTCAGTTTCGGCTGGGCCAAGACAGGGCATTATCTTTCTTCTCAAGCGGAGCGTGCTGGTGACCTGATCGTCAGGGATATCGGTTTAGGCGCGTTTACGCGGAAAATGCGGCTGATAGAAACACTGGAAGAAGAGGATCTGCGTGCCTGCCTGCCAAAGCGAGAGAAGACCTCTCATAAGGGGAACAACGGACGGGTGCTCCTGTATTGCGGAAGCTTCGGTATGGCCGGGGCTGCCGCGATGGCCGCGCTTGGCTGCCTGAGGGCTGGCGCGGGGCTAGTTTACATTGCCTGCGAGGAGAGCCTTATTCCGGTTCTGCAGGTGCTTGTTCCCAATGCTCAGTGCGTTCCTATCCGCAGAGCACTGAAAGAAACGCCCCGGCATGATGTTTTTTTAGCCGGCTGCGGTTTGGGGCAGAGCGATGAGGTATATCGGAACCTTCTGCAGCTCTACGACCCCGCCATCCCTTCGGTATTGGATGCGGATGCGCTGAACCTGCTCAGCCTGCGGCCCTTTTCGCTGGGCGAGAAGACTGTGATCACTCCGCACGTCGGTGAGGCGGCGCGTTTGCTTAACATGGATGCCGGGGATGTGGCGGGGGATATGCTGGCTGCCGTTGAAAGTTTAAAGAGTCGCTATGGAGCCGTGGTCACGCTCAAAAGCCACTGCACGGTGATTCAGCAAGGGGAACGTGTCTGTTTCAATACCGTCGGTTCGCAGGTACTTGCAAAGGGCGGGAGCGGCGATGCCCTGGCCGGCATCATTGCGGGGCTGATGGCGCAGGGACTTAATGGCTTTGAGGCAGCCGGAACAGGATCCTTGTGGCTTGGAAAAGCGGCCCGCTTAGCGCACAGGCGCATGGGACCGCTTTCACCGCTTACGGGGGATATACTCGCCCTGATGGGCGAGGCTTCCATATCGTAGACAACTTATACGCTGATGATATTGAACTCAGACGCTCTGGCCAGCCGGTTCATTACGGCAAGTCCGAGGCCGGACGCCGGCAGTGTTTCGCAGAATATTTGATCAACACCCTGTTCATCAAACGCGCGCAGCAGATAGAACAGCCTGTGCGCCGCGGACGCCGCGTCGCTGCCCAGATCATTGACCAGCCTGTTGCCATACAGCGGCAGATT
>JAEWRJ010000197.1 GCA_023460055.1 Bacillota bacterium | reverse complement strand
GCAGACAGATTACCGCTTTGTATCCACAACCGATACCCTGAAAGACCGTCCCGTCCTGACACGCGAGCAGTTCAACAAGGAGAACGACGAGAGGCCTTTGGATAAGCAATTGGACTGCATTGCTTTCATATCGCTGCAGGACCTGAAAGGCGCGAACGGTTTCGGCGGCTATATTGATAAGCTGCAGTGGGTCAAAGACCTGACATGGGATCTGCTTATCATTGACGAGGCGCACGAGGGGATTGATACCTTTAAGACGGACGTCGCCTTTAATAACATCAAAAGAAATTTCACTCTGCATTTATCCGGCACGCCGTTCAAAGCCCTTGCCAGCGGCAAGTTTTCGCAGCAGCAGATATATAACTGGACCTACGCTGATGAGCAAGACGCGAAGGAAAGCTGGCCGGAGGATTCCGAGGAGAATAACCCCTATGAAGGGCTGCCTCGCCTGAACCTGTTTTCCTATCAGATGAGCCGGATGATCACTGATGAAGTCAATAAGGGGGCGGACATTGACGGCGAGAACATAGACTTCGCCTTTGATCTAAATGAGTTCTTCGCCACCAATGACAGCGGCCGGTTCATCCATGAAAAAGAAGTCTCCCAATGGCTTGACAGGCTGACACGCAATGAGAAATATCCGTTTTCCACACCGGAACTCAGGGAAGAGCTGAAGCATACCCTGTGGCTGCTCAACCGCGTCGCCAGCGCAAAGGCGTTGGAAAAGCTGCTGAAGAACCATCCCGTGTTCGAGCGCTATGAGATCGTGCTCGCCGCCGGGGACGGCAAAACAGAGGATGATGCGATCGTCACTGAAAAGGCGTTTGACAGGGTAAAGGCGGCCATCAAAGAAAAGGACAGAACCATCACCCTCACCGTAGGCCAGCTCACCACCGGCGTCACGGTGCCGGAGTGGACAGGCGTGATGATGCTGTCCAATATCAAATCGCCCAGCCTGTATATGCAGGCGGCTTTCCGCGCGCAGAACCAATGGAGCTATGAATCAGGCGGTGAAAAGCGGCGCAAGCAAAACGCCTATGTGTTCGACTTCGCGCCGGAGCGAACCCTCATCATCTATGATGAATTTGCCAATAATTTGAAAAGCGAAACAGCGGATGGCGGCGGCACGACAGGAACGCGTGAAGACAACATCCGGCAGCTGCTCAACTTTTTCCCCGTGATCGCTGAGGATGAAGAGGGCAGGATGGCTGAGCTGGATGTCCGGCAGGTGCTGACCATCCCCAAGACCATCAAGGCGCAGGAAGTGGTCAAGCGCGGTTTTATGTCGAACCTATTGTTCCAGAATATTTCCGGCATCTTTGCCTCCGCGGAAGCCCGGGATATATTGCAGCAGCTCAACCCCGTCGCGCCTGGGAAGGTTACGCCTTCTCAAACTTCAGCACCCATCGATACAAAAGAAGTAAGGGTGGATGCTGAGGGAAACGCGCGGGTCGATCCGGCCATTGTTGTCGCCCAGACGGATGCCCGCTTCGGCGAAAAGGTCTATGGCGATCTGGCTGATATGGCTTCGCGGGCAGCCGCACAGCCCTCCTCAGGCCTGACGGATGCCATTGCCTCCGCTTTTGCGGACGGTATCCTAAGCAGTGTGAAGAGCCTCGCGCGGGAAAACGCTGTCACGGCCGCCCAGGCCGAGCAGGTGGTGAAGAATAACGCTATCATACTCGCCCGCGAGGTGGAGATGGTTAAAAAGCAGGCCGATATCAAAGAGACCGAAGCCAGGGTGGCCTATGAAAAGCAGGTGGCAGCCGCGGCCAGCAACAGGCTTGCCGTCATCGAGGCAGAGAAGCGATTCAAGGAAGTTAAGCAGGAGATAGCGGATACTCTCCGGCAGGACCTGGCGGGCAAGGTGGCCGAAAAGGCCAAAGAGCTGACACAAAAATCAACAGAGCAAATCCTTCAGAAGGCCGAGGAAAAGAAGAAGACCACGGTGGAGGATGATATCCGCGCCCGTTTGCGCGGCTTTGCCCGCACCATCCCTTCTTTCCTGATGGCCTACGGCGAACCGGCCACCACCCTCGCCAGCTTTGATACCCAGATTAAGGATGAGGTGTTCAAGGAAGTAACAGGCATCACCCTGGACCAGTTCAGGGCATTGAGGGATACCTATAATTTCTTTGATCCGGTGGTGTTTGATGAATCCGTCCAGGAGTTCCTGCGAAAGAAGGCGGAACTCGCGGACTATTTTGATGACAGCCACGGCGAGGATATATTTGACTATATCCCGCCGCAGAGAACCAACCAGATCTACACCCCCAAATGGGTCGTGAAGATGATGGTGGATAAGCTGGAAGAAGAGAACCCCTGCTTGTTCACCCATAAGGATAAGACTTTTGCGGACCTGTACGTCAAGTCCGGCCTGTATCTGGCCGAGATCGTCAAGCGGCTGTACAAGGGGCTGGAAGATATCATCCCGGATCAGCGCGCGCGGCTGAAGCACATCCTGGAGCATCAGGTTTACGGCTTCGCGCCCAGCGAGATCATCTATCGGATCGCCCGGAACTTTGTGTTCGGGGGCTTCCCGGATATCCAAGATTCTCATCTGCAATGCCGGGATTTGACAGAAACAGCCAGGAATGGAGGGGATCTGGGGATGAAATTTGATGTTGTGATGGGGAACCCGCCGTATCAAGAAGAAGCGGTGGGAACAAGCACAAAGGACTTGCCGATTTACTCATATTTTTATGATTTAGCAGAGAAAATAAGCCCTAAGTACTGTCTTATCTCACCTGCAAGGTTCCTCTTTAATGCAGGAGGTACAAGTAAAAGCTGGAATGAAAAAATGCTTAATGATAATCATCTTCGTGTTGTTTTTTATGAACAAAAATCTTCTGAAGTGTTTCCAAACACCGATATTAAAGGAGGCGTTGTAGTAATATACCGTGATGCTGAAAGTAACTTCGGGAAAATAGGTACATACTCAATTTCACCTGAAATTGATTCCATTGTTGTTAAAGTTTCCAAAAAAACAACAAAGGTCTTGGATGACATTGTTTCAAATCGTGGCCAATATAGATTCTCAAATAAGATATATATTGATCATCCAGAAGATATGAAGCGTATATCAGACAGAAGAATTTCTACCAATGCATTTGACAATCTACCGGATATATTTACTGATACAGCTCCAGATGACGGATATGATTATGTTCGAATTTTTGGACGTATCAACAATGAGCGTGGCTATAAGTGGTTTAGACGTCAATATATGTCAGAACCCTCTACATTTGCTAAGTATAAAGTAGTTCTGCCTAATGCGAATGGTTCAGGAGCTTTTGGTGAAGTATTATCATCTCCTTTTGTTTGTAAACCTTTTATAGGATTTACTGAGACATTTTTATCTATTGGTGTGTTTGATAGCGAAGCTGAGGCTCAAAACTGTCTAAAATATGTGAAAACAAAGTTTGTACGCGCAATGCTTAGTGTCCTAAAGGTAACTCAGCATAATTCCAAAGGAAAATGGTTAAAGGTCCCCTTTCAAGACTTCACCCCGCAAAGCGATATTGACTGGACGAAATCCATCCCCGAGATTGACCGCCAGCTCTACGCCAAGTACGGGCTGGATGAGAAGGAAATTGCCTTCATCGAAGAAAAAGTGAAGGCGATGGACTAAATGTGATGAAAAGATGAGGATAACTTATGGGAGAAGAAACAGTGAAGTTTTCAGAAGAGACATTAAGACGATTTTCTGCACCCTTAAGCAAGGCAGAAGACGAAATGTGCCAGCATTCAATCAGCATGGTTCGTGAAGCGGTTAAAAAACTTGGGCTTACTGATGATGGGACACCTATAAAAAAGCTATACGAAGATACCTACTCATATTCGCTTGAAATGAGAACACTTCTTTCAAATAGGAGAGTTAAGATTTTTATCCAAGGCTCTTACGCAAATAACACGAATGTAAGAGCTGAAAGCGATGTGGATATTGCCATCGTGCAAGAAGAAGTGTTTTATCCGATATATAGAGAAGGAATTTCTGGCGCGAGTTATGGATTTGTTAATGCACCCGTGTCCATAAAGACATTTAAGGATGAAGTTCAGGAATGTTTGGAAGCTTATTTTGAGAACGACGTGGAGCGAAAGAATAAGTCTATAAAGATTCATGGGAATACATATCGAAAGGATGCAGATACTATTCCTTGTCGTCGTTATCGAGATTATAGTAACGATTATATTATTGATGAAAACAACTATGTTGGTGGTATACTGATTACTGCAGATGATGGAAGCAAGATAATCAATTACCCTGAACAGCATATTGCAAACGGACGTTTGAAAAACAATAGCACCAATAGGGCGTACAAGCGAATGGTTCGTATAGTCAAAACCATCAGAAACATGATGGATGATGTTGGTTATGCTTCTGCGAAAAAGGTGACTTCATTTGGCTTGGAATCACTGTTTTGGAATATTCAAAACGACAATTATGTAATGTATTCATTGCTTGGATTCACTTTTCAAAAAGTTATTGATTACGCATATGACAACAGAAATTCTTTTGGTTCATATAAAGAAGCTAATGGGATAAAACTGCTATGTCCATCATCAAACGAAATAAGCAATTACCAAGCATTTATCGTAGATTTGAAAAGAGTTTTTGAGTATGATTATTCAACGTGAGGTAGAAACTTATGAGTGACAGCCATAAGAAGTTTCTTACAATTGGGCTTTGGGTAGCGATAGCAGTCATCGTCATACGCTATTTAATAGTTGCCCCTCAGTCTTTGTATGATTATTTTGGAGCGGCAGGAGAAGCGGTTGCTATCACGACTGTCATCATGACGCTGTATAATACTGTGCTTTGGCGTTTTAATCCTTTTGAAAAGGCACCTCGTTTGATGGGAAAGTATGAGGGAATAATTGAGTATAACTATATGGGAGAAGATAAAAAGAAAGAGACAGAAGTCACCATCAGACAGACTGCACTGTCAATCCGAATAGGTATCAGTACAGACCAAATTACCAGTAACTCAATCACAAGTAACCTGGTTGAAGAAAATGGTGAGTACGCTCTTTATTACACGTATATAACCAATCCAAAAAGTAAGTACAGTGAAGACAATCCGGTTCAGTATGGGACTTGCCGGGTAATACAGCGGAGCAAAACCAGATTACAAGGTACATATTGGACTAGTCGAAAGACAATCGGTGATATAGAACTAGATATGAAAGAGAATTAATCATAGGAGGAGTTGTGATAATGAAAATATGAAAGAGTTTGAAGAGGAAAGGGAGAAACGAACCACAGAATACACGGAAAGCGCAAAAAGAGAATTACCTTTATCGAAGAAAAGGTGAAGGTGATAGCGTGAAGGGGGAGCAAGGCGATGGGTGATATGATCAGCGTCAGCGAGGGGAAAATCGCGCTGTATGCCATTGAGGGGGCAAACATTTATGTTGATGTTGTTTTTAAGGATGAAACATTTTGGATGACGCAAAAGGCGATCGCGGATCTTTTTGACGCCGAGAGAAGCGTTATCACGAAGCATATCAGCAACATATACAGCGAGGAGGAACTTTTCAGAGCGGCAACGAGTGCAAAAATTGCACTTGTTCAAAAAGAGGGCAGCCGCGACGTCAGCCGTACACCTGAGTTTTACAACCTCGATATGATTATTGCTGTCGGATACCGCGTAAATTCTAAAAAAGCCACACGATTCAGGCAATGGGCGACAGCGACCTTAAAGGAATATATCCAAAAAGATTATTTACTGAATATGGATTTGCTGAAAAATGGCAGACAGTTCGGGCACGACTATTTTGATGAACTGCTTGAAAAATCCAGGAGATACAGGCGAGCGAACGCCGCGCATATCAAAGGATTGCCGATGTGTTTGAACAGTGCAGTTACGATTAAGATAAGAGCAGCGATACAACAAAAGACATGATATCAAATGAAACGATCCTGACGCGTCAAGCATGTGATAGAATCACCCCATGACAAACGATTAATGAAGGAGGCCCCCATGCCACAGCACTACGTTTACCGTTTCTACGCGGAATTAAAAGACTACGAACCAAAGATCTGGCGGCGCTTTGAGATCAACGGGGAGAGGACGATGGCCGAGCTGGGCTATGCCCTGATGCTGATGTTTGAGATGCAGGCCAGCCATTTGTTTTGTATTGTGGACAACGCCAAAGAGAGCATCCGGTCTATCATGAAGGAGATATATGAAGGGATCGGAAAAGAGGAGACACCGGAAATTGTTTCCAACTATGAAAGCATGAAGAACAACCGGTACGAACTCGCGGACGAGGAGGCGGTTGAGATCATCGAGATGCTTGGTCATGAGCGCTTGGTTGAAGCTGACAGCGTCACGATTAACAGGGAAGTCGGCGGCAGGAACTGGAAGGCTACGATGGACTACGACTACGGCGACGGCTGGGAAGTGGAGCTGGTGCTTGAGGAATGCGAAAAGCAGGAGATCTCCCTGACGCTGCTGCCCCGTGTGCTGGAGGGGGAAGGCTACGGCATCATCGAGGATGTCGGCGGGGTCGGTGGGCTTATGGAATTTGCCAAGGCTATGAAAAAGGGCAAGGGCAAGGCCTATGAGGAGTATCGCGAGTGGCTGGGCATTGATCATCTTGATATGAAGGCTTTTGACCGGGAAGATATGAACTTCCGGCTGAAAAAGCTGATCCGCGTCTATCGGGATATGTATGAACACCGCCTGGAGCCGACGGAGCAGTCATACAAGCTGCTGTACAGAGAGTACAAGGAACGCAAAGGCAGCGCCGGGACGGGGTCAGCCTCCAGGGGCTGGGCCCCGCCGCCGAAGGCGTAAAACGCATTTTTCGCGGCCGTCTTCATCACGCCCTGTTTTCATGCTTTGCATAACATGCCATCAGCGGATAAATACTCACCATAAATGACCCCTTTGCGGGTGACGTGAGGTAGGCATAGAATAAATATGCAGGATGTTGACAATCATCCTGCAAATCGTTATATTCATCATGATATCCGGTCGACAAAAGCCAAGCAAAACCCAATAACGGAAAGGAGCCTTTTCCCATGAAGAAACTGCTTACTCTGATCCTGGCCCTATGCCTGATGCTGCCCGCCGCGGGGGCGATGGCCAAGGAGTACCTGATCCTGGGCACCGGCGGTACCAGCGGCACCTACTACATGCTGGGCGGCGACATTGCCTCCCTGTGGATGAAGTACCTGGATGTGGATGTGACCCCGACGGCCACCGCCGCCTCCAAGGCCAACATACTGGCCATCAACCAAGGTGATCAGGAGCTGGCCTTCGCGCAGAACGATATGATGTTCTACGCCGCGACGGGCGACGCGGAAATCTTCGCCGGGGAAAAGATCGACAGCTTCCTGGCCATCGGCTCGCTGTACCCTGAGGCGGTGCAGATCGTCGCGGGCGCGGATACCGATATCACCAAGGTGCAGGACCTCAAGGGCAAAAACGTGTCCATCGGCGCTGTCGGCTCGGGCACCATGTACAATGCCACCCAGGTGCTGGGCGCTGCCGGGCTGACGCTGGAGGATATCAATCCCCAGTACCTGAGCTTCGCGGAATCCGCCGATGCCTTCCAGAACAAGCAGGTGGATGCCATCTTTGTCACCGCGGGCATCCCCAACCCCGCCATATATGATGCGGCCAGCAAGCGGGCCATCCGCCTGCTGGTGCTGGATGACGCGCAGATGGCAGAACTGCAGAGCAAGTACAGCTTCTACGTGCCGGTCACCGTGCCCAAGGAGACCTATGACGGCATGGACAGCGACCTGGTCATCCCCTCCACCAACGCGGTGCTGATCTGCGCCAAGGATCTGGATGAGGAGCTGGTGTACAACTTGACCAAGACGCTGTTTGAAAAGACCGCGGAGCTCACCCACGCCAAGGGCGCCGTGATCAATGCCGAATATGCCGTGAAGGGCTCGCCGGTCGACTTCCACCCAGGCGCCGCAAGGTACTACAAGGAGATCGGGCTTTTGAAGTGATCATGCATAAAGCAAAGTAATACAAGGCAAAGGGGTTAGGGCTCGCACAGAGCACACAGAGAGATACAGAGGCGCTTCGCTTTCACAGAGGATCAATTGACTTTATCTCTGTGACCAGGCGGACTTGTTCCGCCGCCTCCCTTGCTCTGTGCCTCTGTGCGAAACCGTCCCTTTCCTGTTGACGCAAGGGAGCAGACATGAGCAAAGACAAGAAAACCGACCCTTCCCTGCCGGCCGTGGAGCATGACACCCTGCATATCGAGCAGGTGGCGCAGGAAGAGATCGACAAGATCATGAGCAAGTATGACAGGGAGAGCGCCTACCGCACCCTGTCTGACTGGCGCGGCACCATCATCGCCGCGATGTGCGTGCTGTTTTCGCTGCTGCAGCTGTACAGCACCTGGAAGGTGATCCCGGCGACGCACATGCGCCCGATGCACGTGGGCATCGTGATGCTGCTGGGCTTTTTGCTGTACCCGATGCGCAAGGGGGCCAGGAAGGATACGCTGCCCTGGTGGGATGTCGTTCTGGGCCTGGTGTCGATCTGCCTGTATCTGTACCCTGTGGTGTTTTTCCGCAAGATCGTGGCCCAGAACGGCCTGGAGCTGTATGAGCTGTGGATCGGCGGCATCGCCATCCTGCTGCTGCTGGAGTGCTGCCGGCGCGTGGTGGGCCTGCCCATCGTGGTCATCGCCAGCGTCTTCATCCTGGTCAGCTATTTCGGCCGGGCGATGCCCGGCTTCCTGGGCAACCGCGGGTTCAGCCCCAGGCTCATCATCCAGCACCTGTTCTATACCACGGAGGGCGTCTTCGGCACCCCGATAGGCGCTTCTTCCACCTTTATCTTCCTGTTTATCCTCTTCGGCTCCTTCCTGGAGAAAACGGGCGTGGGCGAGTTCTTCATCGAGCTGTCCAACGCCATCGCCGGGCATAAGCGCGGCGGCCCGGCCAAGGTGGCCGTCATCACCAGCGCCCTGGAGGGCACGGTATCGGGCAGCTCCGTCGCCAACACTGTTGGCAGCGGCTCCTTCACCATCCCGATGATGAAGCGCCTGGGCTACAGGCCGGAGTTTGCCGCGGCGGTCGAGGCGGCGGCCTCCACCGGCGGGCAGATCATGCCGCCGGTCATGGGCGCGGCGGCCTTTTTGATGGCTGAGTCCGTCGGCGTGCCCTACTCCGTGATCGTCAAGGCGGCCATCGTGCCGGCGCTGCTGTACTTCTCCGGCATCTACATCGTGACCGACCTGGAGGCCAAGAAGCGCGGCCTGCGCGGCCTTGACAAGGCCTCTATGCCCAAGCTGGGCCGCATCCTGAAGGAGCGGGGCTACCTCATCCTGCCCCTGATCGCCATCATCTACATCCTCAGCGCCGGGTTTACCCCCAGTATCGCGGCCCTGATCGGCATCGGCGTGTCCGTGCTGGGCGGCTACTTAAAGACCATTGTGGATGCCGCCATCGCGGCGGGCAAGGGCCGCAGCGTGAAGGAGACGGTGAAAAAGGGCACCTTCATGCGGCCCCGGCAGTACATCCAGGCGCTGGAAGGCGGCGCGCGTTCGGTGCTGGGCGTGGCCCTGGCCTGCGCGACGGCGGGCATCATCGCCGGCATGATCACCCAGACGGGCATCGGCCTCAAGATGGGCGCGGGCCTCAGCCTGCTGGCGGGGGATAACCTGCTGCTGCTGCTGATCTTTACCATGCTGGCTTCGATCGTCCTTGGCATGGGCGTGCCGACAACGGCCAATTACCTGATCACCTCCACCATCATGGCCCCGATCGTCTTCCGGGCGCTTTCCTCTGCCATGCCAGATGTCTATGGCGCGCTGACCGCGATGGGATCCGGCATGTCTCTGCTGCCGGCCCACCTGTTCACATTCTATTTCGGCATCATCGCGGATATTACGCCGCCGGTGGCCCTGGCCGCGATGGCTGGCGCCGCCATCGCCAAATCCGATCCCCTCAAGACGGGTGTGCAGGCCACCAAGATCGCCATCGCGGCCTTCGTGGTGCCCTATATCTTCGTCTACAGCCCGCAGATGCTGATGCTCAACGCCCAGTGGTACGATGTGCTCTTCATTGCCGTCACCGCCATGGTGGGTATGTTCGGACTGGGCATGGGCGTGGAGGGCTTTTACGAGATCACGCTGAACCCGCTGGAGAGGCTGATGGCCATTGCAGGCGGCCTGCTCCTCATCATCCCCGGATGGCTCACGGACAGCATCGGCCTTGTGCTGATCGCGGCTGTCGTGGTCTGGCAGAAGCTGCGCATGAAGAAGCAGGGCGGCCCGAAAGTGAGCGCTGTTTGATACAACAAAGCAAAAAAATCGGGTAGGACCCCGGCCAATAGGCCGGGGTCCTACCCGATTGCAGATACTGAAACGATCGGCGGGATGACCCCCTGCCATCTTATCCGGCCGCTCCGTTCATGATCATTAATCTCCCACCCTCAGCCTGCAGGATTCTCTCGTCACCAGCGCCGGCTGCAGCTTGATGATGGTTCCTTCGTTCTTCTCGTCCTTGCCCCTGATCAGCCGCAGCAGTTCCAACAGGCTGCGGCGCCCCAGTTCATCCGTCGGGCTGTGGACCGTTGTCAGGGCCGGCGTATAAAAGGCCGCCCGCTGTATATTGTCAAAACCGATCACGCTGACCTGATCGGGCACGGACAGGCCCGCGTCCCTCAGGGCGGTGATGCAGCCCCAGGCCATCTCGTCATTGGCGCAGAAGAAGGCCTCCGGCAGGGGAACGCCCTGCAGCGTCAGCTTGCGGATCTCGCCGTAGGCCAGCGCTTCTTCAAAGAAGCCGCGCGGCAGCCATTCCTCCCGGATGGGCAGCCCGTTTTTTTCCATGACATCCCTGAAGGCGCGGAAGCGCTCCTGATCGTCCCAGCCGGGCAGGCCGTGAATGTAGCCGATGCGGTGGTGGCCCTGATGGATCAGGTAGTCGATCGCCTGGGTGACGCCTGTGTAGTTGTCAATCACCACACTGGAGGCATTGATGCCCGCGTACTCGCGGTCTATCATCACCAGAGGCGTATCGCCGGCTGTGACGCGGGGGATGGCGGAGGGCTCCAGGACCTCGTTGAACACCACGGCCCCGGCCACGCCGGATGACAGGATGCGGGCGCTGACCTCGTCCGAACTGTTCCCGTTGCTGACATAAATTTTAAGCATGAAGCCTGCCCTGGCGCACTGGGCATGGATGGCCTGCGTCATGCCGGTATAGAACTCACCCTGAATGCTGGACAGGAACAGGCCGATGGCATCCTTTCGGGGCTCTTGAGGGAGCGGGCGTTGGGATTGGGAATGTAATTGAGCTCCCGCATCGCCGCTTCCACGGCATAGCGGGTGCCGGGGCGCAGATTATCCGCCCCGTTGAGTACCTTGGATACCGTAGAGATGGCCACGCCCGCGTCGCGGGCTACATCCTTGATGGTGACGCGCATATTCGTTTGCCTGTTCAACGCATTTCAGCTTTTCGCGCGGGAATGCTCAAAGCGGCTTCCTCCTCCATTATCCTAATGTAATATCTATCCGGGCGATGCGGCCCTCACGCAGGGCTTTCGCGTCGCGCAGCGTATCGCTACGCTCCGTGACAGTCTGACCGTCCAGCGTGTAGCTGAGGCTAATCGGCCGGACGCCCTCGTCCCCCCAGGTGTCTTTGCGCGAGGGGTTGTGATAGGTAACGCGGCACGCGCTCATCAGGCGGAAGGAAGCCTCGCCGTTTTCATCGAACATATCGCCCGGCAGCTTCGGCTGGAAGCGCAGCGAAAGCGTGCCGTCAGCCTCTTCCCGGATGCCTTCATGGCCCAGGAAGGCTTCCAGCCAGATGGACAGCATCTCGACCGTGGAGCCGCTCAGGCGGCTGACAAAGCCGCGCCCGCGCACGGCGGGGTCGGGGTTGCGGGAGGAGGCGATGAAGGAGCAGTTTTCAAGCACGCTGCGGCCGTAGGTGTCCGGGTCAAGGAAGGGGATCAGCCCTGTCCTCGCTGCCTGCCAGAAGCTGTCCGGCTGATTCGCCTTCAGCATGCCCAGCAGGTACTTGTAGGCCATATGCAGGAAGACACTCTCCCGCTCCAACCAGCCGGGGGTGAAGGCGCGTATGCGCCCGTAATCGATGCTCATGTGGTCCAGCTTCACGCTGGTCAGGTACATGCCCAGCTCCGAGTCATACAGCTCGCTTTCGCGCGCCTTGTCGATCGCCGATTTGGCGGCCGCGTCATCCCTGAGGGTCGCCAGGTAGCGGGCAGGCCCTTCCAGAAAGAAAGGGGCCGTCTCGCGCTCAAAGGAGGTGACGCGTACCAGCGGCATGCCGGAAACGGACAGACGGGCATGGCCCTCGTCGTCCAACAGCTCCTCCCAGGTCTTGGCCGTGTAGCAGAAATAGGTGGGCATGATGCCTTCACCGATATTCAGGGCTTTATCGATGCCTTCCTCTACACGGTCCCTGTACAGCGTCAGGTGGGGGCGCAGGGCGTCCATACTGAGGGTCTCGTATTCTCCGGAGAATCCCGCGTGGAGCCCGGCGCGGTAGGTTTCAAGCGCGGTATTGGCGCTGTCCCAGCGCAGGAAAAGGTCGTCCCCTTTCAATGCTTCCGTCAGTTCCCGCATCAGGCGGGCCAATTCTGCGGGTACTTTGGTCTCACCCGCGGGCAGATCCAGTACGAAGTCCAGCATCCGCTTAAGTTCAATGCTCTCCGCCATGCCGCTGCCAAACAGGCCCGGCAGGCCGTTCATCGCGTCGTTCCAGCCGGGGCGGCCGCCGTCCATCGAGATGCCCATGCCCTCGGGGTCGAGCAGGGCGGTCTTTGTGACGCACAGCGTCAGCAGCTTGCCCAGCAGGTTGGTGGTCACTTCATCCCCCCGTTTGTCCTCCAGCCAGTTGGTGCCGTGCTTTTCACCTGAGATATCCAGCGAGTCCCAGCGGCGCACGCCCTTGGGCGTCAGCTGCGATGTTTCATTTCTGGGGCGCACCAGCACGCCGCTGTCAAAGAAGCGGTAATCCAGGCGGTTAAAGAGGAGCTCGCGCTTTTTATCGGGATAGACGGCCAGGTAATCCAGGATCAGGTCCAGTAGATAATCCCAGTGGTCGCTCCAGTACCCTTCGACGAAGCTGGCCTGCGCTCGCTGCTCGCACAGGCGCAGCAGGCCATCGATCAGTTCCTGCTCCGGGCAAGCCGGGGCGATCCCATGGGCCGCGATAGCGCCGGATACCATGCCGGGCGTAAAGTCTTTTTCTATGACCGCGGCCACAGCGTCGGTGTGGTCCATGCTGTCAGCCAGCAGCCTGCGGGCGGCCTCCATGTCCCTGATCCTAAAGGCGGCTGGGCGGATCTCCAGCGGGTTATACCCATCCGCCTGCACAAAGGAGTAGAAGGCCCACACATTATAGTCCTTCACCTCCGGGTGCAGCCGTACATCGCAGCGGCGGTTCTGGCACACATCGCGGAAGTTGCCGTTGCCCTGCGAGTAATACTCGCCCGCGATGGCAAACCAGTTGTAATCGCGCTCCGGGTCGCCGTGCTTGCGGCTGAACAGGTGAACGACCTTGTCATCGCCCATGATCAAGGGATAACCGCCGCGCAGGAAGTTATCCAGATAGCTCTGGCGGATGTAGGCATCAAAGAGGGGAAGGCCCGTCGCGGTATCCACGTCGTCCAGCAGCGCGTCGCACAGGTCATCCGCTTCGCGTGATTTCGCCTGGGCAAAGCCCTTGCTTTTCATCAGGGGCAGCTGCGACGCCAGGAGGTCCGCCGTGGGCGTGAAGCCGGCGAAGGTATCGATCCGGCGCTTTTCGCCGGGCGCTAGATGGAACCTGGCCGCCGCGAAGCCGCAGGCGATGCGGTTGACCGACTGCTGCTCCTGATGGATCAGGTGTTCCAGGCCGCAGTCCCGGTAGGGATAAGGCATCATTAAGCTGCTCTCCTCCCCGAAGACCAGGGCGGGGTCGTGGATGATGGGCAGGCTCTCTCCTCCTGACACGCTGTAGAGGAAGAAGGCCCCGCTGACATCGCTGACCTTGCTGGAATCCTCCGTCGAGGAACGCAGCAGATAAAGCGGCGCGTTGTCCGCCGCGTACCGCACCTCGGCCCAGCTTTTGAACAGGTTGCCCACATCCTTAAACTGCGAAAGGCTCATGCCGTAGGGGATCACGCGTGGCAGGCCGTCCAGGATCTCGATCGTTTGCGCTTCTCCTGATATATTCTCTATCTCCATACCGCGCATCAGGGCGCCGATGGGCATGCCGGGCAGCGTACAGTAGCTAACGCGCACGGCGAGGCCCATGCCGGCGTTGATCTCCTCAATGGCCATGGCGTTGGGCTTGATGGTCATGCTGCGCTCTGGAGCGCGGTCCAGGGGGCTGAATGGCTCAAAAAAGCCCTGCCCTGTCCTGATGAAGGTGCGGAAGCCTTCTACGGCCGCTTTTTCATAGGCGATAAAAGCGGGGTAGAAGGCCATCATGGCGCTGCCTTTATTGTGCACGCCAAGGCTGGAAATGCCTTGCCCGCGGTTGCAGTAGAAAGCCCACAGCGGGATGCCGCGCACGCCGGACAGCCCCGGCAGGAAGCTGGTGAAGGGCGGGGCTTTGTCGAAGTCCTTGATATGCACGGCACCGCCTTCGAGTTTAAACCTGGATGGCTTGCTCATCATGTGATCTCCTTGATTATCCCATAAATGATTGATCGCTCGTTTATCCTGCATCTGAACGCATCATAGCATGCGGAATAAATGGTGGCAATGAAAAACGCGGGGAATCAACTCCCCGCGCGGTTTATTATGCTTATGCAATTATCTGAAAATCAAGGCGGCAAGCCAGACGGCCAGGGCGGCCAGCGCTGTCAAGGCGAAGATAAAGGCGGTGAGGTGCCGGGCGCAGAACTCCTTCAAGCTGATCAGCGAGGCCTCTGCCAGATAGCGGTATTTGTGAAAGCGCAGGAGTATTTGCCGTTTCATGCGCATGTAGGCGTCCATCGGCGTATCGATGGCCATGCGCGCGGCTGCAATCAGCCTGGGACCGGGTTGCTCCACATACTGCTCGCCGCGGCGCTTGAAGGCAAGCCTGCGGGTGACATAAATGACGCTGTCGGTCAGCCCGCTGAAAAACAGGGCGATGAAGGAGCCGGTGTTGTACAGTGCCGGTAGCAGGCGTTTGTCCAGTTCCGCGTCCAGCGGCGTGCAGATCAGGTAGCCCAGCTGCTGCAGCCGCTTGATCAGGGGCCGGTACAGGCCGTTTTCCATATCAAGCCAGCCCGGCCAGCGGTTGAGTGAGCGGGGAGCGCCGGTGCGCTTGTCACGGGCAGTCAGCCACTTCCTCACGACAATCAGGTAGAGCAGCAGGCCGATCACCAGCGATTTGAGCGCGCCGGATATATTCACCCAGGTCAAAAAGTGTACCGCGTGCTCCGGCGCGTGCGCGTGCAGGAAGTGCAGGGCTTTGTCGGCGATGGGGATCATCAGCCCCTCCGGGAACAGGCCCAGCACCAGGACGAGCAGGGCGGACAGGCCGATGGCAGCGGCCGACAGCGGCGTCATGGAGCGGCCCATGCGGTCGAATTCCTGCTGCCTGGTCGGGTGCTTCTCCACAAAGATGGT
>JAEWRJ010000196.1 GCA_023460055.1 Bacillota bacterium | reverse complement strand
ATCGGCCTGCCCCTGATCAGCGATATGATGGGCCATGCGGGGATGGCTGCCTACGCGGATGGCGGCTATCAAGTGATTAGCATGTAAGGGAGAAGAGAAGAATGCGGCCTTCTCATAAAATACATGTGAAAGCAGGGAAAACAGATGGATGTACAGATCGATACAAGCATGATGAGGATCGAGACGGATAGGCTGCTGATGCGTCCGTTTGAGGAAGGCGATCTGAATGATTTTTATGCCTATGCCTCAGTGCCCGGCGTAGGTGAGATGGCGGGCTGGCCTCATCATGAGAATATTGAAGCCAGCAGAGACATTCTGGATGGCTTTGTCAGAGGGGGGACCGAACTGGCTATCTGGCACAAAGATGACGGGAAGGTCATAGGATCCTTCGGTTTTCACAGATCCTGGGCCAATGAGGATGAGCGCTACGCTCAGCTTCCCTCCAAAGAGATCGGCTATGTGCTGGCCAAGGAGTACTGGGGCCGGGGCCTGATGCCTGAGGCCGCGCAGGCCGCGATAGATGAGACCGCGCGCTTGTTTGGCGTCAAATGCTTCACCTGCAACCACTTCGTCACCAACGCGCAGTCGCGCCGGGTGATCGAAAAATGCGGCTTTGAGTTTGTCAGCACAGGAATGTTCTATTCCTCCATGCTCAAGAAAACCTTTGAAGACAGGCGGTATATCAAGCTAGTCAAATAATGCCTTGCGCATCCTCTCATCCTTATGTAGAATAGACAGGAATTTGTTTTTAACGGCGATGGCACTCCCATCGCCTTTGGTATGAAGAAGAGGCATGAGGAGGCAGGAATGAAGACGGGGTTTGACCATCAAAAATATACGCGCATGCAGTCGGAAAAGATACTGGAACGCATCAGGCACTTCGGCGGCAAGCTGTACCTGGAGTTTGGCGGCAAGCTGTTTGATGATTACCACGCGGCCAGGGTGCTGCCGGGCTTTCAGCCGGATTCCAAGATCGCGATGCTGATGGAACTGAGGGACCAGGCGGAGATGATCGTGGTGATCAACGCCGACGACATCGAAAAGAACAAGGTGCGGGGCGATCTGGGTATCACCTATGACGCTGACGTTTTGCGCCTGATCGACGCATTCCGGGAATGCGGGCTGGATAAGTGTTCGGTTGTTATCACGCAGTATATGTCGCAGCCCCATGCTGCCAAGTTCCGGCGCAGGCTGCGCACGCTGGGCATCCCGGCCGCGGTGCATTACCCCATCGCCAACTACCCCGGCGATGTCAACCTGATCGTCTCAGACAAGGGCTACGGCAGGAATGAGTTTGTGCAGACCGAGCGCCCCCTTGTGGTCGTCACCGCGCCCGGCCCGGGCTCAGGCAAGATGGCGGTGTGCCTGTCGCAGCTGTATCAGGAGCACCAGCGAGGCATCCAGGCAGGTTACGCCAAGTTTGAAACCTTCCCCATCTGGAACCTGCCGCTCAATCACCCGGTCAACATTGCCTATGAAGCCGCTACGGTGGATCTGGATGATGTGAACATGATCGACCCCTATCACCTGGAGGCCTATGGGCAGAGCGCCGTCAACTACAACCGGGATATCGAGGTCTTTCCGGTGCTCAACGCTATCTTTATGAAGATATGGGGGGAAAGCCCTTACAAATCCCCCACGGACATGGGTGTCAACATGGCGGGCCTGTGCATCACGGACGAAGCGGCGGTGCAGTCCGCCGCCCGTCAGGAGATCATCCGCCGCTATTTCACCGCCCTGTGCGAAGCCAGGAAAGATCATATCGGCGAGGAGATGGTGGATAAGCAGCGCTTATTGATGCAAAAGCTGAATATCACAGAGGATGAGCGGCCGGTGGTCGCGGCTGCCCGAAAACGCGCGGACGCGACAGGCGCGCCGGCAGCGGCTATCCTGCTTGATGACGGACAGCTTGTCACGGCCAAAACATCATCTCTGCTTGGCGCGTCAGCTGCCCTGATCCTCAATTCGCTCAAGAAACTGGCCGGCATCCCCAAGGAGGAGAAGTTGATCCCGCCCGAAGTCATCGGGCCTGTGCAGGGGCTGAAGCTTGATTACCTGGGCAATCATAATCCGCGCCTGCATTCGGATGAGGTGCTGGTGGCGCTTTCCATCACGGCGGCCCAGAGCCCCATGGCTGCCCGGGCGCTGGGCCAGCTGCCCCGCTTGAAAGGCTGCGAAGTGCATACCAGCGTGATTCTCTCCCCAGTGGATGAGAACATCTTCAGGCGGCTGGGTGTCAACCTGACCAGTGACCCCAAGTACCAGACGAGAAAGCTGTATCACAAATAATATTTATATATCAATAGTAAAAACCCGGGCGGCAGTTTCTGCCGCCCTTTGCATTTTGTATTAAATTTAACGAATAAAAAAGAACCGCAAAAATGCAAGAAGCGCAGGCTAACCTGCAATAAGGCGTTAAACCTACCCAATATTATCATTGACATTGCAAGGTGATGGAGTATAATCATTCAATCGAGTGAAGTGTAGGAGGACGGAATGTCGTCAAGGTTTTCGGGGTATCTGCTCAAGAGGTTAGGGATGGCTATCCTCACGATATTTATCGTGATCGCCCTGACTTTTTTTATCATGCACGCAATTCCGGCCAGCCCGTTTTCCAGCGAAAAGGCCCGTAGCAATGCCACAATCGCCGCCCTGGAAGCGAAGTATGGCTTTGACAAGCCTGTGATTGTCCAGTTTTATAATTATGTTGTCAACCTGCTTCAATTTGATTTCGGCTTGTCTACCGCCTGGGTAGGCAAAACGGTGCAGGAGCTCATCAGCGACAGCTTCGCTTACTCGGCAAAGATCGGACTGACAGCGGCGGTGATGGCGCTTATTCTTGGGGTCATTTTCGGCGCGCTTGCCGCATTGACCCGCGGAAAGTGGCCTGACAAGGTGATCCAGGTCGTGACCACAGCATTGGTTTCCATGCCTTCTTTTGTGGTTGCCACGCTGCTCCTGCTGATTTTTGCCTTGCGCCTGAAGCTGTTTCCGACGATGGGATCCCAGCCGGGGGGCTTGGTACTGCCCATCATCTCGCTGGCCCTGTATCCCATGGCATACACCACGAGGCTGGAGCGGTCCGCGATGCTTGATGTGCTGGGGCAGGATTATATCCGTACCGCACGAGCCAAGGGACTGATCCGGACGAAAGTCATATTCAAGCATGCCTTAAAAAACGCTTTGGGCCCTGTTGTTACCTATGCCGGGCCTATGATGGCCTATATCCTGACAGGATCTATGGTGGTTGAAAACATATTCTCCGTACCGGGTTTGGGCAGGCTGTTTGTCAACGCAATGCTGCGCACGGACTATATGATGATCATGGGCGTGACTATTTTTCTGGCTGTTCTGATCGTCACCATGAACCTGCTCAGCGATATCGCGTATAAAATACTTGATCCACGCATTGATTTGAGGTAAGACACAGTGATGAACAATACTTCCGCTCCAACAAAGAAATTTCTAAGCTTTCAAATTGATCCCGAATTATTTGAGCCGGCGACTGAGGAACAGAAGCGCCAGCAGGAGATCGATAAGCCTGGCATGTCCTTTTTCAGGGACGCGCTGCGGCGGCTGTGGCGCAACAAGCTGGCTATGACGTGCTTTTTTACCATCGTGCTCATCGCCCTGATCGCATTTATCGTGCCGGCGATCTATCCCTATACTTATACGAAACAGGATGTCAGCGCGCAGTACCTGGAGCCTTTTGAGTATTCCGCCAAGGAGCAGGCACGCATCGAGCGCGGCGAGAAGGTGTTTCCCCACATCATGGGGACGGATCACCTGGGAAGGGATTATGCCATCCGCGTGATCTACGGCACCCGGATTTCGCTGCTCGTAGGCTTGGTCGCCTCCATCATTGTTGTGATCATCGGCATCCTTTACGGGTCAATCTCCGGATACTTCGGCGGCAGAACAGATCTGATCATGATGCGCATTGTCGATCTGATCTATTCCCTGCCAGATGTGCTGATCGTGATCCTTCTGTCGGTAGCGATCGGAAATATTGTTTCCACATCAAAGAGCGACCTTGTGCTGCGCCTTGGCTCCGGTATGATCTCCATCTTCCTCGTGTTCGGTCTTCTATACTGGGTGGGTATGGCCAGGCAGGTGCGAGGGCAGGTGCTGTCGATCAAGGAGCAGGAATTTGTTCTCGCTGCCAGAGCCTCAGGGGCCGGCGTGCGGCGTATCATTATCAAGCACCTCCTGCCAAACTGCATCAGCGTGATCATCATCACAGCGGCCATGCAGATCCCTTCGGCCATTTTTACCGAGAGTTTTCTCTCCTTCCTGGGATTGGGCGTATCCATCCCCATGCCTTCATTGGGGTCCCTGGCCAATGACGCCAGAAATGGCCTGGTTAGTTATCCCTTCCTTCTTTTGTTCCCGGCGCTTACCATCTTTTTGATCGTCTTGTCATTTAACCTGCTTGGAAACGGCCTGCGCGACGCCTTTGACCCCAAGCTGCGCAATTAAGGAGGGCTTATGGCAAATCTATTGGAAGTCACTGATCTGCGTACCTCCTTTTTCACCCCTTCGGGAGAGGTCAAGGCAGTGGATGGGGTGAGTTTCACCCTGAATGAAGGGACCGTACTGGGCATTGTAGGTGAGAGCGGATCGGGAAAGTCAGTCACAGCCTATTCCATCCTGCAGATTCTGACCCACCCGGGCAGGATCGTATCGGGTTCGGTGAAATTCCGCGGGCAGGAACTGGTGGGCATCTCTGAGAATGAGATGCGAAAAATACGGGGCAACAAGATATCCATCATCTTTCAGGATCCGATGACATCTTTGAATCCTACTTTTTCCATCGGAAACCAGCTTGTGGAAACCATCCTGCTGCATACCGACCGAAACAAGGAACAAGCACAGGCCAGGGCCATAGAGATGCTCAGTCTGGTAGGCATCAATGAGCCTGAGCGCCGCATGCGCCAGTATGCATTTGAACTGTCAGGCGGCATGCGCCAGCGGGTCATGATCGCCATGGCCCTCGCGTGTGAGCCGGACATATTGATTGCCGATGAGCCTACAACGGCCCTGGATGTGACGATTCAGGCGCAGATTCTGGAGCTGATGACGGAACTTCAAAAGAAGCTCGGCATGGCCATCATCCTGATTACGCATGATTTGGGCGTTGTCGCGGGCATGTGCGATGAAGTTATCGTGATGTATGCCGGCCACTTGGTAGAGCGCGGCAAGGCTGACGATATATTCTACGAGCCCGCGCATGAGTACACCAAAGGCCTGATGCGTTCCCTGCCTCGGATGGAGGATGACGGAAGCGAGAAGCTGGTTCCAATCAGCGGGACGCCGGTGGATATGCTGGCTGTACCGCCTGGCTGTCCGTTCTCCCCCCGATGCGGCAGCGCCATGCAGATCTGCCTGACCCAAAGGCCCGAGGAATGCGCCATCAATGATCCTCACAGGCATATTTCCGCGTGCTGGCTGAATGTACGCAACGCCAGGGAAATCATCGATGTGCCCGGGCAGATGCCTATTATCAAGCTTGGAGGAAAAGCATGAGCGCAGTAAATCAACGTCCTCTGCTTGAAGTAAAGGGGCTTAAGCAGTATTTCACTATCAACACAGGCTTGTTCAGGTCCACGCAGCTCAAAGCGGTGGACGGGGTTTCCTTCCATATCGACAAGGGAGAAACCCTGGGCATGGTGGGAGAGAGCGGCTGCGGGAAGACCACTGTCGGCCGCAGCCTGATGCACCTGTATACACCCACAGCGGGGGAGGTGCTCTTTGACGGCGAGCCTGTCAAGCCCGGCCCTTCCATGCAGAACTTTCGCCGGCGGGCCCAAATGGTGTTTCAAGACCCTTATTCATCCTTGAATCCCCGCATGACAGTAGGCGATATTGTCGCTGAGCCTATTGATATTCACAGACTGGCAAAAAACAAAGCCGAGCGCAGGGACAAGGTGCATGAGCTGCTGAGCCTGGTCGGCCTCTCCAGTGAGCAGGCTACGCGCTACGCTCATGAGTTTTCAGGCGGTCAGCGCCAGCGTATCGGCATCGCGCGCGCCCTGGCATCCAATCCTGAATTTATCGTATGCGACGAACCTGTCAGCGCGCTGGATGTCAGCATTCAGGCGCAGGTTATCAACATGCTGGAGGAACTGCAGCAGAAACTGAAGCTGACTTACCTGTTTATCGCCCATGATCTGTCGGTGGTCAAGCATATCTCCAACCGGATCGCCGTGATGTACCTTGGCCACATTGTTGAACTGGCTGACGCGGGGGAGCTTTACCGCCGTCCGCTGCATCCCTACACCCAATCCCTGCTGTCAGCGGTGCCGCAGCCCGATCCCAAGCGTGCCCGGGCGCAGCGGCGGATCATCCTTTCCGGCGATGTGCCAAGCCCTTTGAAAATACCTTCCGGCTGTCCTTTCAGGACCCGATGCCCCAAAGCGACCAAGGAATGCGCCCAGGCCCTTCCGCCACTGGAAGATCATGGAAACGGCCATCAGGTCCGCTGCATTCATGTTGACGGCTAATACGCGCTATGCGCTGTTAGATAGAACCATATTACAAGGAGGAGCACCCATGAAAAAACTGTTTGCCTTAGCCCTGGT
>JAEWRJ010000195.1 GCA_023460055.1 Bacillota bacterium | reverse complement strand
GGCAGGAACAGGTAAGACTTATACTGGGGTGGCTATGGCAGTAAAGGCGCTTAAAGAAAAACAGGTCAAACGGATTATTCTGACGCGTCCGGCTGTAGAAGCAGGCGAAAACCTAGGCTTCTTACCTGGTGATATGAAAGAAAAACTCGATCCGTACATGCAGCCTTTATACGATGCCCTTCGGGATATGATTCCTTTTGAGCGGTTAGATGATTATATTCTGAAAGGAATTATTCAGATTGCTCCCTTGGCTTTTATGAGGGGACGCACCTTGGATAATGCCTTTGTAATTTTGGACGAGGCTCAAAACACCACCCATTCACAAATGAAAATGTTTTTGACTCGTATGGGTAAGAATGCCAAGTTTATGATAACCGGAGATCCGGGACAGGTTGATTTACCAAAACGAACCATTTCAGGTCTTAAAGAGGCATTATTGGTTCTCAAAGACGTGGAAGGAATCGGGATAGTATTTCTGGATGATAAAGATGTGGTACGACACCGATTGGTTAAACGCATTATTGCAGCCTACAAGAGCATCGAAAACCAAGATTAAATAAGTTATAGCATAAAAAAAAACTCCATAATCGGAGTTTTTTTATATACTAGTTTTCTGTTCTCCACTCCCGTCAGTTCGAGTGTTTTTCACGTAGTGCAACGAAGTGAAAAATGTATCGAGAACTTCTTTTCTCTGTTTCCGTCAGTTCGAGTGTTTTTCACGCAGTGAAAAATATATCGAGAACCATAATTCATAATTCATAATTCGTAATTCAAAATCCCCTCATCCATCACCCCTCATCCAACACCCAGCATCCAACTGTCATAACTCACCCCCCAATATAAAGCTTCTTAATCCGCTCGATAGGCCCGGTACACTTCACGGTATGGCATTCAATACAAGCGGTAACCATGTTATTGAAGTTCTTTTTTGCGTGGGCTGTGTCGGTATAGATTAGTTCTTGTGCTTTTAAAAAACGATTGGCTTCGGATTTAAAAAAATCATCTAAATCGGAAGGTTCTGTAAATGTAGCAGTATGAATGGTCAGATAATAATCAGGGAATTCTCCTAAGTTACCTTCATTGTTTTCTATTTTTTCTTTTAGACGCTGATTATCCACATACATTTGTTCCATTAGAGCTGCCATTTCAGACATTTCATACATCTTAAAGGATGACTTTTTTGGAGTTTGTATTTGTATTGTGGGTTCCGTGGGTTGTTTTTCTTGACAACTTAAAACCAATATACAGCTCAAACAATAAAAAATAATTCTTTTCAAAATAATAGGTTTTGTTTACAAGTCTTTTCTTCTCTCTTTTCTAGTTAACCAGGTTATGAAGTTACAGAGTTATGAGGTTATGAAGTTATAGAACTATTGTATTCTTACTTCTCTTTTCCACTCCCGTCAGTTCGAGTGTTTTTCACGTAGTGCAACGCAGTGAAAAATGTATCGAGAACCATAATTCGTAATTCGTAATTCATCATTTAAAATTCAAAATCCCACATCCATCATCCCACACCCATCATTCAAAATTTCTTCACTCTCTATCCTCAATCAACACTCCATCCGCTTGAATAGCATAAGTAATTTTCGGCTCGGTGATAGCATCAATTTCTTCTTGTGATTTTCCTCCGTCTTTAGCGTAGTGTTTTTGTTCATCTACGGTTACGATGCTCAAAAACGCACGTCCTTCAACAATACTTTCTTGATTAGCAGCATCTAGGGGCACAAAGAATCCGTAGTTCGTAAAACGTACGAAAGCTTCTTTCTCGCCTTCTAAATCCATTTTCATCCAGCACCCTTTTTTCTGACATACGTCTAGAATGGTAGATTTAAATTTAACATTGATAGTATCTCCTTCTTTCATGTTGTGGAACTTTTCAAGCATTTCTTCTTGTGTAATGGCTTGATCAAGAGTGATTTCTTCGCCAAACGAAGTGTAGGTAGCAGCTACTTCTGTTTCTATGGGTTGTTCTGCTTGTTTTTTACAGCTGACAATTGTCAAAGCTAATGAAGCTAAAATGAATATTTTTTTCATAATATGGTTGTGAATTTAAAGTACAAATATACTATTTTTTGTGGTAGTTATGTTGAGTTTTGAGTTATGAGTTATGAGTTTTGAGTTATGAGTTTTGAGTTATGAGTTATGAGTTATGAGTTATGAGTTTTAAGTTTTAAGTTTTAAGTTTACAGCTTCTTTTTTCTATTCTCTCTACATTCATCATTTAAATTCAACATTCAAAATTCCTCCTTTTCTGTTCTCCATTTTACAGTATACATTTTACAGTATACATTCTTCATCCATAATTCATCATTCAAAATTCAAAACTCAAAATTTCTCCATTCTTCCCGTCAGTTCGAGTGTTTTTCACGAAGTGCAACGCAGTGAAAAATGTATCGAGAACCATAATTCAACATTTAAAATTCAAAATATCTCTTTCTCCCGTCAGTTCGAGTGTTTTTCACGTAGTGCAACGCAGTGAAAAATGTATCGAGAACCATAATTCAACATTTAAAATTCAAAATTCAAAATACTCCTCCAAATCCCTTTCACCTTCTCCCAATCAAACGTTCTCCCAAGTTCATAGGCATTATCTACGATTTTATTTTTCAGTATCGGATTATTTACGAGTTCTTTAATTGCTTCCACCATCGCTTGGGTATCTTTTGCATCGACCAAAAGAGCATGTTCTTGGTCTTTTAAGAGGAACGGAATCCCTCCAACATTGGTAGTAATAACTGGTAGGCCTAAACAAAGTGCTTCGATTACGCTCACGGGTGTATTGTCAAAATCGGTGGTATTGATAAAGAGGTTATAGTTTGCAGACAGTTCGATCCATTCTTTTTTAGGCAATCTTCCCGTAAATTGTACTTGTACTCCCTGTTGGTTAGCGTAGCTTCTGGTCTCTTCAAGGCTTCCGTCTTTGTCAGGGCCTACCATACAGAGTGAAGCATCGGGATAGTCTTTTTGTAGTTCTTTGAGCACATCGACAGCCATTTTAGGATTATAGAGCCATGCAAAAGAACGCACCCACAATAGCTTGGGAGTGGTGATTTCCCGATTCTGAAACGGATAATTTTTGATTTCTATCGTATTCGGTATAAAAACCAGATTCGGATAATTGCGCTTCGCAAAAGCATCCATCAAATATCCGGACGGAGCCACGTTGCGGTAGGAATGATTAAAAATCATTTGACATAGTGTTGGGTTTTTATCCAACCTTTGAGGGAGGTTGCCTCCTCGTAAAATAGGAATGTACTTCAACCCCAATAGCCTACACAACTGGCTGACCATAAAAACATACCAAAAACTCGAGGTGCTGTAGGTATCAATAAGCACATAGTCCGCTTTTTTTCGGTTTTTAAGCACACTCCAAGCCATATCCAAAAACCGATGGAGTTGGTTCTTTTTGTCCGAAGCATAGAGTAGCGTATAACCTTCCTTTTCAAAGAAAAGCCCAAGTGTCTCAATAGAGGTAGGAGTATATCCGTGTTTAGAGAGTTTGTTCCCGATGTAGAGCAGGGTTTTCATTATTGAATATTATATAATTTAGTAATACCAATTGTTTTAATAGGTTCCAAAAAATTCCATTCATCTTTTTGGGATAGTATATGGGTTACGTTTTTAGACTTTAAAAATCTAATTTTTTCTTCTTCTGATAAAGATTTTAATTCAGTCGTTTCTACGTACCATTGAGAAAATTTTTCAGGATTTCCTTCAATAATCATGGAGGCTCCTTTTGCATCCAATACAACAGACCTTTCACTAGCAGAGCGGATATAATACGAACCATAAAATATAGCATCTTGAGGCGTATTCTTTTTAATATATAATAGCATCTCATTAAAATCCTTTTTGTTTTGTGATACTTCTTTTTTCCGCAATTTCAATGTCATAGGTAAAGTGGTGGTACATATATCATCTCCTATAAGGGGGAGTTTATTTAGAGGATAAATATCCGCAAACATTAAAGCAATATAAAACACTAAAAATAAACCAAATTTTTTACGACTATTGACTTTTAATAATAGGTTAGCTAACAAT
>JAEWRJ010000194.1 GCA_023460055.1 Bacillota bacterium | reverse complement strand
CCGTGAGGAAGATGACGGTCTTTGGGTGAGCGCCTACGCCGGGGATCTGGGCATTCTCAATATAGTCGACCGGGTAGCCCACGCGGGTGTTTTCCGTCAGGCTCTCATCGGCAAAGTCAAACTCACGGGTTTCGGAGTCCATCACCACGTTTTCCACCAGCGCGCCGAAGCGGATGGCATTCCATATGTCCGGCTCATGCTCCTGTGACAGGTTGATGCACTTGGCGTAGCAGCCGCCCTCAATGTTGAAGATGCCCCTGTCGCTCCAGCCGTGCTCATCGTCGCCGATCAGCTTGCGGTCCGGGTCGGCGGACAATGTGGTCTTGCCGGTGCCTGACAGGCCGAAGAACAAGGCGCTGTCGCCGTCTTTTCCGATGTTGGCCGAGCAGTGCATGCTGAATACGTCCTGTTTGGGAAGGATGTAGTTCATCACGCTGAACACGCTCTTCTTGATCTCGCCGGCGTACTGGCTGCCGCAGATCACGACCAGCTTGCGCTCGAAACTGACCAGGATGGCGGCCTCGCTGTGGACGCCGTCGATCTCGGGGATGCAGTGCAGGCCGGGGACGGCAATGATGGTGAAGTCGGGGGAATAGCTTTCAAGCTCCTCCTGCGTCGGACGCAACAGCATCTGATGGATGAACATGTTCTGGCTAGCCATCTCATTGACGATGCGGAAGCTCTTGCGGTAGGCCGGATCGGCGCCGGCAAAGCCGTCAAACACAACCACATCGCGGCGCTGCAGATAGGCGCAGGCTTTGCGGTAGATGGCATCAAATTTTTCAGGGCTGATCGGAACATTGACCTTGCCCCAGGAGATCTCGTCGTGGATGGAAGGTTCATCAACAATGAAGCGATCTTCGGGGCTGCGGCCGGTATATTTGCCGGTCTTCACAACGAGCGCGCCGGTTTTTGAAAGGGTGCCCTCATTCCTGCGCAGCGCGTGTTCGACCAGTTGGGCGGGGGTCAGGTTGTGGTAGAGAGCTCCGGGCTGAATGATGCCCAGGTAGTCCAGTTTCAGTTCAGACATAGTGGCCTCCTATCATGTATTTCCCGCTGGCGCGGGGAAGTATGCCCGTCATTGAGAGGTGAATGGCGCAATGAAAACTTCCAACCTTCACCTTATTATTCTATTTCGACGCAAAAGGCCTTTTTCCTGCATCAATGGGAGAATATTGACATCAATTTCACCAACTCCATATCGATGGACGCGGCTTTCACTGTCGGATACAAAGGATATATGCTATACTGTCACGCAAAGGGGGTGAGTGTGTGCAGGAGCATGAGGGGCATCGCCTCAGGCTGCGCGAGCGCTTTGAATCATCCGGGCTTGACAGCTTTGCCCAGCATGAGGCGCTTGAGCTGCTCCTGACCTACGCGATCCCCCGCAAGGATACCAAACCGATCGCCAAAGCGCTGATCGGGCGCTTTGGCAGCGTCGGCGGGGTGCTATGTGCGCCATACGAAGAGCTGCGGTGCGTGCCCGGCATCGGCGGCAGCGCCGCCACCCTGATCAGCCTGCTCTTGCCGCTTTCGCGCCTGTACTACAGGGAGCAGGCCGATCGGGCGCAAAGCAGGCCCGCGGCGGGGGAATGGGCTGAATACTGCCGAGCCCTCCTGATGGGGGAACGCTATGAAAAGGTCTATGTGCTTGCGCTGGATGGAAAAGGGGGCCTGATCCAAAAGACGCTGATCTCCTCGGGTGACGAGGGGGAGGCGGCCTTTTATCCCAGACTCGCGGTCGCTGCGCTGCTGCGCGCGGGCGCGCAGGGGGCGGTGCTGTGCCACAATCACCCGGATGGCGATGCGCGGCCCTCGCTGGCTGACAGGCAGCTGACCGAAGCCCTGATCCCCTTGCTGAAGTCGCTTGGCATTGAACTGCTGGACCATATTATTGTAACGGACACGGCTGCTTTCAGCTTTGCGCAAGGCGGCCTGACAGGAGGAAGCGGACATGGCGCGCAAGAGAAGAAGGGGACCCATCATGACACTGTTTAGATTGGCATTTACTTTGGCGATCCTGTTTGCGCTGGTATACGCCTTTTTGTTCGCCTACCAGCTGGTGCGCGAGCATAACGTGCTGGCACCCGGAAGCACTCAGGCCATCATCGTGCTAGGCGCGCAGGTCAACCCGGACGGCCAGCCGTCCAGGCAGCTGGAGCTGCGCCTGCTGGAGGCGCTGAAGGCCTATGAGGCTGCGCCAAAGCCGGTGATCGTCAGCGGCGCGCAGGGGAAGGATGAGCCTGTCACGGAGGCCTCCGTGATGAAGAGCTGGCTTGAGCAAAAAGGTGTTGATCCGCAGCATATCCTGGTTGAGGACAAGTCCTTCAACACCAGGCAGAACCTTGAAAACGCAAAGGCGCTTCTGGGAGAAGGCGTGAAGGATGTATTGATCATAACCAGCGACTATCACCTGCCCCGCGCGATGGATGTCGCAAGGGATGCGGGTCTCAACCCCTCCGGCATCGGCAGCCCCATTCTTCCCGAATACTGGCTGAAAAACCACGCCAGGGAAACCCTGGCGTGGGGAAAATATTACGTAAATAAGTTTTTGCCCTTCGTGCCGATAGACTGAGGCTGCCCGCCCGCGCGGACGGTCCGTCCGCTTACTGCAGCATCTCGTGCGCCAGGCAGGACGTGATCAGGGGGAGACGCTTCTCCTTATCGCCCAGCACCCACATCAGCTTGGTGAGGGCGGCCTCCGTGGTCATGTCGTGCGCGCCCCAGATGCTTGATTTGAGTACCTTGCGGCCGACTTCGTAGATGGAGAAGTCGGCCTTTTCATACAAACATTGCGTCGTCACGAAGGTAAGGATGCCGTGATCGCTCAGCGCCTCCAGGCTTTCCAGGAGGTTGCGGCGTATATAGTGCAGCCCGCCCAGGCCGAAGGCCTCAATCACCAGGCCCTGGTAGTCCGCGCGCAGGATGTGATTGAATATCTCCGGGTCGGTGCCCGGCGCCAGCTTCAGCAGAAATACACGGGGATCGATGCTCAGATTTTCTTTCGGCGGGATGGCGCGCACTGAGGATGGATGCCCGGCGGCGGACATGTGCAGCCCCTCCGCGTCAAAGTAGGCGACGGCGGGGGCGTTGATGCTGTCGAATGCGTCAAAGCCAAGCGTGCGCATCTTCACCGCGCGGGTTCCGTAGATCAGCTTGTGATGGAAGCAGATGTACACGCCGGGCGGAGCGCTTGCCGCTGCCGCGAAGGCCTCCGTCAGGTTGCCGGGCGCGTCTGAGTGGGGGTGCCACAGGGGCAGCTGGCTGCCTGTCAGCACCACCGGCACGCCCAGCCCCTGCAGCATGAAGCTGAGGGCGGAAGCCGTGTAGGCCATGGTGTCGGTGCCGTGGGTGATGACGATGCCTTCGCAGCCCGCCGCGGCCTCCCGGATGGCCTGCGCCAGTTCCTGCCATTCCTCCGGCTGGATATTGCTGGAATCCAGCGAGAACACATCCCTTGCCGTGATATCGGCAAGTTCCCTCAGTTTGGGGCAGGCGGCCAGCAGATCCTCCGCCCGCATCGCGGGGGCAAGGCCGGAGAGGGTCTGCAGGCTGGCGATGGTGCCTCCTGTGGCCAGCAGGGTGATTCTGGGCGGCATAAGCGCCTCCTTTAAGTCATGCTATCTTCCGAATGAAGATAGCATGAAAGGGGAGGGGTGTCAAAGGGAGTCGGTCTTCAAAACAAGGTCAGGGGCGGGCTTGGGATCTTTTAGGCAGAGCCATGGCGATGAGCGATAAAAAGGCCCCGGCTTTTATAAAAAAGCCGCAATATCTGATATAGTGTACGCTTTGGGGAATGGTGAAGATCAGCGCCGTCCGCTGATCCAGCGCGTGGCGCAGCATGTTTCCGTAGCTGGACAGGCGGGAGGGGTCTTCGGGCATCCACTCGGTCAATACATAAGCGGGCGCTATGGCGACCCGCAGCGCCAGATAGACAAGAGCAAGGCACACACCGTACACCATCAGCCATTGCCCTATCATCAGCAGGGTAGGAAGGATCATTTGCCCCGGGTACAGATGGCTGTATTTTTCTTTCCATTTATTCAGGCAGCGGCGGCTGAAAACATTCGCCCGTGAAAGAGCCTTCGGCAGCAGGATCAGCAAAAGAAAGACAAACAGGTATCTCAGCGCAAGCCCGGCGCGCATGCGCTCCTTTTGCAGGTTGTATACCCGGCCTGAGGGAAGCGCGGACTTTACATAGCCTTCAAAGAAGCTCAGCGAGGCGCCGCTCACGCTGATCAGTTGCATGTCCGCCTCCATGCCGGCGCGAACAGCGGCGGGCAGAGGGATGTATACCCCTTGCCCATTGGTGGGCATAGGCAGGTTGCTTTGCTGCCGCACTACGCCGATCACCTGAAATTCTTCATTGAAAAGCACCAGGGTATGGCCGACTGCCTCGCCGCTGCCCCATAGCGTAAACGCGAGGCCGGCATCCACCACGGCTACCCGTTTTGTGCTGTTGAGCTCCTCTTGTCCAAATAAACGGCCGGTCAATAAAGCGCGGTGGTACAGGTCAAACCATCCCTCCGTTATCCCCTGTATGGAGCAATCGGCCTCGCGCCCGGCCGTGGATTGCGCCTGCCCGTCACGCTTGACGATAGACGCGGCCAAGGAAGCTTCCGGCAGCTGATCGCGAAGCGAGCGCAGGAGCTCAACAAGCGGAAGCTCCTCCCTGTTTCCCTCAGGATCCGCCTGAGGGGCATGGTAGGGCGCTGCGTATTCAAGCAGATCCTTTTGCCCCGCCAATCCCCACTGGCCAAGGCAAACGAACAGGATGGATAAAAAGAGAAGAAAATACGCGAAGAAAGGTCGTTTTCTTGATCTCATTTTATATATCTCATGACGGCGGAACCGTCGCTGAGCTCCCTGTCCTCCATGTAAACGACGCGCGAGCGGCCCAGGTCTTCCTTCACAGCGGCCATGCCGTCCGCTTCATCAATGACGGACACGCTGAACTTTTTCACCTTCGTTTGAACGCTGCCAAGGGCGTTTTGAACATCCTCCGCGATGAATACATAGCGATTACCTTCTGAACCGTGGATGGCGCTGACGGGCAGCAGTGTATAGGAGTCAGCCGTTTGCGATACGATGGTCGCTTTCATCTGAGCGTTTTGCAAAACGCTCAGGGGAAGGGCATCCAGCAGCTCTTTGGGCGGCACGATATAGGCGCACTTCGCACCGTTTGCGTTAAATCCTGTGCTTTGTACAGTGCTTTGGAATACGCCGAAATCGGTTTCCAGACTGACCGGTGTTTCCTCGGGGATGGTTTTCTTCGTTCCCGTGATATCCGCTTCCAGCAGAAGCTCGCCCGTCTCCCCGGTGATGGTGCACAAGGCCTGCGTACCATCGTAGATTTCAAAGGCTTTCTTGTGAACGGCGGCTATATAGCCCGGATGAGGCGTTTTTATCTCCCTCATCGCTTCCTGCTGAGCGTAGAACGTGGTTAGAGCTTCTTCTGCCGCGTTCAAGCTGTTTTGGATAGACTGCCTTTGCGCGATATAATCTTTCGCGGCGCTTTTGATCCGCAGGCCGGATACCTGGGCGAAGGCCTGCTCGGCTTCGCTTTGTTTGGCGGATTCTCCTCGCCAACGATTGACCGCGTCTATCACAGCCTCGTTCCATGATGCCGAATAGCCTTCGCCAAATAACGCAGTGTCCCCGGGGAGCAGCCTTTGGGCGGCGAACCGCGCGCTGTGCTCGCTGAGGGCGGCTTCTTCCAGGGCATTGTATGCCGCCGCGTATTTTTCCTCCTTTTCGCTCAAACGGATGTCTGTATGGCTTCGCTCAAACGCCAGTTTATCAAGCAAGGCCTCGTCTACGGCGCGCCTGAGTTGCTTTTCGATTTCTTCTTCGTTGATAAATTTCAGTGAGAACAGGCTCTCCCCCTTATTGACCCAATCGCCGGGCCGTACATATACCCGGTCCACCCTGACCCCCTCGGGTGCCCGGTAACGGAACTCCTCGGGGTCTGTATAGATCAGCTTGCAGGGCGCGATGATGGTATCGGTCAGCCTTCCTTTTTTTGCCGAGGTGAACTGCACCTTGGGGGTCAGGATGGTTCTGACGGTGCCGGAAAAATACAGGCTCAGCCCAACGGCGGCAAGCAAGATCACCAAGGCTCTCCAGGCGAACTGTCTGGTTTTCATCGCGTTTTCTCTCTTTCTTATTTCAGCTCTGTCAGTTGGATACCGGACACGACATCCTCCAGAAAGAACAGATAGACAAACAGTGCGGGCAGGATATAGATTGCGGCTCCGGCGAACTCTATGCCCTGGGGTGCCGAGATCAGCCGGTTGAACACGGTGCTCAGGGGCTGCAGATCATCCCGACTGCTCAAAAATGTCATGGGCTGCTCCACCATGTTCCACACATCCGCGAAGGAGAGGGCGGCTGCGGCCCCGATGACCGGTTTGCACAGCGGCAGAGTGATATGAAAAAAGCAATGAACAGCCCCCGTCCCATCTAACTGCCCGGCCTCGTACAGTTCGCGGGAGATGCCGGTCATGTACTGGCGCAGCAAAAAGACATAAAAGGGCATAAACCACATCGGCAGGATGACCGCCCAGACTGTGTTGAGCAGATTCATCGTCCGCAGCATCAGCACATTGGGGGCCATGGTCACCTGAAAGGGCAATAGCATCAGCAGGATCAGCAGAAGGAAAATGGCATCGCGCCCCTTGAAGCGAAACGAGCTCAGCGCGTAGGCCATCGCGGGGATGATCAGCGCCTGCCCAAAAAGCACGCAGAAGGTATAAAAGACAGACAGCACAAAGCGCTGCAGTATCCCCGTATCCCCAAGCATCACCTGATAGTACTGGCTGAGGGACGCCATGCGGGGGACCAGCAAAACCTGCATCCACTTTGCTTGATCCAAAGCGCCGCGGCCGGACAGATGCTCCGCTATTTCAGCGGGGGAGAAAAAGGAGTATAAAAAGGTGAGGATCACAGGCAGCAATAAAAGCGCCCCCAGGAGGAACAGCATGACATGGGTCAGCGGGCGGGGGCGCCCGGCGCGCTTGACACGAAGCGTCTTTGCTTTCATGCGGCGTCCCCTTCCGCCGCGCCTGCCGCTTTCCGCTCTATGGCGTACAGCAGGCCGAAGAAGGCGAACACGATGACGGCGAAGGAATAGGCGGCGGTGGTCACGTTTTGATAATTGAGCTTGCCGTACATGTTGTTGATATAGTTTTGAAGCGTATACACCTCAAGCTCCGGGTAAGCGCCGCCGATGAAGTAGACCTCCTTGAATATCTTGAAGGCGTTCACCCATTGGAGGATGAGGACCAGAAATGCCGTGGGCAGTATATAGGGCAGGGTAATGCTGAAGCACTGCCGAAAAAACCCGGCGCCCTCCAGCCGGGCATACTCATACAGGGCCTCCGGCACGGCCTGCATGGCGCTGAGGTAGATGAGAACGGCCAAGCCCAGGTTTTTCCATATAAACAGCAGGACGACGGGAAGGCGCATCGCCCCGCCAAACAGGAAGTTGACCCGCCCCAGCCCAAGGCTGTTAAGCACGCGGTTGAGCGGGCCGCCGTAATCAAACAGCAAAAGCCAGATCAATATGACGGCGGAGGATGGCATCATATAGGGCAGCAGCATGCTGTTGCGCAGCGTGTTCGCCCCGCTTTTAAGCCCCGCGAGCAGGGCCGCGATAAAGAAACCCATCACCCACACCGCGGGGGCGCACAGCAGAGACAGCGTAAGGGAGTTTTTGAGCCCCAGCTGAAACATACTGTTGCCCCACACGGCGGTGTAATTGGCAAACCCGATAAACCTGGCCGGCGCGCTGCCGTCTGTCAGGGAAAAGTAGATCCCGCCCAGAAAGGGGATCAGGAAAAATACCAGCGTGCCCAGAAGGCCGGGCAGCAAAAACAGCATCAGCGCGCTTTTTTCCCTTCGGCCGTTCCATATCGGTGTTTGCATTTGTTCAAGCCCTATTGTCCTTCATAATACATCATGGCGACCCTTCGGTCCAGCTCACTGAGTACCTGGTCTATCGTGGCGCTGCCCTCAAAGTACTTTGAGAGGATGCGGTCCGCGTCCAGGTCGATCATCGCGTAGAGCAGCGTCCTGTGCTCAAGGGAGATATAGGGGGCCAGGCTGCGGTATTCTTCAATGACCGGCGCCGTATAGACCCAGCGCGTCTTTTCTTCCTGCGCAAACTTCGCCTCCGCCAGGGCCAGGGCGTCCTGAAGCGCGTAAAGCTGCTGCTGATACTCGGCGGATGATTGGGATTCCGCCGTCCTTTTGATCAATTCCTCTGTATCCGCAATGCGGCGCTGATACATCGCGCTATCCTCGGCAAAGTTCTCCGCGGCAAATTGATAGCGGTCTGTCTCAACCGGTTCGTTGTACGCCGGGTGAAGCATGTATTTTGAAGCCAGATCCCTGTTATCGATGAAAAACTCCAGAAACTTGAGGGCTTCCTCCCGGTTGGGGCCGTGGGGGTTCACGATCATGTATTCCAGGGCGGCCCCCAGCACCGGCTGCTCCCCCTTCACAAAGACAGGCGGCAGGATGCATGCCTCCCCCTCATGCTCCGGATTGATTTGTCTGCCCCAGGGGGACATGGCATCCTGATCAAAGATGCTGCGCCCGTAGACCGCTTCCTCGCTGACAGCCGTTTGCGGGGACGCCTCTTTCCAGCGCGAAAGGGCGGAGAGCTTTTCCAGAGCCGAATGGAAGACAGGCGTGTTAAAGACAAGCGGTCCTTCCTGTGAGGCGTGCGTGAGAACATACTGTGTGATCATCCTGCTGATGATGCTGATCTGCTGCTGCGCCGCTGTTTTGCTGCCATCAAAGGTATAGTCCGGGCTGCTGTCACCGTATTGCTCATACCAGCTCAGCGCCATATCGATATATTCGTCAAAGGTTTCGGGCACAGGTCCCAGGCCCGTTTCGCTCAGCAGCTCGGGGCGGTATGACCAATAGAGGGGGTACATGTAAAGCGGATAGGCCAGCAGCGCCCCCTCCTCCGATAGATAATCCTGAACCTGCGGATACATGGACCGCACATCCTCCTCCAGCGTCTCGGACTGCAAGGCGGCTGCATAGCCGCGCTTGAACAGATCCTTGCTGTCAATCCAGCTGCTGGAAATAACGAATATATCAACGGCCCCGTCCCTGGAGAGGTTCGCGGTGATCAGGCGTTCCAGCACGTTCTCATCCCTTTCACCGAGTGTTTCGATGCTGGTATCGGGATGGGCGATCATGTACTTGCGCAGTATGTCCTGATCGGGAAAGTAGCCCTGCTCGATCAAAATCGTGAGGGCCTTGCCGGCGGGGGCCGGCATCGGGGCTGCGCTTGTGCTGAAGGCGTACAGGGAGGCGTCATCCAGCACTGTGTAAAGCCCCTGCCACATTCCGGCATACTTCACGCTGACTGCCCCCTCAAGCGGCAGGACGGCAAGCGCCTGCGCCCCCCGCTTGTCCGGGCGCATCAGCTTGGCGCCGCTGATGAAATAGATCTGCCCGCCCGCCTCATCGTAGGCTGCCGCGCCGCCATCATGGCCGGGCATCGGGCCCAGGATGGAAACCGTCGCGCCGGTCGCCGGTTCAAGGACGATCAGGCTGCCCGCGGCGCTGTCGGCCGCCAGAAGCCGCTCCTGCCGGTAGGGGGCGATGCCGGTCAAATAGCTTTGGTCCGTATCAATCATCTCGCCCTTGCCGCTTTTCAGGGAGAAACGCCACAGCGCCCGCTCATAGCTGCTCAGATCCGTATGGAGCAGGTACAGGCTTGCGCCCATCAGGACAGGATAATCGAGCAGGACATGGCGGCCCCCCTCCTCGTGCGGCTCGCCTAAAGCGGAGAAGTCCAGCTGAACGATCTGCCTGAGCGCGCCGCCCTCTACGGCGTACATCCTGCCGTCAACGGAATTGATCAGGTAAAGCGCCGCCCCGTCGCTTGCCAGCCGCAGCCCCTCCCAATCCCTGCTCTCAATGCCTTGGCCGCCGGATAGGTCGAGTACGGTTTCAGGCGCTTGCTCCGGCTGCGCAAAGGCGATGATCCGGCCTTCGCTCACCGCGTAAAGGGTATCCCCCACCACCTGCGCGCTGACGGCGGGAGAGAGGAAACCCTCATGAACAGGCGCGGCCGCGCAGGCTGTGCCGTAGACGCCAATCAGGACCACCAGGACCACCAGGGCCAGCAGCGGCGGCGCCATCGCCGCACATCGTTTCTTGTTCATCTTTATTGCTCCTTGTTGATTGACTGTCATCATAGCGCGCCGGGGATAGGGATGCCAAAAGAGAAAGGGTAAGCAATTGTTCTTTTGAACATCCCGATCCCCATGTCTTTAGTATGTTATCATCGGGAGTTGGCCAATAAGTTCAGGCATGCCGGGCTCGCTGTTTATCTGATCCTCCATGCGGCCGCATACAATGCACCTTCCGTTTACAAAGTTATGTGATCCAAGTGAGCCGGTCGTTGCGCCGCAAACAGTACAAGTAGATGGTCTTTTACAGGTAGCAGCAGCAAAGTTGTGAGAACCGAGGCCTCCCGTAGTTGCTCCGCATCTGATGCAGGTTTTCGGTGAGACGCAGGTGGCAGATCTGTAGGAATGCCCTAAGGGACTGCCTGATGTAGCACCACAACCGTATTTGCATGTTGCTGCTTTTGTGCAGGTGGCTGCGGCATAATCGTGCGGCATCTTGGCGACTTTCCGACGATCATGCATGCCACAGCCACTTAATGTGCATGTCCTAACCTGTTCTCCCTCTGCCATGCAAGTAGGCTGTTTGCTCCACTTCCATGGGCCCCATACATGAGTGTGTGCCGAAGCACTTGATACGATCAAAGTCATCATGACCACCAGACAGAATGTGACAAATAGCTTCTTTTTCATTATTTTTCCTTCCCAAGTTCGCGCCTCGATGGAAGCGGGCTCCTCATGGTAATGGTTGGTGAGAGCGAGTTGCCAAATCCTTGCGTTCGTGGTATAAATCAAGTGTCCTTGTAGATTTTCTATCGCTGAACAGCGATAAGGTTCCCCAACCGATTTACAAGGATTTTGTTATACCACGCCGCGTTTCACGTTTCCCTTCACGGGAAACCACCTCCTTTTTTAATGAGAAAACAGGTTTTCTCAGGCCGGTCAGTTAAGTGTTTCGTCTATCTGCCCCGTTGGCGCGCCGACGGGAACATTCTTTTGCATAAGCTGAGGGTTTGCCGCTTCTTGCCTGATCTGTTTTCGCAGGGTGATGGGCAAGTCATCATGCATGATTCCTCTTCAATACTTTTTCACAGAGGAGTTCTTGTTGGCTTGCTCAATGACTGCGCCATTAGAATCTTTAATAGTGCCTGTCGCAAACAGCTTGTATTGGTAACCGCCGGACACTGTTTTCGTTTCTGAAATGGATGCGCCGAAAATGCCCGAACCTGTCGTGCTCCAGCTGTCAACGTAGCTCCACGAAACCCCGTCAGTGGAACGCCTGAGTGTCACAATGAGTGAGGGAGTGTAACCGCTTTTGGCTGGAGTTATCTTGGCAGAACATGAAGCTGTGCCAGATGATATACTCAATGAACACGAAAATCCGCTGATCGCCACATACATGGGCCGGATCATGTCCGCGTAAGCGGAGAGGGCACTCATTACCAGGATACAGGTGATGATGATCGCAATTTTCTGTTTATGTCCCATAAAAACGCCTCCTTATTTGTCCTCTTATACATATAGACGCTGAAAAACGGCAGACAAAACAGTTTTTGAAAAATTATTTTATGCGAATCACGCTTCGCGCGATATTGAGGGCAATGTCTCTGTTTTCTGTAACATCTAACATAAAAAATCTGTCTGACGCAGGCCATACCATAATGGTGTAACCTTCTTTCCACGACATCACGCCTTTTGCGCCGTTGATATCCACTTCCTCAACCGTGTAGCCTTCTGAATTGATGTTTGATTCTGCGATCAGTTCAAACTCGCTGAAGCGCAGCAGCTTATCATCTTCACCGGTAAACGCGGCGGTTGGCATCCTTGTCCCTTCAGCCCCATAGAACGCATACCCTTCCGGTATGAACGCCGGGTAATACAGCCCCATCCACTCGGCGGGCACTTCAAAGGAAGCGCCCTCATCCGGCGCAAAGTGAACCTCGGTATATTCGGGCGTGACCTGATACATCAGGCGCATCACCTGCACGCGAAGGGCGGGGGAGACGGCCAGGGCGGTGCCGAAAGTGAGGAAGAGGATCAGGATGGCCGCGGCAGCCACGGCCAGCGCGCGGGGCGGATGCCGGGGCCTTGTTTTGCGCGCGGCGCGGCGCTCGTGCTGTTTGATCAGGCGCAGGGTTTTGGCCTGCGTGCGGGCAAAAAAGCCTTCCTCCTCTTGCTTTTCGGGGGAATCCGGCGGCAGGCTGTCCCAGGCCGCTTGCCGGGCCGCGTCCTCCCGCTGCTGATATTCAAGCAGGGCCAGGCGCAGTTTGGTATCCTCAAGCTGTTTTTTCAGGCTCTCTATACTGAGAGATGTTTGCTCAGTACTCTTCATTGTCAATCTCCTTCAATGCTTCCTTCAGCGCGCGGCGGGCACGGCTGAGCAGGGAGGGTATGCTGTCCGCCTTCAGGCCATAGGTATCGGCGATTTCCTGATGGCTCAGTGCCAGGGTGTATTTCATGTTCAGCAGATCGCGCTGCCTTTGGAGGATGCGGTCCATCGCGAGGGCCAAAACAGCCGAATCGGCTTCGCGCAGCAGTCCCTCGTCCGGGTCGGGGTCGAAGGAGGCCAGGCTGTCCATGAAATCCTCATCCCCAAAGAGCAGCTCGCTGCGCCGCTTGTGCTTTCGCAGCAGGTCGATGGCCGTCCTCCTCGTACTAATGACGATGTAGGAGGGCAAAACCAAACAGTCAAGCGCCATTAATTGGGGAATTTTTTTCATCAGCTTCAACAGGGTATCGTTGAGGATGTCCTCCGCGTCTTCCCGGTGGCGCGTCACATGATAGGCGCAATGGTACATGTCCGAGCGGTGGTCCAGGTAGAGCTGTTCCATGAAGCCGCGCTGCTCCTCGTTCTCAATCAGTAAAAATAAAATCATGGCATCCCTTTCTTTGCCGGGAGTTCTTCTGAAAACATTATAGCAAACAGCGGCATGCCACACAAGAAACAAGGGGGGGGGGGAGGTCAAATGTAAAATTCGATTCTGTCAAGGGCGCGGGCCATCCTTGGCAGAGGCAGGCCCCCCATCGCCCTTTCCACCAGTGCTTTCATCCGGGTGTGTCAAAAAATATGCGGTCATGGTATACTATAAAGGAGCGACCATCTTATTTCATGCAAGGGGGGCAGTATGAAGCGGCTTTCAAAGCAGTCAAGAGGCAGGCTTTTGAGCATCGCGTTTATCGCCCTTACGTTTGTATTTGTTGTTATTTTTGTTTTTAAAACAGGGGATCTCAAGCAGATTGCGGGGGCCTTCCGCTCCATCAACCCCTATTGGTTCGCGGCGGCGGTCGGTTGCTTCGCGGTGCAGGCCTTTTTTGAGGGCTGGTCGCTGGGCCTGTTTTTTAAGTTTTACGGCGTCAAGCTGAGGCTTGGCGCGGGCATATTGGTCGGTTTGCTTGGCATGTACTACGGGGCGATCACGCCTGCGGCTTCGGGCGCGCAGCCCATGCAGGTCTTCGCGCTCAAAAAGCGCGGCGTGCCCCCCGGCATTGCCAGTTCAGTATTCGCGGTCAAGTTTTTCTGCTGGCAGCTATCCTTTATGCTGGCGGGCACGGTGCTGTGGATCGCCCACAGCCGCCTGGTGTATGACACCATCGGTCAAGCGGGCATCTGGCTGCTGATCGTCGGCTACCTGATCAACTTTTTGATGGTCGGCGCGGTGATTCTGCTGTCCATCAGCCGCAACCTGGTGCGGGTTATTATCATTTTTTTTGTGAAGCTGGCCCATAAGCTGCGCTATGTCAAGGATGTTGCCAAGACCTCCTCCCGCTGGGACGCCGCGCTGCATGAGTTTCACGCCAGCGTGGAGATGATCACCAAGCATCCTTGGCAGTTTCTTTTGATTTTCATCATGTCGCTGATAGAATCCGTGGCGCTGCAAAGCGTGGTTTATTTTGTGTACCGCGGCTTCGGCTTGAACGAGCATGGATACCTGACCATCGTCACCATCCAGTTTTTGCTGTATATCGTCGCCTCAAGTACCCCTTTGCCCGGGGACTCCGGCGCGCAGGAAGGCGGATTCTATTTTTTCTTTGAAAAGTTCTTTCCCCCTAATACCATCTTCGCGGCGCTGATCCTTTGGCGTTCCATTACGTTTTACCTGCAGATATTTTCAGGCTTCACAGCTGCTTTGATCGACCAGGCCCTCAGCGCGCGCAGGATGAAAAAGCAAAGCGCGAAGCTAAGCGATGAGGAGGAAGGAGAGGCGCAGGCGCCGCAGCCCGCGGCTGACGCGCTTGACAAAGGCCCCTCGCAGGGGGCAATATGATAGGCGGAGAGAGTTGTTTTTTTCTTTCTCCCGATATTTTTTGGCCTGCGCCTGAAGGGAAATAAATAATGAGAAAAACAAGGATAGTCTGCACCCTGGGGCCATCCTCTAACACTTATGAAACCGTCAAAGCACTTGCACTGGCGGGCATGAACGTCGCGCGCTTTAACTTTTCGCACGGCACGCAGGAAAGCCATTTGGAGACTTTCCGCGTCGTCAGCCGCGTCAGGAGCGAGCTGCACATGCCCATCGCGACACTGCTGGACACCAAAGGGCCGGAGATCCGGCTGAAGACCTTCGCAAACGGCCCTGTCATCCTCAAGGAGGGCGGGCAGTTTACGCTGACCACGCGGGAGGTGCCGGGCGACGAGAGCATTGTATCCATAACCCACATGAATCTGCCGCATGACCTGGGCCAGCAGACCCGAATATTGATCGATGACGGCCTGGTGGAGCTGCATGTGGAAAGCAAAACTGAAACCGATATCATCACGCGCGTGGTATCGGGGGGGCAGATCAGCGACCGCAAGGGTATCAACGTGCCCGGCGTGCGTTTTTCCATGCCCTATATCAGCGAAAAAGACAAGGACGATGTGCTGTTTGGCATCCGCTCCGGTTTTGATTATATCGCGGCCTCCTTTGTCAGGGGGGCTGAGGATGTGCAGGCTCTGCGCCAGCTGCTTGATGAAAACGGCGGCGAACACGTGCGCATCATCGCGAAGATCGAAAACGCGGATGGTGTGGCGCACATTGAGGAGATCATCGAGGCTTCGGACGCCGTGATGATCGCGCGCGGCGACATGGGCGTCGAGATCCCCTTTGAGGAGATCCCGATCATCCAAAAGCGCATGATCAAGGCTGCCACCATGGCTGGCCGTCAGGTGATCACCGCGACCCAGATGCTGGAAAGCATGGTTCATAATCCCCGTCCCACCAGGGCTGAGATCACCGATGTGGCTAACGCGATCTATGACGGCACCAGTGCCACCATGCTGTCGGGCGAAACCGCCAGCGGCAAATATCCGGTGGAGGCAGTCAGGACGATGGCGCGCATCGCTGAGCGGGCCGAAAATGACATCGATTATCGCAAGCGCTTTTTGGAGCGCAGCATGGCTGAGAGCAGCGAGACCATCACCGATGCTATCTCCCATGCCACCTGCCTGATCGCGTTGAATATGCACGCGGCCGCCATCGTTACGGTCACCAAGTCCGGCACGACAGCTAAGATGATCAGCCGCTTCAGGCCCAATATGCCCATCATCGCCTGCACGCCGGACGCTTCCACCTACCGCCAGCTGAGCCTCAGCTGGGGCGTAACGCCTGTGCTGATTGGAGAAGAGCGCATCACCGATGTCCTGTTTGAGCATGCCGTGGACGCTTCTGTGGATACGGGCATCATCAGCAAAGGCGATCTGGTTGTCTTGACGGCGGGCGTCCCCCTGTCCATCAGCGGCACGACCAACCTGATTAAGGTCGTGCATGTAGAATAAGAAATTCCGAACATTATTATCCAAGGGTTCAGCGAAGTTCAGCATTGTTTTTGCACGAACTTCGTTTTTTTGTTAAATTAGCCATTGACAAGCCTCCTCGGGCATGGTAATATCCGCAAGGTTCCAGAACGGCGCGGTATAAACTGTCCCGGAC
>JAEWRJ010000193.1 GCA_023460055.1 Bacillota bacterium | reverse complement strand
TGAACCCGCTGTTAACAGGTTCACCCTATGAGTTGTCTTGATTTTAACCGTTGGCATTAAACTAACGAAAATCGTTCACGCATCTAAAGCGGTGAGGGATTTTGTTCCGGGGCAAGGAGCGCAAGTGAAGGCGTAGCAGCGCTGCGTCGAACTTGCGGCGACACAGCATCCGGGGCAAAATCACCGCCGCGGCGATGCGGGAACGGTTTGAGTTAGTTTTAAACCATTTCCATCATCAATTCACGAACAAGAGCAGGATCATTCTTCCGTCCGGCCAGGATCTGGCCGTTTCTGAGGACCTCGTGCTGCTCATGGAAGGTGGGCTGCTCCTTTTGATAGAGCACGCCGATGGGGATGCGGTCGCCGAATTCCATGGATTTGATCATGGCGGCGGCGCGGTCGGTGTTGTCATAGGCCCCGTCCAGCTCATAGACGCGCTGGTTGTACCAGGCGAAGGTGTTGATCTTGTTGAAGCTCACGCAGGGCTGCAGGATATCCACCATGGCATAGCCCTTGAACCGGATGGCCTGCTTCATCATCTCCCGCAGGTGATCGGGTTTTCCCGAGAAGCTGCGGGCCACAAAGCCCGCCCCCGCCGCGATGGCCATCAGCACGGGATTGAAGGGGATGTTCAGGTTGCCCTCCACCTGCACCGGCGTCACGCTGCCGGGATCGGCCGTGGGCGAGGCCTGGCCCTTGGTGAGGCCGTAGACCTGGTTGTCATGGATGAAGTGGGCGATGTCGATGTTGCGGCGGATGTTATGAATAAAGTGGTTGCCGCCCTCGCCGTAGCTGTCGCCGTCACCCGAGTTGATGATGACGGTCAGCTTTGGGTTGACGATCTTGGCCGCTGCCGCCGGGGGCACGGAACGCCCGTGCAGGCCGCAGAAGCTGTTGGCCGAAATGTACTGGGGCAGCTTGGCCGCCTGGCCGATGCCGCCGACCATCAACACATCGTGGGGATCAAGCCGCAGATCGGTCAAGGCGTTTTTCAGGCTGTCCAGTATATTGAAGTTGCCGCAGCCGGGGCACCATGCCGTCTCGAATGTTTCAAAGCCGCGCTCGCTCATCAGAATCCCTCCTCGCGCAGGCGCAGGGCAATCTCTTCGCCGCTCAGCTGCCTGGCGTCGTATTTCAGTATGCCCTCATCTGTTTGAATGCCCGTCTGCTCACGGATCTGGGAAGCCAGCTGGCCGGTGTAGTTCTGCTCCACATGGATCAGTTTTTCAGCCCTGGCCGCCTTTTCGCGCAAAAGCTTATCGGGAAGGGGCCATACATCGCCGAAGACCAGCGCGCCAAAACGTTTGCCGCCTTGGGCGTTGAGGATCGCCACAGCTTCCTCCAGCGGGCCATAGAGAGACCCCCAGCCGATCAGCAGGATCTGAGGATCGGTGTCGCCCAGCAGCTCCGGCTCCTGCAGGTCCTCTCTTAACAGTTCCAGCTTGCCCATGCGCTTGTTCATCATGCGGATGCGTGTCTCGCTGTCCTCGATGATCTTGCCGTACTCGTCATGCTCGTCACTGTCGGCGGATACAAAGCCCTCGCGGGTGCCGGGGAACTTGCGGGGCGAGATGCCGTTTTCCGTGTAGCGGTAGCGCGCGTAATCGCCGTTTGCGGGCACGTCCTGGGGCACGAATATGTCTGCCTTTGCGGGATCGGGCACCGGGATGGTGGCCGTGGAATCGGCCAGGTACTGGTCGCTCAGCAGGATCACCGGGATCTGGTACTTCTCCGCCAGGTTGAAGGCGCGGATGGTCTGCCGGTAGGCATCCTCATGGTGGCGCAGGGCGATCACCATGCGCGGGAACTCGCCCTGTGAGGCCGAGATGATGAACTTGAGATCGCTCTGCTCGGTGCGGGTGGGCAGGCCGGTCACGGGGCCGGGGCGCTGTACATCCACCACCACCAGGGGCACTTCAGCCATGCCGGCCAGGCCCAGGGCTTCGACCTTCAGGCTGAAGCCGCCGCCGGAGGTGCCGGTCATCGAGCGGGCGCCGGTGTAGGAAGCGCCTATGGCCATATTGATCGCGGCGATCTCATCCTCCGCCTGCTCGACGGCAATGCCCATCTTCAGCGAGTGCTGGGCCAGGTATTCAAGGATCGACGTCGAGGGGGACATCGGGTAGGCCGCGTAAAACTGCAGGCCGGCCGTCAGGGCCCCCAGGGCCAGCGCCTTGTTGCCGGTGATGATCATGTCATTGGCATGGGTGCCGCCCACATGGTCAAAACGCGGCTCGACAGCCCGGTAGCCGGCCTCCAGCGCCTTCACGTTCATATCGACCAGGTTGGGCTTCAGCGACTTTTCAAACACGCCGCGCGCGCCGTCGATCGGCACCGAAAACAGCCTCAGGGCTGCCCCCATCGCCACGCTGCCCGAGGCTTTCGCGCTGCCCAAAAGCTTCGCGATCCCCGTCATGTTCAGCGTGATGGCGCGCGGATCGTCCGTCTTCACGCTCTCGTCGCAGAGGATGAAGCCCTCCGGCTTCAGGTTATCCTTATGGATGGTTACGGTTTCTTCATTCAGGGCGATGATGCCATCCAGCTTCGCGCTGTGGGACTTGGGCGTGAATTCACCGAAGCGCACCAGCGAAAAGTTGTGCCCTCCGCGGATGCGCGACATCAGGTCACGTATGGTAAACACACCGCAGCCAGCCGCCTTCAGCAGCGCCTCCAGCGTGTTGACCGCAGTGTCAACGCCCTGCCCGGCGGCACCGCCGACTAACAGGTTGTACATGCTCTATCTCCTCCTGTATCTATACATGGATGAGTTTTCTTTAGGTTCTAAAAGAAATCTCCTGATAGATTATACCCATCCCCGTGATGTTTTACATCGAATAGATCATGTCTGATCCGGTGAATTGGCGTGGTTGAAGGCGGATTTTCCATACAAAAAGGAAGGACAGCGAAAATCTGTCCTTCCCGGCACGATCTATAGGTTGAATTGTGATGACTTACCTTGGAATATAGTTTCCCCGCACATTGCGCACGGCCTCCATGCGCTGCTTGGCAAATATCTTGGCGGCCTGCTGGCTGGGCACGCCTTCCCTGCCGGCGATGGCCAGTATTTCAAGCAGGCGGTCGTAGATCTTGGCGGCGTCGCCCAGCGCCCGCTCGCGCTGGTAGCCCTTCAGCTCGTGGTACACGTTGATGAGGCCGCCGGCGTTGATCACGAAATCCGGGCAATATATGATGCCGCGGTCGGTCAGCATCTTGCCATGAACATCTTCATCCAGCAGCACATTGTTGGCGGAGCCGGCGACGACCGGCGCTTTCAGCAGGGGGATCGTATCGGAATTGAGCGTGCCGCCCAGCGCGCAGGGGGAGAACACGTCCACCTCCTGGCTGTAGATCTCATCCGGCGCCACAAAGCGCACCTCCGGGTGCTCCCGTTTCATGCGCTCGATGTGCTTGTCGTTGATCTCGGTAAAGCACACGCGCTTGGCACCTGACTCCAGCAGGTAGCCGATCAGGTAGTAACCTGTCTGCCCGGCGCCCTGTACAGCGTAGCTGTAGTTTTCAATATCCGCGTTGCCAAACTTATGCATCAGGCCGGCCTTGATACCGTGAAACACGCCCAGCGCGGTCACGGGCGAGGGGTTGCCGCTCTTGCCTTCCAGGCCGACGACATGGTCGGTCTCCATCGCCACATAGCTCATATCGCGGGTGGAGGTGTTGACATCTTCCGCCGTGATGTAGCGGCCGTTGAGGCTTTGCACGAAGCGGCCCAGCGCTCTGAAGTAGGCCTCGCTCTTCACCTTGGCCGCGTCGCCGATCAGCACCGTTTTGCCGCCGCCCAGGTTGAGCCCCGAGGCCGCGGCCTTGTAGCTCATGCCCCGTGCCAGGCGCAGGCAGTCGATCAGCGCGTCTTCTTCATTGGCATAGTTCCACAAACGGGTGCCGCCCAGCGCCGGCCCCAGCAGCGTATTATGGATGACCGTGATGCCCTTGAGGCCCGTTGTGGGGTCGTAAAAATGCACCACCTGCTCATATCGATGTTTCTCCATGTAATCGAAGACCTTAAAATCGCCCATACTATCCTCCAATATGTTGATTATGGTCATATTGTATCCGATGTATGGGGCAGTTTACAAGGCTTTGTGCGAAAATGTTTTTTTATTGCATTTTTCGCCCACATCAGCTATGCTGTATACGGCTAAAACCAAAGCGAAGATCAGTCACCGCGAGGCGGGTACAATTATGTATTTGAGGGCCGCTCATGAAGATACTGACCATTAACTTAGGCTCCACTTCCACCAAACTGGGCGTTTTTGAGGATGAAAATGCCCCCCTGACCGCCACCCTGCGCCACAGCAGGGAAGAGCTCGCTCCCCTTGGGGATATCATGGCGCAGCAGGAGTACCGCAAGCGCCTGATGGAGGAGTGGCTGGAAGGCCAGTGTCACCCCCTCCCTACCTTTTCCCTGATCGCCGCGCGCTGCGGGCTGATCCGGCCCGTGGAGGGCGGCATCTACCGTGTGGATGAGCTGGTGGCTGAGGATGCCGCGAGTTGCCGCTTTGGCAAGCACGCGGCCAACCTGGGCCTGCTGATCGCTGCCCGGTGGCAGGAAGAGCACAGCATACCGGCCGTGTTTGTGGACGCGCCTGTCACCGATGAGCTCACCCCCCTGGCCCGGGTATCGGGCTTCGCGGGCATTTACCGTTCCTGCGCCTTCCATGCCCTCAACGCCAAGCGCGTTATCCGCCTGTATTGCGGCGATGAGGGGCTGGACCCATACCGGCATAATTTCATTGTCGCCCACCTGGGCGGCGGTTTCAGCGTTGGCGCTTTTGAAAACATGCGCGCCATTGATGTCAACAACGCGGTGGAAGGCGAGGGCCCCTTTTCCCCCGAGCGGGCGGGCAACCTTAGCAGCCTGAACGTGCTGCGCCTGTGCGAGCGCCTGGGCGGCGACACCAAGCGCACCTACGAAGCCCTGTACCGAAACGGCGGCCTGCAATCCTATTTCGGCACCAACGATGTATCAAGCCTGCTGGCAAAATATGAACAAGACCCACAGGTAAGTCTAATATTGGACTCCATGTGCTATAATGTCTCAAAGGCTATCGGCGCGATGGCCGCCGTCCTGCGCGGCCGCGTTGAGCGCGTGCTGCTCACCGGCGGGGTCTGCAACAGCGAACGGCTCACGGAGATCATCACGCGGCAGGTGGCCTGGATCGCGCCAGTCAGCGTCTTCCCGGGCGAAGACGAGCTGGCCGCCCTATATGAGGGCGGGCGGCGCTACCTCACCGGAGAGGAAGGCGCGAAGCCCTACCCGGTATTGACACACATATAAGCGAACAGATCATAAATAAAGGAGACCGGCATGAAAGGAATCGTCACATTCAAACTCGACCGCTGCAAGGGCTGCGGGCTGTGCGTATCCGTCTGCCCCAAGCAGATCCTCAAGCTCAACGAGAGCATCACCAACATCAAGGGCTACCACCCTTCCAGCATCATCGATCAGGACGCGTGCATCGCCTGTGGCAACTGCGCGCGCATCTGCCCCGACTCGGTGATCACGGTACAGCGCGTGAAGGAGGAAGGCTGACATGAAAAAAGAACTGTGGAAGGGCAATGAGGCGATTGCGGAGGCAGCTATCCGCGCGGGCTGCCGGGCTTACTTCGGCTACCCCATCACGCCCCAGAATGAGATCCCCGAATACATGAGCCGCCGGATGCCCGAATCGGGCGGCGTGTTCGTGCAGGCGGAAAGCGAAGTGGCCGCCATCAACATGGTCTACGGCGCGGCCGCCATCGGCGAGCGGGCCATGACCTCCTCCTCCTCCCCCGGCATCAGCCTCAAGCAGGAGGGGCTCAGCTACATGGTCGGCGCGGAGCTGCCCGGCGTCATCGTCAACATGATGCGAGGCGGCCCGGGCCTTGGCACCATACAGCCCGGCCAGGCCGATTATTTCCAGGCCACACGCAGCGCCGGCCACGGCGACGGGCGCATGATCGTCCTGGCGCCGGCCAGCCTGCAGGAGTCTGTGGATCTGGTACAGGATGCCTTTGACCTGGCGGAAGAATACCGCGGCCCGGTGATGATACTGGCCGACGGCATGATCGGCCAGATGATGGAGCCCATCGAGTGGAAGGAACGGGAAAAGAAGCCCGCGCCCGATACCGCCTGGGCAGCAGGCAGCGGTGACGGGGGCGCGCCGCGCTTTATCACCTCCCTTCGCCTGGATTCCGGCGATAACGAGCGCTTCAACCTGCGCCTGCAGGAAAAATACAAGCTGATCACCGAGAAAGAGCCGCGCTATGAAGCCATCGACTGCGAAGACGCGGACATGATCCTGGTGGCCTACGGCACCACCGCCCGCATCGCCCTCTCTGCCGCGCGCGATCTGCGCGGGGAAAGCCTGAAGGTCGGCCTCTTCCGCCCGATCACCCTCTGGCCCTGGCCGTCTGAGCATTTGCTGAAACTGGCCCGCCAGCAGAGCGTGAAGCTGGTGATGGCGGTGGAAATGTCCGCCGGGCAGATGGTGGAGGATGTGCGCCTGGCCGTGCGTTTTGAAAAGCCCGTGCATTTTTACGGCCGCACCGGCGGCATGATACCGGAGCCCGAACACATCGCGCGAGCCGCGCGCGAGGCCCTCAAGCAGGAGGTAAGAGCATGAGCGAGATAAAGGACCCCGCCCTGAAAACACAGATCGTCTACCAGCAGAGCGCCGGCCTGCAGGATGTGCCGACCCACTACTGCCCCGGCTGCCACCACGGCATCATCCATAAGCTGATCGCCGAATCCCTGGTGGAGATGGACCTCTTGAAGACCGCCGTGGGCATCTGCGCCGTCGGCTGTTCCGTGCTGGCGGGCGACTATATCAACTGCGATTTTGTGCAAGCAGCCCACGGCCGCGCCCCCGCGGTCGCTTCCGCGATCAAGAGATTACGCCCGGACACCCCTGTGTTCACCTACCAGGGTGACGGCGACCTGGCCTCCATCGGCGCCGCCGAGATCATGCACGCAGCCATGCGCGGGGAAAAGTTCACCACCATCTTTGTCAACAACGCCACCTACGGCATGACCGGCGGGCAGATGGCTCCCACCACCCTGGTGGGCCAATCGACCACCACCTCATCCCACGGCCGCGTCAGGGCCGAGCACGGCCTGCCCGTGCGCATGGCCGAGCTGCTCTCTACCATGGATGGCATGGCCTATGCCGAGCGTGTCTGCGTCGCGGATATGCCCAGCCTGAACCGCGCCAAGAAGGCCATCAAAAAGGCCCTCACGTTGCAGATGCAAGGCATCGGCTTCACCTTCATTGAAGTGCTGTCCACCTGCCCGACCAACTGGGGCATGTCCCCCGTTGACGCCGGCAAGTGGGTCAAAGGCCCCATGAGCGAGTACTACCCGCTGGGCCTGATCAAGGACTGGGAGGAGAATAAGGCATGACACGAGAGATCATCATCGCCGGTTTCGGCGGCCAGGGCGTGATGTCCATGGGCAAAACGCTGGTGGAAGCCGGCATGGAGGAAGGCCTGGAGGTATCCTGGGTGCCCTCCTACGGCCCCGAAATGCGCGGCGGCACGGCCAACTGCTCCGTCGTGCTCTCGGGCCTGCCCGTCGGCTCCCCCGTGGTCAACCGCCCAACGGAACTGATCGCCATGAACGGCCCCTCGCTCAAGCGCTTTGAGCCGCGCTGCCGGCCAGGCGCTTTGGTACTGGTCAACTCTTCCCAGGCGCTTGAAAAGGTCATAAGGGATGACCTGCGCGCCTTTTACATCCCCTCCATGGAAGAAGCCGCGCGCCTTGGCAACATCAAGGTGGCCAACATGATCATGCTGGGCGCCTACATCCGCGCCACCGGCGCCTTGCGCATCGAGACGCTGGAAAAGATGCTGGCCCATATCTTCACCGGCCCCAAGGCGCATCTGGTGGAACTGAACATCAAGGCGCTGCAGACGGGAGCAAGTTTCGTAGCGTGATGCCGCCAAGGTGGCAAATGCTGAATGCGGAATGCTGAATGCGGTGCCGCCTGGGCGGCAAATGCTGAATGCTGAATGCGGAATGCTGAATTGAACAATGAACAACCAAGACATAGGTAGATAAAAGACACGAGGGAGATCAAATCGATCCCAATCGTGTCTTTTTTTGCGCTGTTCACGGCTGCGCAAGACGGCTTTTCTCTTTCGCTTTGCCGAATTCGGCACGCCTGTCAATTTCACATACTAATTTTTCCGTGTATTCCGTGCATTCCGTGGTTGATCATTTTCCTGCAATGCGATGCGAACCACGGAAATCACGGACTACACGGAATCGGGGAAGTATGAATCGTTGTGCCGGTTTCTTTTCCGTGCTGTCCGTGTGTTCTGTGGTTCGTCTTCCTCTTGAACCAAAGGATCAAGGCGGCTGCTCAGCCCCATCTTAAAAACTCGCCTTCAGCCCCAGCTCCGTCAGCTTGCTCTGCACGCTTTCGCGCGTTCGGTCGAGGGCTCTGGCCATCGATTCCAGTGGCAGGCCCATGGCGGCCTGGGCTTTGAGTTTGCTCAGCTCCCCGCTTGACCAGGGCGCGTCCGCGATATAGCTGGCCTGCACCAGCTGCGTAAAGGCGGCGGTATCCCAGCTTGTCCTCTGGCCGAGCATGTCATCGAGCTTGCCGATGAAATCCAGAAAGACCGCTCCGTATTGCTTCAGCTTATGCCCGCCGACGCCGGAGACTCTTAAAAACTCATCCTCATCCTTTGGCATTATCCGGGCCATCTCCCGCAGGGTCGCGTCTGAAAACACGACATAGGCGGGCACGCCGCTTGCCTTGGCGATCATGTTTCGCAAGGCCCGCAGGGCGGCGAAGCGCTGCTCATCGGGGCCGGCGGCGGCCGGCTGCGCCTTCTGCTTCTCATGACCAACGGCTTCAGCGGCCATATCCAGGCATGCGGAGCAGTTACCGCAGTAGGCGGGGGCATCGGCCTCGCCGAAATACTTCAGCAGGCTCTGGCGCAGGCAGCGCTTGCCGGAAGCGTAGAAGGTCATCTGCTTGAGGCGTTCCAGTTCAAGCGCCTTGAGGCGCTCACGCTCCTCTAAGGTCAGCTCCGGGTTTTCCTCTGCGTGGTCGATCATCCAATGGGCCAGCGCCACGTCCTTTTTGGCGTAGAGCAGGATGCAATCGGCAGGCGCCCCGTCGCGCCCCGCGCGGCCGGCCTCCTGATAATAGCTTTCCAGGTTTCTGGGCATGTTGTAGTGAATGACAAACTGCACGTTGGATTTATCGATGCCCATGCCAAAGGCGTTGGTAGCCACCATGATCTGCGCGCGGTCGAACTGAAAATCATCCTGCGCGTCCCGCCTCTCTTCATCCGCCATGCCGGCATGGTAGCGGGCAGCGGCATAGCCGCAGCGGCGCAGCAGGGAGCACACCTCGTCCACCGCCTTGCGGGTGGCGCAGTAGACGATGCCCGACGCGCCGGCCCGCTCGCGCAGCAATGTCAGCAGGGCATCATCCTTATCCTTGGGCTTGTACAGCAAAAAGCGAAGGCCGGGCCGGTCAAAGCCCGTTACGCGGACCAGGGGATCGTCAAGGCGCAGCAGACGGATGATATCATCGCGCACCTGCCGGGTGGCCGTGGCCGTAAAGGCGCACAGCGGCGGGCGCTTGTCAAGGGTATCAATAAACTGCGGGATGCCAAGATAGCTGGGCCTGAAATCCTGCCCCCAGTGGGATACGCAGTGGGCTTCATCCACCGCGATCAGGGCAGGCGGGCAGAGCCTTGCGAAGCGCTGAAAGCCCGCCGTCATCAGGCGCTCGGGCGCGACATAGATGATCTTGTACTGTCCCTCTGCCGCCCTTTGCAGCGCCAGGCTGCACTGGCCGGGCGTGAGCGCGCTGTTGATGTAGGCGGCGGGCACGCCCGCCTGCTTGAGCGCCGCCACCTGGTCTTTCATCAGGGAGATGAGGGGCGATATCACCAGCGTCACGCCTTCGCGCGTCAGCGCCGGGATCTGAAAGCAGGCCGACTTGCCGGCGCCCGTGGGCATGATGCCCAGCGCGTCGCGCCCCTGCATGACAGCATCAATCAGCGCCTCCTGCCCGGGGCGGAAGGCGCTGTGACCGAAGACTTGCCTGAGGGCTTCGTATTTATCCATGATAAACGTTCTGGCGCTTTATTTGATCGTCCTCAGCTTGCCCACGGGCAGCAGCACCATCTTGGCGTGCCCCACGATCATGTCGTAGCTCAGCGGGCCGACGGAGCGGCTGTCGTTTGAGTTGGCGCGGTTATCTCCCATCACGAAGTATTCATCTTCCTTGAGGGTATAGCGGGCGAAATCACGGCCTCCGAACTTGTCCGCGTCTACATAGGGCTCGTCCACCGGCTGATCGTTGAGATACAGGTGGCCGCCCTGCACGGCGATGACATCGCCCGGCAGGCCCACGAGCCGCTTGACAAACAGGGTGTGATTGGACAGGCTGATGTCGATCGGCGCGCCAAGACGGATCTTTGTTTCAGTGAAGCGGTCCGGGAAGCGGACGACCACCACGTCGCCGTGCTTAAGCTTTCCCAGCAGCACCTCGGGCTTGGTGACCAGCATGACCTCTTTATCAGCCAGGGTGGTATCCATGCTGTGGCCGTCCACACGCACGGGCTCAAACACAAAATAGCGCACGGTCGCCGCGATGGCCACCGCGGCCAGCAGGGTCAACACCCAGCTGAGGATCTCCTGCCCCACTGTCTTTTTCTTCTTCTCTTTCTTACCCTTTTTGCCCGCGGGCTGGTCGCTCTGTGCCTTCACGGTCTCATGTTCCCCGGCGAGGGGTTCCTCGCGCTTCGTTTCATCCATTGTTCAGGGTGTCTCCTTCTTCTGCCGGCCTGGGGACCAGGCCCAGCGTAACCTCCGCTGACTCCGGGCCCTGTACCAGCACCTTTTTGCGGCGGCGCAGAAACTCCACCCGGTCGAGCATCACGACGCGCCCGCAACCCGAGCACTTCATCTTGATGTCCGCCCCGATGCGGGTGACCGTCCACTCCTTGGAGCCGCAGGGATGCGTCTTGCGCATCTCCACAACATCCTTCAGCCTGATTTCATCCATGCCGCTTTCCTCCGCAATGAAGCCATTATAGCAAGCGCTTGAGCATATGACAAGCAAACGGCAGGTTTAACTCTGTCTCAACCGTGTATATATATATCAATAACACAAGGAGGTTTTGCGCATGGATCAGGACCACAAGGACCCCAACAAACCCCAGGATGACAACCCGATCAAGCAGGCTGCCATGGCAACCTTCGGAGCAATATCCAGCGCCGTTGAGAAGGTAGCCGACGTCATCGGCGACGCTGTTTCTAAAGAAAACCGTGAGAAATACGCCAAAAAAGGCGAGCAAACATTTAGCACCATCAAGGACAAGAGCGAGGATCTCTTCCACCAGGTGAAGGATTTCAGCGCGCAGACCTTTGACAAGGTCAAAGCCGCCATGGAGGACCCGGTTACCAAGCCCTACACCACGCCCGAAGCGGCGAAGGATGCCTTGGCCTCCGCCCTGAAGAAACTGCAGGAGGAAGCGGCAGACGCAGGGACCACGCTGCGTTCAGGGCTGAGCGACGCCGGGACCGCTCTGTGGGCCGAAACGCTGGCCAAGGCCATCGGCGAGCGCGCGGATCTGGCCGTCAAACTGGCCCTCCGCCTGCAAGCCCTGACCCGCCGGGATGACAAACCCGGCGATGACGCAGCCGATGCTGATGATGATGCGGATACTTTTTTTGATAAACCGGAAGAGGGCGAGATCCCCTATGACTCGCCCAGCGCGCCGACGGATGAGGCTGACCGGATGGAGAAGCCCCCGGCCAACCCTGACAGCTCCTCCTCCTCTTCGCCTGATAAGGAAAGCAACTCGAGCGTGCTGGAAACAGACATGAAAAACGAGCACCTGCAGCAATCCGTCCCCCCGGAAATGGGCTGAAAGCAATAAACGCAAACGACCGCCGCTGTGATCAAGCGCGCGGTCGTTTTTGAATCATTCGCGTACGGCAGCAGACTCATAGCTTGCGTTTCTCACTGAGAATGCAAATAGTTCTATGTGTTCCGTGTGCTCCGTGTGTTCCGTGGTTGGTCACTTCCATAAAACAGGGAACGAACCGCGGAATACACGGAAAACACAGAAAAGAAGCCGGACAACCATATTAGTCCTCTGTGAAAGGCGGGCTTGCCCCGCCTTCTCTGTTCCCTCTGTGTCTCTGTGTGAAACGTAATCCCAGTTACTCCCCTTGCGCATCCAAGTGCGTCAGCGCCTTCAGCAGCAGATTGCGGGCGTTCTGGTAGGTGATGCGCTCCAGCGCTTCCGCCGGGCTCAGCCAGGCGGCGCGGGATATTTCCTCCGGCTGGGGCGTCAGCTCACCGGACTGGAGAAAGGCAAGGAAATAGACCACATCCTTCTCGCAGCCGGGGAAGGGCGAGAAGCGGATGACTTCGCGGAAGCCGGTATCCTCCAGCTTCACGACGAGGCCGCTTTCCTCCAGCACCTCGCGCAGCGCCGTCTCCTGCTCGCTCTCCCCCGCTTCCACATGGCCCTTGGGAAAATCCCAGTGCCCGGCCCTGTGCTTCAAGAGCAACACCTCCAGGCCTTGACTTGCCCGGCGGAACACAAGCGCCCCGCAGGATTTTTCGTATCGCACGCTGTTCAGTCCTTTCCAAGGCCCAGATAAGGCGCCGGGCCTTCAGTTGATAGGGTGAGGGGCTTCTTCAGCCATCGGATCATGCCGTAGGGCTGATTGCCCGCGGCTGACTCATCGGGCATCAGACGCACATGGTACATATCGGCACGCAGTTCCCTGTGGATAATTCGCATCGCGTCCGCTGCCCCGATGCCCGACAGCGCCAGCTCCTTGATGATGACGGCGCTTCCATCGCGCTCGCAGTAGGCATAGCCCTCTCCCCCGTCTAGCGTGAAGCGCAGCAGGGGCGCGTCCCAGGCGCGGGAGGCCTTGACGACAAAGCCGAGGGCTTGCGCGTCCCACCGGGCATAGAGGCGGCTTTTTGAAAAGGCGGCATCCCGCAGGCGCAGGATGTCTTCCGGCTCTGCCGGAAGCAAGAGGGCCCCGGGCGGGCAATCGGCGATACCGGCCCCCTCAAAAACGGCCGGCTGGTAGGAGAACACTGTCTTATAGCCGCGCTTGCCGTAAAAATCAAACAAGGGAGGGTTTGCCGGCACCAGCAGGGAGGCCACGCCGCCCCTTTCCACGGTGACCCGTTCGGCCTCCCCGATCAGCGCTGTGCTGATGCCCATGCGGCGGAAGCGCTCATCGGTCGCGATGGCAAAGAAATACCGCGCCGGATAGCCCACCCCGCCAGACCCCAGATCGATGGGCAGCAGGCTCAGCATGCCGCGCAGTTCACCGCCCCGGGTATCGATCAGCAGGCAGTCAAGCAGATCCGCCCGGGGCATCCGGTGATCAAAATAAAAATCCGTGGCCGCTTCGCTGTCGTGAAAGGCCTGCATCCACAGCCGCTTGATCCCCGGCAGGTCCTCCGGGCGCGCCTGCCTGATCACGGCGTGATCTGCCGGGCGCTGTATTTGGCCACCAGGTAGATGGGATCGTAGCTCAGCTTCGCCTTGCGCAGGCCTTCATCGCCCGCGTCGTCCTCGCGGTTGACAAACTTGTAGCCGGCGGCGTAATGCTCCGCGAACTGCTGGTTGATCACCTGATAGGCGCCGGGGATATCCGGGTAGGCCTTTTCAAACTGCACCAGGTAGACATCCTCGTTGAGCGGGTCGCCGATCGAAAAGGCGATCACGCGCCCGTTGGCCCGGATGAGCCCTCCCTGCATGTTCAGCGCCTCAAAATGGCGGAAGGTCTCCTCCAGCGCGCTCAGCTCCTCATGCAGGCTCTGGTCATCGCCCGTATCCATCATCTCGGCCCATTTGCGGCTCATGTCCCAGACCTCATCAATGTTGGCGCGGGTGATCTCTTCAAAGTCCCAATCCCGGTATTCCTTGCTGAACTTATTGATGTTGTTGCGCTTTTGCGACAGCTTTTTGCCGGACAGGTTGATCAGCCGCTCCGTCTCATACACATAGTCAAAGGCCCAGCGGATCTCCTTGATCTCAAAGCGGCCGGGAAACAGCGCCTCCAGGCGCAGCCTGTCGCCCTCCAGCAGGGTGTTGAAGCACAGGGGGTGGCCAATGGACCGGGAATACTCAAGCATCGCTTCCAGCACGGGCAGCAGCGGGCCCCTGCCCATGGGGAACACATAGCTCGGGGTATCGGGGTTTGACATCACGATGGCATAGCCCTCATAGCGGGCCACCTGGATATTGAGCGCCTTGCGCCAGACAAACAGGTTGGTGAAGCTGTACTCCAGCGAGCCCCTGTGGCCCGCGCGGAAACACTCCTCCATCCACTCGCGGTCACCAAGTTCGATCGGTTTGAATTCTAAAACAGAGATGGGAGTCACCGTTCCTTCCAAAATATTGACACCGGTACATTTTATTGTCTCATCGTGCCAAAACGCCCTCACGGGTGTCTCGAAGGGCGTGACACGGCGATGCTTGGCATCATATAAATAAACAGGGAAGGGGCGCGGAAATCCGCAAGGCCCCTTCCCTGTTGCCTTTTGGTTTACTCCTGTGGGGAGCAGGTGCCGTTATTTTTGAGCAGGTGACCTTCCGGAACAAAGCCGCGCACGCTGCACAAGGGGTAAATACGGCCCCTCCGCCCAATAATTGTACCCGGATTAAGCACCGTGTTGCAACCAACCTCGGCAAAATCTCCGGCCAGAGCGCCTACTTTCTTGCGGTTGGTGGGGTAGAGCTCTCCCCCCGCCTTCACGACCACCAGGCTCTTATCGCCCTTGACGTTGGAGGTGATCACCCCCGCGCCGAAGTGCGCCTTGTAGCCCAGGACCGAATCACCCACGTAGTTGTAGTGGGGCACCTGCACGCCGTCAAAGAGCACCACGTTCTTCAGCTCCGTGGAGTTGCCCACCACAGCGCCCTTGCCCACGATGGCGCTGCCGCGGATGAAGGCGCAGTGCCGCACCTCCGCCCCCCGGTCAATGATGAGCGGGCCGGACAGCCAGGCGCTGGGAGCGATGTCTGCGTCCCTCGCCACCCAGATATCCTCTCCCCTATGCTCGTACAGCGCCGGGTCCAGCGTCGGCCCCAGCTTCATGATAAAGCCGCTGATATCCGCCAGCACCTCCCAGGGATAGGTTTTGCCCGCGAACAGCTCCGCCGCGATGGTCTTTTCCAGATCAAACAGATCCTTGATTTCTATCATATCGAATACCTCACATGTGGCCGCTGGCGCGCATCGCGTCGATCATGATGTTCACCGCTTCCTCACAGGCCATCTTCTCGCGCGCCTCCGCCATCACGCGCAGCACCGGCTCGGTGCCGGATTTACGCAGCAGCACGCGTCCGCTGCCGGAAAGCTTCGCTTCCGCCGCCTTCACCGCCGCCTGCACAACAGGGTCATTCAGCGTGCCGTCCTTGTCATCCACCTGCACGTTCTTGAGCACCTGCGGGTACATCCGGCAGGGATCGGCCAGCTTGGACAGCGGCATATCCCGGTCGATCATGGCCTGCATCACCTTGATGGCCGTCAGTACCCCGTCCCCCGTCATGGCGTATTTGCCGAAAATGATGTGGCCCGATTGCTCGCCGCCCAGCAGGTGATCGTTCTCGCGCATACACTCGGATACAAACCTGTCGCCCACGTCGGTCTTCTTGTACTTGATGCCCACCTCGTCCAGCGCCTGATAGAGGCCGAAGTTGGACATGATGGTCGTGACCACCGTGTTGTCGGGCAGGTTGCCCCTGTCGCGCATGTGGCGGGCATAGATATAGATGATCTGGTCGCCGTTGACCACATTGCCCTTCTCATCCACCGCCAGGCAGCGGTCGGCGTCGCCGTCAAAGGCAAAGCCGACATCCAGCTTGTTGTTGAGCACATACTGCTGGAGATGCTCGATATGCGTGGAGCCGGCATTTCTATTGATGTTGGTGCCGTCCGGGTCGCAGTTGATGGCGAAGGTGGTCGCCCCCAGCGCGTCAAAGACGGATTTGGCGATCATCCAGGCGCTGCCGTTGGCGCAGTCAAGCCCGACGCGCCTGCCCTTGTAGGAGTTGCGCGCCAGCGAGATCAGGTAGCCGATATAGCGGTTGCGTCCGGCGAAATAGTCCACCGTCTTGCCGATCGCCTCGCGCTTGGCGTAAGGGATCGGGCCGTAGACACCGTCCAGGTAGCTTTCGCAGGCCAGGATGACTTCGTCCTCCATCTTCTCGCCCTTGCCGTTCAATAGCTTGATGCCGTTGTCATAGTAGGGGTTGTGGGAGGCCGAGATCATGATGCCGCAGTCAAAACCCTCCGTGCGCGCGACATAGCTGACGCTGGGCGTCGTGGTTACGTGCATCAGGTAGGCATCCGCCCCCGCGGCCGTCAGCCCCGCCGACAGCGCGTCTTCATACATATAGCTGGACAGGCGGGTATCCTTGCCGATCACCACCCTGGCCTTGCGCTCTTTTCCGTAGTAATGCCCCAAAAACAGTCCGATCTTCATGGCGTGCTCCACGGTGAGGTCAATGTTGGCTTCTCCGCGGAATCCGTCAGTTCCGAAATACTTGGACATGTCTGTCCCTCCTCTTGTGCCGGTTATAGGATTTTTTCCAAGATAACGTTCAACAGAATATAGTATACTCGCCTTCAAAACGATGCGCAAGAGGGATTTGTAACAACGGAGGGGGACTTTGGCGAAGCGGTGGGGAAGCAATGGGGAAGCGATGGGGAAGCAATGAGGGCTGCGTTTCTCACGGAGGCACAGAGGGAACAGAGGGGCACGGAGAGAAATATCTATTAATTGCTCGTTTTATCTTAGTTTCATGAGCGATCATCACCGCTCTTCCCCATCATTTTTTAAATTTCTTCCAAAATCGGCAAAAATAAGTATGAACAAACTGTGAACAGGCCTTTGATGCGTAAGCGCGAAAAGTGTTATGTTTCCTCACTTTTTCAAACTTTATACAATGCTCAACGAATTATTAATATTATTTACTTATACACATATTTCTCTGTGTCCTCCGTGCTCCTCTATGCCTCTGTGTAAGACATATCCTCACTTTTCCCCGTCCTTTCATTCAGCATTCCGCATTGCGAATTCAGCATGCCAAAAGATGTCAGTCCATGTCAGTAGATGTCACCCCACCTTGTGTGCTTATATAGACGCACGGGAACAAGTGTTCCTAAAAACACACAGGAGGAGAGAATCATGGATCATGTTCAGGGAGACAGGGGCCGTATGCAGGAGGAGCGCAGGGCCTTGTTCCAGCGCTGCCGGGGGATCGACCCGGCACAGGTTGCGCGTGACGCGGGGATCACGGTGACGCGCAAGGGGGGCAGGAACTTCTGCCTGTGCCCCTTCCACGCGGAGAGCACGCCTTCGCTGCTGCTGGACCCGCGGGGCAGCTGGCACTGCTTCGGCTGCGGGCGGGGCGGGGATACCGCCGCCCTCTACGCCGGGCTGTATGGGGTGGGGCCGATCTCGGCGGCGCTGCTATTGCGGCAGAAGTATCTGCCGGCAGCGACGCAATGCGGAATGCGGAATTCTGAATGCGGAATGACCGGAGAGGGACGGGGGTTACGTTTCTACGGAGGACACAGAGATTTAGAGGAGAGCGGAGAGGAATCATTATGAAAATATATATTAAACTTCCCCCTCCGTGCCCCTCCATTTCTCTGTGTTCTCCGGGGAAACGTTCCTTCAACAAATGATGCAAGACGAGATGGACGGATGCGGTTTGAGGACGAGGCTAGGTTACGTCTCCACGGAGGACACAGAGACACAGAGGAGGACGGAGAGGAATAAAACATGATGGAACAAACTGAAACATTATCTAAGAAGGAGTGATGACGGAGACATGACACAGGGAACCGTAACGCAAATGGGATTCAACTTGAACACAAACGGAGGATATGATACAGAAACATTCAATGAAGGACCGATCCCTTTGAGCGAAAAGGAAATGGCGGAGCATGGCATCCTTGATGCCCACCGCGCTATGACGGAGCAATTCGCGGCGGCAGAGAAGGAATCGGACGCGCTGGAAATGTACAGCCGGGAGAAGGGCATTCCCGCGGCGGTGCTGCGGGAGAGCCTGGGGTGCTACGCCAAGGGAGAAGCCCTGGCGATCCCCTACTTTGACGAACAGGGACAGCAGCGGGCAGCGAGGCTGCGGCACGAGCAGGGGCACGACCCGCGCTTTTCATGGCTGCCGAAGTCGGAGATCATCCCCTACGGGCTGTGGCTGCGGCTCAACCAGGGCAGCGGGGCCATCGTGCTGGCGGAGGGAGAATCGGACGCCCAGAGCCTGTGGATGATGGGCATCCCCTCTCTCGGGATCCCGGGTGCCACCTTGTTCAAGAGCGAATGGGCGCTAAAGTACCTGAAGGACAAGCCCCTGTGGCTGCATCATGAGGGCGACGCCGGCGGCGATGCCTTCCTGCGTCTGACCGTCCAGCGCTTGAAAGAAGCCGGGCACACCGCGCCCCTGTGGCTGCTGCGCACCCGGGATATCGATCCCCGCTGCAAGGACATCAGCGACCTCTACCTGCTGCGCGGCAAAGAAGAAGCCCGCGACCTGCTGCGGACAGCCCTGAAAAAGCGCCTGCCGCTTGAAACGGCTGAGGCCGCCGCCTCCGCCGAAAACAATAGCTTTGCGTCTGCGCAGCAGCCGCTTCCCGCCGGCGAAAGCCGGCCTTTCGCCACCGCTTCGCCTTCACCCACAGCCTCACTTCCTCCCTTCCCGATTGATTCCCTGCCCCAATTCGGCCAGGCCGTTGTGCGGGAGGTCAGCGCCTCCATCCAGGTGCCCCGGGATCTGGCGGCCTGCTTCATGCTGGGGGCCATCAGCGCCTGCTGCGTGGGCAAGGTGCAGGTGGAGCCCTGGGAAGGCTACCTGGAGCCGATCCAGGTGTACATCCTGGGATCGGCCAACCCCTCCGAGCGCAAGAGCCCCGCGATGGCCGCCCTCTTCCGCCCGATCTACGAATACCAGCGCAAGGAAAACGAGCGGCGCGCGCCCCTGATCCGCCGCTATCTCAGCGAGCGCGAGGGCGCTGAGATGAAGGTGAAGCGGGCGGTACTCAAGGGCAATAAGGGGGATATTGACGCCGCGCACAAGGAGCTGGATGAGATACGGGAGATCAAGCCCTTTGAACTCATCGTATCCGATGCCACCACCGAGGCGCTGGCCCAGTGCATGGCGCGCAATGAGGGCAAGGCGGCGCTGGTCTCTGCCGAGGGCGGCATGCTGGGCACGCTGTGCGGGCGCTATGCCAGCCAGCAGATGGCCAACGTGGATGTGATACTGCACGGCTACTCGGGCGAGCCCATGAGCCAGCACCGCATCGCGCGCGGCCAGCTGGATATCCGCCGCGCGGCGCTCAGCCTGTGCCTGGCTGCGCAGCCGGGCGTGGTGCAGCGCTTCCTCACCCACGAGGCGATGCTGGAGTGCGGCATGGTCAGCCGCTTCCTGGTGGCCAGCCCCTCCTCCGGCCTGGGCAGCCGCCTGGTGC
>JAEWRJ010000192.1 GCA_023460055.1 Bacillota bacterium | reverse complement strand
GTGTGGGACGAGATCAAGCGCAAGTTCGAGGCCGGTGAGTATGTGGAGGCCGTTGGCAAGGAAGCCGTCAAGGGCGGATTGCTTGCCAACATCGAGGGCGTGCGCGCCTTCATCCCCGCTTCGCAGCTCTCCCAGCGCTACGTTGAAAAGATCGGGCAGTTCGTCGGCCAGCCGATGAAGCTGAAGATCATCGAGATTGACGACGCCAAAAAGCGCGTAGTCGCCAGCCGCAAGGAAGTGGTGATCGCGGAAGCCGCCGCCAAGAAGGAAGAAGCCTGGGGCAAGCTCCAGCAGGGCGAGCTCGTCAAGGGCGTCGTGCGCCGCTTTGCTCCCTTCGGCGCTTTCGTGGATCTGGGCGGCGTTGACGGGTTGATTCACATCACCGACCTGAGCTGGAATCGTTCCGCTCAGCCGCAGGATGTGCTGAAGATCGGCAGCGAAATTGAAGTGAAAATCCTTTCCCTTGATCCTGAGCGCGAGCGCATCCAGCTTGGCTACAAGCAGCTGCAGCCCCGCCCCTGGGACAATGTGGAAGAAAAGTATCCCGTCGGCACGGTGCTGACCCGCAAGGTCGTGCGCATCCGTCCCTTCGGTGCCTTTGTTGAGATGGAACCCGGCGTTGACGGCCTGATCCACATCAGCCAGGTCGCGCTGACCCGTGTCAACAAGGTGGAAGATGTCCTCTCCCCCGGCCAGGAGGTCAATGTCAAGGTTCTGGCGGTTGATCCCGAGGCCAAGCGCATCAGCCTCTCCATCCGCGAAGCGATGGAAGAAACCCTGCTGGACGCGCCTGCGGCCATCCCCGGCGAGGGCGAAGACTTCTCCCTGCATATGGCAGAGGAACCCGCTTCCTACACTGATGCCGAGCCCGCCGAAGAAACCGGTGTGGCCGCCGCGTTCAAGCGTGCTGCTGAGGCCGCCGCGGAGCGCGCCGACGAAGTGAGCGATGCCATCCAGGCCGCCGCTGAAGAGACGCCTGAAGTGTAATTCAATCATTAATTAGTCCGCACCTCAAAAAGAAGTCCCGGCATTAAGCCGGGGCTTCTTTTTGCTGAGGTATATCACTGTTCGTGTCTTCTATGCCCCTGTGTTCAGCAGATCCTCTATGTCAGCATCCAGCCGGCGCTTCGCCTGGAGGAGCTGTTCTTCCAGAACCGCAGCAGTCCTGTGGCTGCCGGCGCGCTCACGTATCATCCTCTCCATCTGGGCGATCGCGGGCCCGCCTGTGATGCCGCGGATGGATACGAAATATTCAGGGCTTAATACCTGTTTCAAACGCTCAGCTGACAGGGTAAGTGGTTTGCCCAGCGTTTCCAGGGCCATCTCTTCCAAGGCCTCGCTTGTCATTCCTGCCCCTTCATGATCCCCCAGGCTGTTCAGATGGCGCACCAGCCGCGCGGTCAAACGATGGCTTTCCCTGAAGCTGAGGCCGAAGTCACGCACCAGGCTGTCCGCCAGTTCGGTCGCGGTGATGAAGGCGGATCCCGCGCGCTTTGCCAGGTGCTCTGTATTGACGCTCAGGGTCGCGTAATTTACCCGCAGCAGCTCACAAACCTTGATCAGGTCATCGCAGGCCAGGTACATCGTAGGCTGCAGATCCTCCTCCGAGTCAACCATATCGGTCATCGGCGTGTTGTGCAGCATCTGCAGTACCGTTAAGGCCCTGCCAAATCCTCGGGAAGCGATGGGCCTTGCGTGCTCCAGGCTTGAAGGGTTGCGCTTCTGAGGCATGATGGACGAGGTCTGCACATAGGGATCGGCCAGGCGGTACGCGCCATACTCCACCGTGCAGTAATCCAGCGTGTCCTTGAGGAAGCGGGAAAGCGTCAGCGACAGGCTTGCCAGAGCGCCTGCCGCGCCGCTGAGATAATCGGCGCCGGCAATGCAGTCATAGCTGTTTTCTATCAAGCCCTCAAAACCCATCACGCTTGCCGGATAAACCCTGTCGATATCAAAACCCGTGGTCGTGATGGCTGCGGCCCCCAAAGGCGAGAGGTTCACGCTGTGGTACGCGGCCGTCAGACGTTCCTTGTCCCTGTTCAAGGCGTCATAGGCGGCTAGGGTATAGTGCCCCAGTGTGGTAGGCTGCGCAGGCTGGGTATGGGTATAGGCAGGCATCAGCGTTTGTTTGTGCTCATCCGCAAAGGCCAGAAGCACCTCCATCAGCGCTTCCAGACGGCTGATCACTTTGATCAGGGCATCCCGGGTGCCGATCCTGTACTCGGCAAGGCCCATATCGTTCCGGCTGCGCGCGGTATGCAGCCGCCCGGCCAGATCGATCCCCACCAGGTCACCCAGATCCTTTTCGATCATAAAAAACATGTCTTCATACGCCGTACTGTAGGGGATCCGGCTGTAATCACGCGCTTGCAGCTCCTTCAAGCCCCGCGCGATCACTGCCCCATCCTCCTTTGACAGGAGCCCCTGCCTCACAAGCATCAGCAGATGAGAGAAGGACAGCTCAAAGAATGTATTGAAATAATGATCCCGCTGGCAGGTATAGACCGGGCTGAGAACCGCCTGGGCAAAAGCCGGCGAAGGGAATTTGACACCCTCCGCCGCCTGCACCTGCGCCTTGAGTTCTGCTAATGATATCATTTGTCCTCCAGTTTCAGCAGCCGGGCCGCGTTTTGATAGAGTATCTGATCGATCTCCCGCTCGCTGAAGCCCAGCTCGACGCAGTCACGCACCTGTGTATCCAGATAGGCTGTCACAAAGCCCCGCGGGAAGCTCATGGCATCCGTACCAAAGAGGATGCGCTCCGAGCCGATGGTCTGCTTGTATTTGAGCAGCAAATCCCTCACACTTAGAGGATAGGGCATGAAGCGCACCCACTGGTTTGAGCCGGAGGTGTCCACATGCACGTTGGGGCAGGCCCAGGCCAGGAACAGCGTTTCCTGCGGAAAACCGCAGCCGAAGTGCGGCACAATGAAGGGGATGCGCGGATGCGCCTTGGCTACATCATGCAGCGCCATGGGGCTGATGTTGATGTGATCGGCTATTCCGCCCGCTCCGCCCAGGATACCAAAGTGAAACAGCACAGGGATTTCCAAAGACTCAGCGGCTTCAAAGAAGGGGTCAAGCGAAGGGTCACTCAGCGGGATATCGATCAGCGGAGCGAAGCCCTTATAGCCCTTCAAGCCCTGTTCCTTTACGGCGCGCACCAGCTGGTCAGGCGCGTCCTTGCCGGTGATATCATGATGAGCGTAGGCAATGAAGCGCTCCGGCGCCATGGCGACGATCCTTTCGGATACATCGTTGCCCGCGGAAGTCAGAAAGACCATCCTGTCCACGCCCTTCGCGTCCATATCTAAAAGCCAGCGCTTGCCAAGCGCTTCTATATCATCGCTGAGCGGCTCATTGGGCGGGAACCGCCAGGCCCGCTGCCAGCTTTCGCGCAGCGGAGCGGATTTCGCGTCCATGACAGCCGCCTTTTCCTCGCCGTAAACGGAGGCATATGAAGGCATCAGCGGGTAGCCCTTGACCATGAAATGAGCGTGCGAATCAATAATTCTCATCTTTTCTCCTCAAGCCTTCAACCCGGACAGGTTGATGCCTTCAATGATCTGCCGCTGGAACACCATGAACACCGCCAGCACCGGCACCGT
>JAEWRJ010000191.1 GCA_023460055.1 Bacillota bacterium | reverse complement strand
TCCCTTGACGCGGATGCTGCCTGAACCGGCATCGTACAGGCGCATCAGCAGCTTGATCAGCGTGGTTTTGCCGCTGCCTGTCGCGCCGATGATGCCCAGCGTCTCGCCCTGCCTGAGCGTGAAGCTGATGTTCTCAAGCGCCGGACCCTTCTCGCCATAGCCGAAGGATACACGGTCAAACACGATGTGCGGCGCGTCAGCCATGTCTTCTTCCGCTTCTTCAACCGGCATGTCCTGAGGCATCGACAGCACCTCTGCTACGCGCCGGGCGGAGGAGATGCCGCGCGACAGCATAATGAAGATGCGGGTAATGCCCATCATGGCCATCGAGATCAGCGTAAAGTAATTCAGAAAAGCGATGATCGTGCCGGGGGAGGACAGGCCGCGGTTGGCCAGATACGCGCCTGCCAGCACCACTAGCGTCAGGCCGATGTTGAGCGTCAGGGAAGTCAGCGGGTTGCTCAGCGCCGATATGCGCCCTGCCCGCTGCGAGGTATCTGCCAAACTGCTGTTGACGCCGTCAAAGCGCTCCTGTTCATAGCCCGTCTTTGACAGGGCTTTGATGATGCGTATGCCGCTGATATTTTCCTGTGTTACGCGCACCAGATTGTCCAGAATGCCCTGCTGGCGCGTATACAGAGGGACGCTCTTTTTAGTGATCAGGTAGACGATCAGAAAAATGAAGGGCAGCGACAGCACCAGCACCAGCGTCAGCCGGAAATCCAGCGACAGGGTCATGATCAACCCGCCGATCAGCAGGATGGGCGCGCGCACACCCATGCGCTGGCTGCGGTTGAGAAACTGGTTGATGTTATAGGTGTCGCTCGTCAGGCGCGATATGGCGGAGGAGAGGGAGACGCTGTCAAACTGCGCCATCGACAGATGGCTCAGCTTTGAAAACAGATCGTGCCTCACCTTCAGCGTCACTTTGCCGGAGGTAGCAGCCGCCGTGCGGTTGGCATATACATTGCTTGAAATGGCCAGCACCGCGCAGATCACCATTAAGCCGCCCCAGAAGTAGATCTGCCGGGTATCGCCGCTTGGCACGGCCTGATCGATGATGCGGGCCAGCAGGGAAGGGATGATCAGATCCATCATGGCGGCGAAAAATTTGACCGTCATGGTCCACACCATGACACCGGTGTGGGGCTTTAGGTATTGCAGCAATACGTTCAAGTGGCCTGCGCCTCCCTTTCCTCATCCCATTTGATCGCGCGGCCGCGCATATGCTCCAGCATCCTTTCCAGCGCCTCCAGGTCGCCGGGGGAGATGCCCTCCGTCAGATAAGCGTTCCACCGGTCGTTGACCTCGCGGATCAAGGGGACGCAGACCAGCGCCTTGGCCGTCGGATGGATCTCCATCAGCCGCTTATCCTTCGGGCTGACCTGCCGGTCGATAAAGCCCTGCCCTTCCAGCAACGAAAGCTGGCGCGCTGCGTTGGATGGGTTGACATGCAAGGCGCGCGCCAGCTGCTCCTGCGACATGCCGGGGCTCGCGCAGATGTGCAGCAGGTAGGGGGCCTGAACGGCGCTTATCCCCGTGTCCGTAAGCAAAGCGGAGCGGAACTGGTTGCCGCAGCGGGCGATGATATTGAGGTTTCTTGTAATGGAAGGCATGCTATCCTCCGATGATGGCAGTATATTTGCGAGCGCAATGGTTGCGGACGCAATCATTATATCGATGGACATATTTTCAGTCAAGTCGATGAAGAAAAGGGGGTGAGGGGACAGCGATAGTGCAGGAGCCGGACGGGTCTGAAGTATCCGGAACCCACCCCGTACAGATTGAGTATATTATCAATGTTGAGAAAATACTAAAGAAATAAATCTGTTATTGTTCTATTGATTCTGCTATTCGGCCTGTGATATACTTCCATCTGCGCCGAAGTGGTGGAATGGCAGACGCGACGGACTCAAAATCCGTTGATAGCAATATCGTGTGGGTTCAAGTCCCACCTTCGGCACCACGATCCGTCTCGAAAGAGACGGATTTTTTAGTTGCATCGAGGCTGAGTGGCTGGATCCGGCTGTCAAGGATGACTAAAGTGCCCTCCCGGGGTATACTATGGTGAAAACGGAGCGGTATAATGGCGCTTCCAGGTGAAAGGATCAAGGTATTGATGAAAAAGGTTTTAGCTGTTCTCTTAGGGTTGATGATGATGGCCGGGGGTTTTGCCTCCGCAAAGGCGGAGGGGCCGGTACAGGTCGTCACCTCTTTTTATCCGATTTTTATTTTCGCCAGCAACGTGCTGGTGGGCGTTAAGGGGGTTGAGCTGAAGAACCTGACACACCCGACCACGGGATGCCTGCACGATTACCAGCTGCTGGCCAGCGATATGGTCACCCTGTCAAGGGCAGACGCGCTGATCATCAACGGAGGGGGTATGGAGAGCTTTGTGCCGATGGTGCAGACGCAGTATCCTCAGCTTCCCCTCATTGATACCTCAGAGGGGATCGAGCTGCTGCTCGAGGATGAGCTGCTGGAGGAAGGCCACAGCGAAGATGACGGGCACGACCATGACCACGGTGAGTTCAATGCCCATATCTGGCTTGACCCGCAAAACGCTATCAAGATGACCGCGCATATTGCCCGGGAGATGGCAGCCCTGATGCCTGATCAGGCACAGAAGATCGAGGAAAACGCCGCGGCCTACAGCCAAAAGCTGGAAGAATTGGATCAGGAGCTTCGGCAGGATCTGTCCGGCCTTGAGCGCCGCGATATCGTTACCTTCCATGAAGCTTTTCCCTACTTTGCAAAGGCCTATGATCTGAACGTCGTAGCCGTTCTGGCGCTTGAGCCGGATGAGGCGCTGACACCTCAGATGCTCAAGGGTCTTGTTGAAAAGGTGAAGGAAGCCGGCCTTCCGCCGCTGTTCACCGAGCCGCAGTTTGAGGACAGGGCGGCCAAGGCCGTCGCGCAGGAGACAGGGGCAAAGATCTACGAGCTTGACCCCATCGTCACCGGGGATGGTCAGCCCGATGCCTACGAAACAGGGATGCGGAAGAACGCGCAAGCGCTGATCGAGGCGCTGGGAGAATAACCTATCCAATGTAAAAAGCCGCTCGGCGCATGAAAACGCCGGGCGGCTATTTAGTTGCTGTCATCTATTGCTTTCTGGCGTAAACCCCGCTGCGGATCTCCCGGATAAACAGGTGACCGTTAGGCAGCTTCGGCTGCTCCTCGGTCTCCCTGACCGCCATTTCAATATCATAGGGCAGGGTGACCATGCGCAGGTCAAAGGGCGCTTCGTCATCAAGTTCGTCGCCGTCCATCAGCACATACTGCACCATGTTCTGCCCCAGGCCGTTGCCGACAGAGCCGGTATTGAACAGGATGCCGGGGGAGAGGGTGCGAAGGCTCTGCCTGTGGGTATCCGCGTAGCCGACAATCTGGAAGCTGTCTTGAAACAGCGCTTCCAGCTCCGGGACGGATCCCTGGTGCGGGTTGATCAGATCCTTCATGATGGGGCGGCCGTGGATCAGGCGGATATTCCGCCCGCTCAGCCGCACGTGATGCTCAAGCGGAAAGCCGCAGAGCTTTTCAAGCCTCGCTTTGCCCAGCTGGTCATAGTAGAAGGCGTCGTTTGGAAACAGCTTCATCCCGACTCCCTCATCCCAGTTGCCGCGCAGGATCAAGTCGCAGTTGGCGACTGCCCAGTCAAAGGTGCGGTCGCTGCTGGGCCCTTTGCCCACCAGGTCCCCCAGGCACCAGACGGCGTCCGCCTTGCGCTTGACCAGGTCACGCTCAAGCGCCTCTACAGCGGTCATATTGCCGTGCAGGTCGGATACCAGGGCAATGGTCATGTGCGCTTGGCGGCCTCGGCCACCAGCCAGTTAAACAGGCTCTGCATGTCGTTTCTGCGCTTTGACAGGTTCTCCGGATGCCATTGGGTGCCGATGCCGGGATAGCCATTTTCAAACTCCAATGCCTCGACCAGCCCGTCTTCCGACAGTGCGCTGACGCGCAGGCCCGGCGCTACATCCTTGACCGCCTGATGGTGGCGGCTGTTGACCGGCACCCTGTCTGCGTCGATGAGGCTGCGCAGGAGCGTGCCCGGCAGAATGTCTGTCTGGTGCGCGCTGTCGGCGGTTTCCGATTGCGAGTGCCTGATCGTGATGTGCGGCAGCTGGGCAGGGATATCCTGATAGAGCGTGCCGCCTTGGGCGACGTTCATCAGCTGCATACCGCGGCAGATGGCCAGGAAAGGCTTGCCGGTCGTAAGCAGATACCGATATCCAAACAACTCCTGGGCGTCGCGCTCGGGTATGATCTCTCCGCAGCCGGGATGGACCTCTTCACCAAAGTGCTTGGGATCGATATCCTCGCCGCCGGAAAAGATAACGCCGTCCACTTTGTCAATCATGGCTTTCCAGGCTTCTTCGCTGTCGACGAGGGGGAACAGGAGAGGCAGGGCGCCTGCCCTCATAACAGCGGTAATATAATCGTTAGGTATATTGATGCGTCCTTTTTCAGTGTTCCAGTCGGGGCTGATACCAATCGTAATCATGGCCGTCCTCACATTTCGTTCGGTAATGCGAAGGTATTATATCATAGATGCGATGAGATAAAAATAAATGATTTCTAATTTGTTAGCATGCCCGGTTTATGTTATAATTCACTTGGTCAAATGAGGCTTTCATCAGGTGAAAAGGAGGCGCGGAAGTGGCAAAGGTCAACCAATCAAAATCGCCCGTCAAAGGATGGATTTGGGGCTTCCTGGCCGCCGGCCTCGCCGGCCTTGGCTATGCTGCCGTCCTGCCCTTGTACAAGTGGCCGCACTACCTGCTGATGGCGGCGGCCGCTCTTCTGGTGGGCCGCGTAGCCCAGATCATGGGATCAGGCCTTGATACCTCAAAGCGTATGCCGGCGATGGAAGATATGCCCAAGACCGGCAACGAGCAGGTAGATCAGCTGATTGAGCGGGGTCGGGGCATACTGAAAGAGATTGTGGAAGAAAACAGGCTGATCCCTGATCCCGAGCTGTCGCGGCAGATCGATGAAATGGAAAGCATCACCAACAAGATCTTCCGGACAGTAATCGAGCAGCCGGACAAGGCGCCTCAGATCCGCCGGTTTATGGATTACTATCTGCCCACCACGCTGAAGATGCTGCGCGGATACCGCAAGATGGATGAGCGCAAAGTATCGGGCCAGGAAGCTGAGAATGTAAAAGATAAAATTGAGTCGGCAATGGATGTGGTCATCGGCGCTTTTAAGAAACAGCTCAATACACTCTATCAGAATGATATCCTTGATATTTCCACAGATATCGACGTGCTTGAAACCATGCTCAAGCAAGACGGCCTCAGCGGTCAGCCCATCTTCATGTTTGGCGGTGCTGGCGCTGCGGCGCAGCAAAAGAAGGAGGACTGAACCATGTCGGAAGATCATAAGAACCTCGAAAAGGATGTCCAGGCCCAGGCCGTGGCCGAGCTTCCCGTGCTGACCCTTAACCCCTCTGCCGGCGATAAGCTGCAGATGGAAAAGGTGATGGATGAGCTTGACAAGGTGTCCGCCCAGGAGCCGGTTGCGCCGGATGTGCAGGCTGCCATCGCCAAGCAGCTTGACAGCGGGCTGAGCGACGAGGAGCGCCGGGCGGTCGAGTCGTTTTCAAAGCAGATCGACATCAGCAACTCCCAGCATGTGATGCTCTACGGGGCCGACGCGCAGAAAAAGGTCTCCGATTTTGCCGATACCATTCTGGCCGACATCAAAAACAAGGATGCCGGGGCCGTCGGCGATATGATGAGCAAGCTGATCGGCGAATTGCAGAACTTTGAAAGCGCTACCGAGAAGCCAAAGGGCATCCGGGGCTGGTTCAGTACACCTGAAAAATTCATCGCGCAGGTTCGTTCGCGCTTTGACAGCGTGTCCAAGAACGTGGAAAGCATCGCCGGCGCGCTTGAAGGGCATCAGGTGCAGCTTTTAAAGGATGTGGCGATGTTCAACCATCTCTATGACATGAACATCCAGTACTTCAAGGAACTGACCATGTATATCGTCGCGGGTGAGGAGCGGCTGGCTGCTTTCCGCGCCAACGAGGTGACGCAGGCCAAAGCCCATGCCGAGCAGACCGGCGACGCGATGGACGCGCAGAAGGCAAATGACTTAAACGCCGCGGCTGACCGCTTTGAAAAGAAGCTGCATGACCTCAAGCTGACCCGCCAGATCTCCATGCAGATGGCCCCGCAGATCCGCCTGCTTCAAAACAACAACGCCCTGTTGATCGAGCGCATCCAGTCCACCCTGGTGAACACCCTGCCCCTTTGGAAAAACCAGGTCGTACTCGCCATCGGGCTTGAGCACAGCAGGGACGCGATGCAGGCCCAGCGCGCCGTGACCAACATGACCAACGATCTGCTGAAGAAAAACGCGGAATCCCTCAAGATGGGCACCATAGAGACGGCCAAGGAGGCTGAGCGCGGCATCATTGATATCCAAACGCTGGTTGAGACCAACCAGAGCCTGATCGATACGATGAATGAGGTCGTGCGCATCCAGGAGGAAGGCCGCCAGCAGCGCCGCGAGGCGGAGAAAACCTTGAGCCGAATGGAAAGTGAACTGAAAAGCCGCCTGATCAGCGGCAAATAAAAAGGCGGGAAGCTGATGCACAGAAAGATAAATGCAGTCCTTGCGTTCGCGGTGATGCTGGTATTGCTGTCAGCCGCGGTGATGTGGGGGGCTTATAAGGGCTGGGCCGGCGAGCGGCGCCAGGTTGAAAGCAGCATGAACACGCTGTACGAGATGCTGGGCGCGCGGCGGGAGATCGGCAACAATATACTGACCGTGGCCCAGCGTCATCTTCAAAAGGAAGACGCGCTGGTGCGCAGCCTGCGTGAAGACATCGCCGAGCTTAACAAGAACAGCGATTTTGATGCGCTGGCGAAAGCGAACGCGCGATTTGAGCGTGACGCGAAGGCGCTTCTTGAGTACCTGAGCCGTCAGCCCTCCCTACAAGCTGATGAAAGGGACAGCATGTACATCCTGCAGATGCTGCCGCAGGCTCTTGAACAGAGCGCTCGGATGACCGAACAGGCGGAGTATAACCAGCAGGCAGCCGCCTTTAACCAGAACATGAACAGCCGCTTCTCGGGCAGGGTTGCTCGCTTCCTGGGGATCGACGATACCCAGCAGTTTATGACGCAGGAGGACGCGCAGTGAAAAAATTCTTGCTTTTCATGGCATGCCTTTTAATTGCGCTCAGCCTTCCCTTTGGCGGCATGGCAGAAACTGCGGCTATTCGTGACGGGGCGGCAATTCTTTCTGCCGGGACGCAGGCCGATGCCATAAAGCTCAGCCGCATCATAGAGGAGAAGACCGGCCTGCATATGGCGGTGGACATCCGCCATTTCCTGGGGGGCGCTGAGGCGGGGGCTTATGCCCGCAGGCTTTTAAATGAGCTGCCCGATCCTGATGACAGCCTGCTGCTTCTGGTTGTCGTGGGGGAAGAGAGCTATGCCCTGGCGGCCGGCACGCAGGCTGACAAGCTCCTTGGGAAGGATATCCGGGACACGTTGCTGTCGAAGAACTTCCGCATGGCTTTTTTAGACAGGCAGTATGACCAAGCAGTCAGCAGCTTTATGCTCAGCGCGGCTGAGGAGCTGGGCAAGACGACGGGGGAGAGGCTTGACCTTCGGGGTTTATTTGGCCATACTGTGCCGCAGGCGACACAGGCGCCGCTTGAAAACTTCAGTGTCACAAATATTCTTGATCTCATATTGGGAGAGCCGGTAACCCCCGCTGCTGATGCTTCTGTCAAGCAAGCGCGGGCGGAGCGCGAGGATCAGGGGCTGGGCCTGGGCAGCATTATCATCATCGGCCTTGTTCTTTCATCCGTCTTTGGCAAAAGGAACCGCAATCGCCGCCGTATTGGGCCTTTTGGCTGGATACTGGGAGTATTTGGCCTATCCAAGCTGTTTGGCTGGAGGCGCTGATCCGTGCGCCTGCTGATGATCAGCCTGGATGCCGCTTTTGAAGCTGACGCGAAGACGCTTCTGTCGATGCCAAACCTTGGCGCTTTGGCCGACAGGGGTGTCTTTTGTCAGAATGTGCAGACGATTTATCCCAGCCTGACCTATCCGATCCACACCAGCATCATCACCGGCTGCTATCCTGACAAGCACGGCATTCCGCACAATGAGAGGTACATGCCCGGATTGCCGGCCGCAAAAAGGCCCTGGCATTGGGACGCGCAGGATATACAGGTGCCCACCCTTCATCAGGCCGCCAGACGCGCCGGGCGCGAGGTGGCCTCTATCCTCTGGCCTGTCAGCGGGCACAATGCCGCGATACGCTATAATTTTCCGGAAGTTCATGCCCTGCCGGGAGAAAACCAGACATCCAAGATCCTCAGATACGGCAGCTTCTGGTGGCTGATCGGGAATGAGCTCAAATACGGCAGGCAGAGGGTCAGTACAAAGCAGCCGCACCTTGACCGTTTTGCCACCCTTATCGCTCAAAAGCTGATCGATAAGCAGTATAATCCGCGCGCTCCGGGGCGCATCGACCCCGGCCCCAGGCGCAAGAGCCAGCATATGCCGGATGTGCTGTCCATTCATCTGGTGGATTTGGACGCGGCAAGGCATCAGCACGGCATCCATTCGGAGGAGGCGGAGGCGGCGCTGTTCCGCCTGGACCAAAACGTAGGCGTCTTGATCAAAGCACTGGAAAAAGCAGGCGTGCTGGAGGATACCATCGTCGCCGTGATGAGCGACCACGGACAGGCAGATGTGGCGCGCGAGTTCGCGCTGGATGCCTGGCTGAAGGAAAACGGCGTACCCGCCCGCGCGCAGACACTGGGCCTGGGAGCCTATATTCACTGCGAGCGTGGAGACTATTTCCGTGTCATGGAGATACTGCAGGAGAACATGGCGCAGATGCATATCAAGACCATCTATACGCGCCAGCAGCTGCGATCCATGAATGCCCCGCAGGGGATCGTTCTGGCGGTGGAGCCTGAAGAAGGCGTCGAGTATGTGGATGATTTCAGGGAGGAGCCGCACCGGGCCAATCACGGATTTGGGCCGGAACATCCGGCGGCTCAGTGCCTCCTGTGGCTCTCAGGGCCGCCCTTCCTTCGAGGTGCCAGATTGCGCGCTGCCCATGTGGTGGATATTGCGCCGACCCTGGCCTACGCCATGCGCCTTGAATTGCCCGATGCTCAGGGACGCGTGCTGTACGAGGCTTTCATCGAAACCGCAAAGGAGTAATGGATACTGATGGCAACGCAGGCGGCAGTTACTTTTTTCTATCAATCCGGCTTTACGGCAGCGGTCGGCAAGACGCTGCTGATTTTCAGCTACTGGCAGGAGCATGTCCCCCAGGAACTCCGGCTCAACGACAAGGACCTGAGAGGGTTTAACAATATCATCGTCTTTGTGCCCCGCGCTTCTATCGAGCATAACGATCCCGCGGTATGGCAGATCAGCCGCGGCTTTCCCATTACCTATGTGGCGGCCGGCGAAGCTGGCCCCTCTGTGAAAGATCAGACTGGGGTGCGCCTGGTGCGTCAGGGGGAGAGCCTGAAGGTATCCAATGTGCAGATCACGGCTTATGGATCGACCGACGCGGGTGTATCCTTCATGGTCAAGGTATCCGGGATTCATATCTTTCATGCCGGGGATCTGAACCTATGGCACTGGCGCGAGCAGAACACACTGCGCGAGATCACCCGCTCGGAGGAGGAGTTTTATCGCGTCGTATCCTCCATCAACGAGGATCGGATCGATATTTGCATGTTCCCGGTCGACCCCAACCTCGGCGGGTTTTACGACGCGGGGGCCAATCATTTTATCATGGCAAAGAAACCCCGGCTTTTCTTCCCGATGCACTTTGGCCAAAGAGGCGAGATCGCGCAAGACTATGCCCGCCGTATGCACACTGCCTTTACGACCGTGCACGCGCTGACCCAGCCCAGGCAGACCGCGCTGATCGATTTCACCGTCAATCCGCCGGTGGTGCGTGACTCGCTCAGCGAGAGAAAACTGCTGGGCAGAAGCACCAAGGCACAGGAGGAAGAACGCGTCAGCCTGAGCGCCTATATCTCCGATGATCCCTTCTCAGAAACCGATCTGCCCGTCGATCTGCCGGGCGCCGTCCGCTGAGCGGTTTAAACTCACCCGGTTTTATGCTATAATCATATTGGCCATATACATGCGGGCAGATCACGTTCTGCTTGGTTTTGCGTTGTCTGCCGTGAGAATAGATTAAAGAGGAACATCGATGAACTTACATGAGCTTAACCCCATGCAGCGACTGGCGGCGGAGACCACGGAAGGTCCGCTGCTGATCATAGCAGGCGCGGGCAGCGGTAAAACGCGTACCATGACCTACAGGATCGCCAATCTCCTGTCAAAGGGTGTTCCGGCCTCTTCGATCATGGCGCTTACCTTTACCAACAAGGCTGCCAAAGAGATGCTCTCGCGCGTGGATAAGCTGACCGGGAGCTCCGCCGGTGATGCCTGGATAGGCACCTTCCATTCCATCTGCGTACGTATTTTGCGGCGCGATATTGAGAAGATCGGCTATCAGCGCTCTTTTGTCATTTATGACGACGATGATCAGATGCGCGTGCTCAAGGACATATTCAAGCGCATGGACATTGATGACAAGCTGCTGCCCTACCGCGAGGTCAAGTCGAATATCTCGGACGCCAAGAACAAGCTGCAAAGCGCGGATGAGTGGTTTGCCCAGAGCCATAAAGATTTCAGGTCACAGAAGATACACGATATTTTCAGATCCTATGATCATACGCTGAAGCAGGCCAACGCGCTGGACTTTGACGACCTGATCTCGAAAACCCTGCAGCTTCTGGTGGATCACCCGCCGGTGCTCAGCTACTATCAGCGCCGCTTCACTTATGTACACGTCGATGAATACCAGGATACCAACTATGCCCAGTATTCCCTGGTACGCCTGCTGACACAGGAAAGCCAGAACCTGTGCGTTGTAGGCGATGACGACCAGTCCATTTACGGCTGGCGAGGTGCGGATATCCGCAATATCCTGGAGTTTCAAAAGGATTTTCCCGGCGCCAAAGTGATCAAATTGGAGCAGAATTACCGCTCCACTTCTAATATCCTGGAAGCGGCCAACGCTGTTATTTCCAATAACCGCGGCCGCATGGAAAAAGCGCTGTGGACAGAGATTGGCGAAGGCGAAAAGATCAAATTCTGCAACGCCGGAGACGAGCATGAGGAGAGCGCCTGGGTGTGCGAGCGCATCCGCGTGCTGCACCAGAAGGGCCTGCCTTACTCGCAGATCGCCGTGCTTTACCGCATGCACGCGCAAAGCCGCGTTCCTGAAGAAATGCTGATGCGGGCGGGTATTCCCTACCGTATTTACGGCGGAACGCGCTTCTATGACAGGCGTGAGATACGAGATATCATCGCTTATTTGAGGCTGCTGCTTAACCCGCTGGATGAGGTGTCATTAAAACGCATCATCAATGTGCCCAAACGTTCCATCGGCGACGCGACTGTAGCGATGCTGGAGCAGCATGCCTATGACCAGAGCATTCCCTTGTTCTCGGCGCTGACAGATCTGCCGGCCGACCTGTCTTCCCGCCCGCGCAAATGCGTGAGCGACTTTGTGTCGATCATCAACAAGCTTACCGTGATGAAGGAACAGCTGCCGCTGACTGAGTTTATCAAGCTGGTGCTGGACGAGACAGGGCTGCTCAAGCAGTTTGAAGACACCAATGATGAGGAGCTCATTTCCAAGCGTGAGAACGTGCTGGAGTTTTTGGGGGCTGTGCAGGAGTTTGAGAATCTTTCCGACGACCAGACACTGGAAGCCTTCATAGAAAACGTAGCCTTGGTCAGCGACCTTGATATGCAGGGCGACGCGCCGCAGTTTGTCACCCTGATGACTCTTCACTCCGCCAAGGGGCTTGAGTACGACGCGGTGTTCCTCATCGGCATGGAGGAAGGGGTCTTCCCGTCCGCCCGCGCGCTGATGGAGGACGGACGCATGGAGGAAGAGCGCCGGCTTTGTTATGTCGGCATCACCAGGGCCAGAAAATACCTGAGCCTGTCGCTGGCCAGACGCCGCACACTGTTTAATCAGATCAGTTTCAATCCGCCCAGCCCCTTTATCGCGGAGATACCGGCGGCTCTGCTGGCCGATGATTGGGGCAAGACCATGCGCAAGCATTTCGGCCCCGCGGATACACAGGAAATGTCCGCTCGCAGGCCGGCTCAGCGCCAGGTCAAGACGGACTTTGGCATCCCCGGCATGGGGCAGGATCCTTTGGGGATACCCGGCGTGCGCAAAGGCTTTATTCCCTCAACCGCGCGCGAGGACGCGGAGGAAACCGTGTCCGCCGTGGTGTTCAAGCCGGGCGACAAGGTACTCCACAAGAAATTCGGTGAGGGACGT
>JAEWRJ010000190.1 GCA_023460055.1 Bacillota bacterium | reverse complement strand
GCCATACACTCATGCCCGAAGACTTTAGAAAGTCAGCGAATTGATAGGCCCCTTTTCCCAGGGTGCCTATGCCCTCTGGCCCGGGGAGGGAGGTGATGTGGAGGAGAACGCCGCTTTGCCGCATATGCATGGGGTCCTTTCAGTCGATAATGCAGCCGGAAAGGGGGGGCAGGATCAAACTGCCGCCCTCTAGCGCCGGCGCGCCGGAGCCTGTATCCCAGCCATGAAGCCGGCCGCTTTCGGGCCAGGGAAGGGTGATGGTTTCGTTCGAGAGGTTATGAAGGACAGTGAGCGGTCCGCTTGCAGACTCAAAAGCCCAGGCGGCGATACCGGTATTATCAAGCGGCAGGGCCTTTGCCTGCCCCTGCTCGAACTGCTCGCGCTGCGCGCGGAGCGTGCCGATCATCCGGTAAAAGCTGAGCAGGGAGGCAGGGTCATCTGCCTGCGTGTCTGCGGGGGTCTTTAGGCGCTGGGCCTGGTCCGCATCCGCCGGCGGCAGGCAGTTGAGCGCCTCATCTGCTGACCAGGGCATCGGCAGGCGCTTGTTTTCATCCCGCCCGGAGCCTGACATGCCAAGCTCTTCCCCATAGTAGATAAAAGGAACGCCCGGCATGGTCAGGCAAAGGGCTGCCGCCAGCTTCATCTGCTGGTCTTTGAACAATAAAAACCCTGCCGAGCGCGCGTTGTCGTGATTGGAAAGGAAGACCGCGTCCAGCCCTTTCGCGTTGCGCCCCAGGATGCGGCTTTGGTAGCGCTCCACGCGCTGCGCCAACGCAGCGCCCTGCTTGGCGCGCAGGGCTTTGACCAGCGCTCCGTCCGCGTTTGAAAGCGGGAAGTTGAAGAGGCTGTCGATGCCGCTTTCATACAGGGACAAAATAGTGCTTTCATCCTTCCAAGCCTCCGCGACAATGTAGCAGTCCGGCTTGATCGCCTTTGCCTGGGTATTCAGCCAGCGGAGAAACTCGGTATTTTTGGATGTGTTGTCCTCATAGTAGTGGGTCACCGCGTCCAGGCGGAAGCCTGCTGCTCCGCGGTTGAGCCAAAAGGCGAGTATCTTTTTGATCTCTTCCAAAAGGGCGGGGTTATCAAGGTTCAGGTCGGGCATGTGCGGGCCGAAGCTGCCTTGATAATACCAGCCTGGCAGGCCGGGGACCGGATGGCCCGATGTTTGGCTGAACAAGTAATAATCCCGTGTGCCGCCTGTCTCCCCCGCCTTTAAGGCTTCTATAGCAGATAAGAACCAAGGATGCGCGCTGGAAGAATGGTTGAGCACCAGATCAAGTATAATGCCGATGCCCTTCTCTTCCGCCGCCTTGACCAGCGCGTCAAAGTCGTCGAGGCTGCCGTAGATGGGATCGATGGCGGTATAGCCGGTCACATCATACTTATGGTAGCTGGGGGAAGGGGAGATGGGCATCATCCAGATATTCCTGACGCCCAGGGCTGCTATGTAGTCAAGCCGGTCACGCAGACCTTTCAGATCGCCGCGGCGGTCGCCGTCCCCGTCTGAAAAGGAGGCAACGAAGACCTCATATACAGGCCCGCGTCCAGCAAAGGAGTACAGCGGGAGTAAGAGCAGGCATGCGATCAGGGTGAGCGCTCTTTTCATGGATCAGCCTTTGACGGCGCCGCCCGTGACGCCCTCTATATAAAACTTTTGAATCCGGATGAACAGCAGCGTGATCGGAATGGCAACCAGAACAGCCCCCGCCGCGAAGCGCGTGAAGTACTCGTAGATGTGCTCGCGCTCCAGCATCCTGAACAGGCCAAGCGCCACGGTGTAGTTGGCGTAATCATCCTTCATGATGACGGATACAAAGATGAAATCCACCCAAGGGGCGATGAAGGCCGTGATAGCCGTGTACACAATGATCGGCCTGGAGGATGGAAGGGTGATGCGCCAGAACACCATGTTTTTGGTCGCCCCATCAATCGTAGCCGCCTCATCCAGGGATCGCGGGATCGTATCAAAGAAACCCTTGGCGATCGTATAGCCCAGCACGCCGCTGCCCGTGTATACCAGAACCAGGCTGACCAGGGATTTGGCCAGCCCTACAGCCTTGAGGATGTGATAAACGGCGATCATGGACATGAAGCCCGGGAACATGGTGACGATCAGGCCGATGTTCATCAGGAGCTTTCGGCTTGTAAAACGCAGGCGGCTAAAGGTATAGCTGATCATCAGCACCATCATCGTGGTAAGCGCGCAGGTGATCACCGAAACCAGCAGCGTATTCATATACCAGCGGGGGAAGTTGAACTGCTGTGTTTCGCTAAACAGGCGGGTGTAGTTGTTCAGCGTCCAACCTTTGGGGATGATGTAGGTGGTATAGGCTCCTGCTTCAGCGCGGAAGCTGGTGATCACCAGCCAGAGGATAGGCATCAGCCACACGGCAGCCATTGCGGTCAGAATGATATAGATGGTCGGCTGACGCAGGGCGATCAATGAAAATATCAGGCCCAGAAGGCTCAGAAGCAGAAAGGCAAAGAAAGCGGGCCGGAAATGCCGGACCAGGAAGGGCGCGGGGAGCAGCCTGCTTTGATCGGCAGACAACTTGGCGCTCAGCAGCGCGTACAAGCCGCAAATGAGAGCCAGCGCAAATGACACCACCAGCGCGCGCAGCACCGGCCGTGAAGGCTTGATACTGATAAGCCCCAGCGCCAGGCAAATCGCTGCCGCGATGCCCAGCGGCAAGAGATTGATCACGTTCTTTACGGCAAAAAGGAGGGAAAAGCCGCTCTGCGTAAAGGCTTCACTGCCTTGAGGCGCAGGCACGCTGATCCAGGGCAGCAAAAATAACGCGGTCATCATCACGGCGGTCAATGGAATCAGCCGGGCTGTATTGTACAGGATCGCCTTGCGTTTTTTACTCATTGAAACTCCTCCTCCCTGCGGGATGAGCCCGACAGGTTGAACACCAGCAGGGAGAGACCTGCGGTGATGATAAATACGAAGATGCCGATGGTGGATGCCAGCGAATAATCCTGCCGATCCACGGTGAGCCTGTAAAGCCAGGTGACCAGAAGATCGGTCTTGCCGGCCTGGTAATATTCTGTCACCAGCGGGCCGCCTCGCGTCAAAAGGAAGATTACGTTGAAGTTGTTGATGTTGCCAACGAAGGCCGTGATCAGATAAGGCGTTGTTACAAACAGCATATAGGGCAGCGTGATCGAAAAGAACATCCTGGCGGGGGAGGCTCCGTCAATGGAGGCGCTTTCGTACAGATCCTTGGGGATGTTCATCAGTATGCCGGAGGTGATCAGCATGGAATAGGGAATCCCGACCCACAGGTTGACCACCAGCACCGTGACGCGCGCCAAAGAAGCGTTCGTCAGGAAGGGGACGCTCTGCTCGATGAAACCAAACTGCTTGAGCAGCGCGTTAAGCGGGCCTTCAAGGTGGAGAATCTGGCTCATCAGCATCAGGCTGACAAACTGAGGCACCGCGATGGTGATGACAAAGATGGTCCGCCACATGGCCTTTAATTTGATGCCCTTGTTGTTGATGAAGATGGCGAGCAGCATGCCGAAGATATAGTTGGTCGCCGTGGCGACTATAGCCCAGATCATCGTCCATCCGAGCACCTTTCCGAAGGTGTTGCTCATCAGGGCATTGCCGCCGAAGAGGTTGCGGAAGTTTTCAAGCCCCACCCAGGTAAACATGTTGCCCGGGGGTTGATGTCTTGCGTCAAAGTTTGTAAAAGCGATCAGGATCATGAAGATCGTGGGCAGGATGGTGAAAGCGATCACCATCAGAGCAGGCAGGCTGATCAGCGTGACATGATAGCGCTGGTCGAGCATCGACTTGATGTCATCAATAAAAGAAGGAAGCTTCTTGCCCGAGCGCGTGAGTAACTGGGCTTTGTAGGCAGAACGGATATTCGCCCGCCACAGCGCGATGAAACCGGCTGCCAGCATAATGGTCATCACGCTGAACAGGAGGATCAGCAGTGAATTGTCGCCTGCCGTACGCACAAATATCTGGCGCTCCTCGCTCCATACGCGTTGCATGCTTGATGTGCCGAGTGTGCCGAATTTGCTCAGATACTGCCAGGCAAAGCTGATCAGATACCATACCATCAGCGCTTGGCATGAAAGGTACAAAAGCCCCTTAATGATCTGCCCGCGCGCGATGCAGCCGAAACCCATGAACAGGTAGCTCAGCCTTGTTTTGGCGTCGCCGCTGCGAAAGATTTCAAATATTTCTTTGATCCATCCGGCGCGCGCGGTCTTCGCGTTTGCCTTAAGCGCTTTGTCAGTCACCTGATGCCTCCAATCTTTATCAGCACAGTGAGAAAAGCGGGGCTGCCGAGCGTTTGACTGCGGCAGCCCCGGGGTTTAGGCTAAATCAGTTCGCGTTGATGACGGCAACCATCTCATCCAGAAGAGTCTGCACGTCCTTGCTGTAGTCCTTTGCTTCCATCGTGGCGCCAAAGGCCTCAGCGGGTGTCCAGTAGCTGCCCAGTACTTCTTTCTGGCTGTAAGCGTAGTTGGCTTGCGCGGCCAGGGCGGCCAGGGCGATGTTTGCCTGCACGGCCTCGCTCTGGGCCACATTGATGTTGGAGGGGCCCATGGCGCGCTGCTCAAAGCGCTTCAGCTGGTTCTCTTCGTTGGTCAGCCACTCGGCCAAAGCCATGGCGTCTTCAGGGTACTGAGTCATGGAGTTGACACCGACCAGCTTGAAGCCAGCAAAGGAGCTCATCTGCACCTGTTCGCCGGCGGCGGTGAAGGTGGGCAGTTTGGCGGCGGCATAGTTGTCGCCCAGCTTTTCCTTGATGGCATCGGCATTCCAGGTGCCGGATACCCCGGCCGCGATGGTGTCGCCCATGCCGCCGGTCAGGATGGCGTCATCGCCTGTCATGAAGGCTTCGTGCGCGGTAAAGGCCTTGATGGCTTCACCGGCAGCCAGACCCTTCTCATTGTTGAAGTCGCATACCTGCACACCGTCTACAACAGTCAAGGTACCGCCAGCACCCAGGAAGAAGCTGGCAATGTACCAGCCGTTGGACACATCCATGAACATTTTCTTGCCGGCAGCCTGCGCCGCGGCCAGAATACCGTCTAGGCTCTTGACGGCTTCCTCATCAATGACAGACTTGTCATAGTACAGGAAATAACCGTTGTCTGCGGTCATGGGGTAGGCATAGAGCTCGCCGTTAACCGTGGCGGCCTCGATGGAGCCGGCCACGTTAGCGGCAACGATAGCATCCTTGTTGATAGTGACTTCATAGAGCGCGCCGGCGTTGACCAAGTCAAGGATCTGGTCGTTGGCAAAGGCGAAAACATCTGCCGCGGCGGTCGGGTCTTCCAGGTACCTGGCCCGCGTATCCGGCTCGCCGACCACACCCAGTTCGATTTCGTAGCTCTTTTCGGGATTGGCAGCCTTGAAGCCCTCAACCATTTCGGAGAGCATGACCTGATCATCCCCAGAACCCCAGAGCTTCAGCTTGACAGGCTCTGCCGCGAAAGCGGGGGCAGCCAGGGCAAACACAAGACCCAGAACCAGAACGAGGGATAGAAGTTTCTTCATAGAACATCCTCCTTATTTTGAGCGGCATCCGCCGCTGAGATCCCATAATGAAATGATACCCACCCATGGTGACTTTGGCTATTGATGCGCTTCAATTTGTGATGAAAACGTTTTCATACCCAAAATACACATGATATATATTATCATAATCGGCCTCCCCAGGATTGTCAAGGGGATGGTCATGAAAATGCCTGAAAATGCCTGATGGAACGGATAGTTTGAAAACCTGATGCGCAGGCATGAAAGGCAAGGGGGAAAAGCCGGATCAATGATCAAAAACGAGAGATGCGGAAAGAAGTGAATCATTCTTCCGCATCTCTCTGCCCTTATCGGGGAGACTGGTTTATGCTGCGTCAGGAAGTGACAGCGTCGTGCGCTTGGATACCCGGCAGGCAAACCACCATCCGGGTGCCGACCTCCTCCCGGCTGATCACCTTGAAATAGCCTCCATGCCTGTCCACGATCCACTTGGCAATCGACAGGCCCAGCCCGGTACCGCCGGAGTTTCGGGCCCTTGCCGGATCTGCCCGATAAAAACGCTCGAAGATGTGGGGGATATCGGCGGAAGAGATTCCCTGGCCATGATCCTGTACGGAAAAGCAGGGCGCGCCTTGCTCGTCGATGAAGGCGCGCAGGACGATCGGTTCACCCTGAGGGGAATACTTCAGCGCGTTGTCGCAGAGGATGCGGGCTGCCTGCTTGAGCTGCGCCTGATCCCCGGTAGCGGGAACAGGGCCATCCTGCTGCAGCTGCCAGATATGCCCCTTGTCGATCATCGTATATTCCTCATGCAGCTCCTGCATCAGCTTGGAAAGATCCAAGGGCTTCATCTGGGGCTGGTTGCGCCCGGCATCTCCGCGCGCGAGGAACAAAAGCTGCTCTACCAGCTGCTGCATATTATCTGTCTCCGTGCGGATGGCTGTGATGCCTTCGCCCAGTATCTTCTTGTCATCCTTGCCCCAGCGGTCCAGCATTTCGGCATAGCCGCGGATGACGGAGATAGGGGTGCGCAGCTCGTGAGAAGCGTCCGATACAAAGCGGATCTGCTGCCTGTAGCTTGCGTGCAGGCGGCTCAATAGATTATTGACCGCGTTTTCAAGGCTTTCCAGATCACTGTCGCCTGTGGACAAGCGGGCATCGGGAGCTGTGGGGCTGAGTGCTTCAATGGCGTGCTCCAGATCATGGAACTTTTGCTCGTCAAAGCCTGCCTGGCTGAGCTGCTGGGCGGTCTCGCTCATCTGGTGCAGGGGTGAGAGCAGCCGCATGATCTGCTGGCGGCCGCTGCGCCAGCGGTGGATCAGCGTCAAGGCCTCAAATCCCAGGCAGGCCAGCCCTGCGCGGGCTACCATGATCAAAAAGTTGCCGGCTTCCAATTGAAATGATTCCCCCTCGGACAATGAGAACCGGTAAACGACGGACCGCAGCGTGTCGAAAAATGAAAGACCCTCCGTCCACTCCGCGCGCCTGTGCATGTTGGCCGCCCACGCGTCTCCCAGAGCCGCCTTCTCCGCCATATAAGCCCAGGTCAATAGAATGGTCAGCAGAATAACGAAGTCCACCGCCACCAGTGTCCAGAACAGGCTGGCGACATGGTGGCGGTTGATTCGGCTGGCGGTGGAGGTCATGCGCTTGGATTCTTTAGCCTTCACGCCTCTCCTCCCGAAGCACATAGCCGACGCCGCGCACTGTGTGCAGCAGCTTCACGCCATAGGCCTCGTCGATCTTGTTGCGCAGATAGCGAATATATACATCCACAATGTTGGTTTCCCCGGGATAGTCATAGCCCCATACCTTGTCCATCAGCACATCGCGGCTGAGCACGATCGACTGGTTTTCCATCAGGTACTGCAGCAGGGCAAACTCCCGGCCTGTCAGATCGATGCTGTCTCCGCCAACGGTGACCGAGTGCCGGGCGATATCCATTTGCAGCGGGCCCACTGACAGGCGGGGAAGGGCGGCAGCCTGCTGCTTGCGAAGCGCGCTGCGGATGCGGGCCAGCAGCTCTTCAATGGAAAAAGGCTTGGTGATGTAATCATCCGCCCCGGTATCAAGGCCGGTCACCTTATCCATTACGGCATCTCGCGCCGTCAGCATAATGACAGGCAGTTCACTGGAGCGCCTCAGGCGGCGCAGCACCTCAAGCCCGTTGAGACCCGGCAGCATGATATCAAGCAGCATCAGATCCCAGCCGCCCTTTTCCGCCAGTTCCAGGCCCGCGCGGCCATCCTCCGCCTTGATGACATGATAGCCTTCGTGCGTCAGCTCAAGCTCGATGAAGCGGGCGATCTTCTGCTCGTCCTCTATCAGCAGGATGGTCTGCATCTTACTCTTCTCCGTCGTGGCTGCCTGACTTGATGTTATCCATCATCTCGGCGGCCTTGTCCATCACGCGGTTGACGCCTTCAACGCCCTTCGCGCCCATGAAACGGTAGCGCAGGCCAAAGAAAAGGCCTATAACCATCAAAGGCAGGGTGATCCAGAACGCGAAGATCAGAAGCAGCACAAAGGCGATTACCGGCAGGGTGAACAAGGTCTTGCCGGCCTTTTTGACTTCCAGATCCACCTTGTTCAGGCGGTTGACCAGGCTGATCAGCAGGTCAAACAGCCGCTGGAATACGCCGCCGGGATATTGGTGTGGCTGCTTTGGGGCCGGGCCCGGCTCCGGCTTGGTGGAGTAGCTGGCCTTCTGTTCGTTTTGCAGTTTTCCCTGCTGCTCAAGATATACCAGCGCGTCCAATAGGTCCCAGCCGCAGGCTTCCAGCGCGCTTTTCGCGTCTTCATAACTTACCTGTGTCTTCTGGCGCAGCTTTTCTACCATCTCAAAGTGATCCATGCGATCCCCTCCTTGCTGCTATGATGATATCGCGGGAAGATTAAATGAGCAAGTACCGTATCATTAAGATTAAATGAGAAAAGGGATGCGGCATTGCCGCATCCCCGTGGAACATAGGGTTATAGACCGATAGCGCTCCTTGAGATAAACCCGCGGGCCGGGCTTCCATTGACATCGCCTGCTTCAATATAGAGCAAGTCAGTGTTTTTGACGGCAGCCAGTACCGTGAGCGTTATGCCGGAGGGAAGGGGGAGGTCGTCCGCGTGGTTATTGCCTGTGGGGTCGCTGCCAAGCGGGGCGCTCTGTGTGGTGGTATAGGGGGCGTTGCTCCATTGCGGGGCATCACCGGGGTATTCAAGGGCTTCCGCGCTTACATAGCCAAGCCGCCACCCGCTTTCAACCTTGCTGGCGACAAGCGCCCAGCCGTTTTCATAGCCGTAGGTGTTTACTTCCGTGCCGCCGGACAAGGTGACGCCGCCAAAGTCATGGTAGCTGGCACCGGGCCCCGCGTAGAGGGGGAAGCTGCCTTCCTTCAGATTGCCCATGCCGTTCAGAGGGAACTGCTTGAAGCTGGGGGCAGCGGTGGGTGTTGCTGTAGGCTCTGCCGTGGGTTCGGCCGTCGGCTCTGCCGTGGGTTCGGTCGTAGGTTCTGCCGTGGGTTCTTCGGTGGGAGCCTCAGTAGGTGCCTCGGTGGGAGCCTCGGTGGGAGCCTCAGTAGGCTCTTCGGTAGGTTCAGGGCTTGCCGGCTTGGCAAATCGGAAGACCAGCTTGCTCGGGGTGGCTGTGCCGTCTTCGTTGACGGTGACGGTCTGCGGCTGTGTGTCGATCAGCACGCGGTCGCCCAGTTGTATATCCTGTGCGCTGAGATTATGGGTGCCAGCGTCCAGCGTTTCCATATAGCCGCCGATCAGCGCCGTCTCATCCTCTGCCTTCACATACTCGATCATGTACTGGATCGGAAGGGCGGGGGAGGTTGTGGGCGTTGCGGTGGGGCTTAGGGTGGGTGTTGCCGTCGGTGCCGCGGTAGGCGTCGCGGTAGGCGTCAGCTGCTTTTCATAGAGGAATACTATAGTGGATGGTGTGGCGATGCCATTTTGGTCTACCGTGACGCTTCGCTCGGCATTTCCCTGCCTGATCCAGCCAGCCAGGCCGCTGTCATTGGCGGTGATAGTGTGGGATCCCTCGGTCAGGGTGAGGCTCTCTCCGCCCAGCAGTCTGCCGTCCGTGCTTTCATAGCGTACTTCTACCTGCGCCATGCCCAGCTTGCGCCAGGTAAAGATGACTTCCGCGGGGCTGGGTACACCCTGGGCATTCACTGTGACGCTGACGGAGCCGCTGCCCACAAGCACATAGCCCTCGGGCACATTGCTCTGGTTAGCCTCCACTGTGACGGTTTGTCCGCTGACAATGGAGATGGTATCGCTGTGAAGAACGGCGTTATCCGCCCGATCCACATATTTAACCGGTACAGCCACAGTTACCTGGTTTGTACTGTATACAAAGGTGATGCTTGAAGGCGTTGCCGTGCCCGATTCGGATACCGTGACCTGCTGGGTATTGCTGCCCTGCAGCGTGTAGCCCGAAGGCACGGCATTGCTGTTGGCAGTGATGGTATGCGTCCCGGCGGGAAGGGTCTTGATTTCCTGGCCGATCAGGTTGCTCGCTGTATCACGGTAGTTGACCGTGATGTTCACGCTGACCGCGTCTTTCCTGTAAATGAAGGTCAGCGCGCTTGGCGTAGCGACCCCTTGAGCGGACACGCTGACCGACAACCTGCCCGATGTGATCAGGGTGTAGCCTGAGGGTACTTTGGAGGCATTGGCCACGATGGTCAGGCTCTCGCCGGGCAGCACAGATACGCTGTCGGTCGCCAGTGTTTCATTGCCGGTGGTGCGGTAATAGATGGGGACCAGGACCGGCGTCAGCTCGCTGTTGGGCTGGTAGATGAAGACCACGGAGGCGGGCGTCGCCCTGCCGCGTGAATCCACCGTCACCGTGACGCTGGCGGCGCTGATGAGCGTGTGATTGGCCGGAATCAGCCTGGGATTTGGCGTGATGCTCAGGCTGCCCTGAGATACAAGCACCGTATCACTGCCCAGCAGCACGCCTCTGTTGTTGCGGTAGTATACAGGCACGCTGGCGACCACGGGCCGCGGAGTGCCTGTGACGATTGGCGCTCTGACAACATTGGGGTCGTTGAATAGCTTTTGATAGGTCTTGGGTCCGGCGATGCCGTCAACGGACAGCCTGTTGAGCCGCTGGAACTCTTCCAGCGCTTCCTTGGTCTGCTTGCCGAAGATGCCATCCACCTTGCCGCCCAGGTATCCCAGTTCCTGCAAACGGGCCTGCAGGCGGCGCACATCCTCGCCTCTGTCTCCCACGGCCAGCAGCGGCGTGCGCGTTGGCGTCGCCGTGGGGGTTAAGGTGGGCAGTGAGGTCGGCGCGGCAGTCATCTGCGCTGTCGCCGTCACCGCAGGCGTTGGCGTTGAAAAGCTGGGCGGTACCGGCGTCATGGCCGGGCTGCTGACAGCCGATGAAGACAGCAGCAGGGACATGTACACTAAAAGCGTTCTGATTAAATCCATCTTGATACACTCCTTCCAGGGGCTTGAGCTTTCTGTTATATAACGCCGGAGAACAGTCTGTTCGTGCATAAGGCGTAAAATAATCCACCAAAATGATTATACCATCCGGGTGGGCATATTAATAGGCAGAACCGCCATTGGCGATCCTGCCTGAAATAAAGGGATGATGGATCCATCTTCCCGATGAGCCTGCTTTAGGCTAGATATCTATAAATTTCCGAAATTCCGGCAGAATCCCGATTTTATCGGGATAGTGCGCGGCAAACTGCGGGACGGCATGGCTGGGGAAGGAGTTGCCCTCGATCAGCGTGGGGCCCTGCTCTGTCAGCGCGACATCCCAAGCCACATAGCGCATGGAAGGCACCATCCGCATGGCTTCCAGACACATGGCCTTGGCTTCCTCAAAACAGGGGAGCTGAAAGCCGATGATCTCCGTCCCCGTGATCGGGTGCTTCATGAAAGTGTTGCCGGCCTTGTCCGCGGCCACGGTCAGCAATCTGCCGCTGTCCAGATCCACCCGGGCGGCCATGCCGCCGCAATCCACATTGTCCATGATTCTGCCGTTGCCGATCCGCAGGAAAGCGTAGACGATGCCTTCCTTTTTATCGCCGATGAGGGTGGAGATGCGCACGGTGTTGACCGAACCCGGGTTCAGCGCTGCCATGCGGGGGTGCTGAACGATGCCTTCCTCGATCACGCTTTTGCCAAGAGCACGCACCTTGCCGGCAAAGGCATTCATATCCGCCCAATCAGCCTCCTTGAATTTTTCGATACCCTGGCCGCTCGATCCTTCCAGAGGCTTGACAAACACTGCCTGCTTGCCGTCAAGGAAGACTTCAAGGGCTTCGTTTGAGGTGCGCTCATCCGCCTCCATCCAGCCTCTGGGGATCCATTTGGAGAAGGCGCGGTTGAAGGCGGCCTTATCGTCAAAGGCGTGCCAGTGGGCCTTGTCATTCATGCGCCGCACGATCAGGTTGTTAATGCCGCGGGTTAAAACTGTTCTTCTTTGAGCGTCATTCTGCTCCCACATGCGGGCGATCATATAATCCATGTAGCCGGCGTTGTACTTGGCGGCACAAACGAGCATGTCAACCATCAGCCGCGGGCGGCTGATGCCCGAGCGTTTCCTGAGGGTGCCTGTGACCGACCACATCCTTTTATAGTCCATTTTGGTCAGTCGGTTTAGCATGTAAGAGATTCTGCTCATGTTTATACGTTGAAACGGAACAGCGTCACATCGCCGTCCTGCATCACATAGTCCTTGCCCTCGCTGCGAACCAGGCCCTTTTCGCGGCAGGCAGCCATGCTGCCCAGCGCAATCAGGCTGTCAAAGGGCACGATCTCGGCGCGGATAAAGCCCTTTTCAAAGTCGGTGTGTATCTTGCCGGCGGCTTGCGGCGCTTTGGTACCCCTGGTAATCGTCCAGGCGCGGCATTCATCTTCGCCGGCGGTCAAGAAACTGATCAGTCCAAGCAGGCTGTAGCAATGCTGTACCAGCCTGTCCAAGCCGCTCTGGCCGATGCCGAGCTCTTGCAGGAACTCGGCGCGCTCCTGGGGATCCATCGCGGCGATCTCCTGCTCGATGGCCGCGCTGATCAGGAGGGTCTGCGCGCCTTCCCCGGATGCCACCTGCTGCACCCGCTCCACATTGGGGATTCCGGAGGGGTCTTTTGATATATCGTCTTCCGCGATGTTCAGGGCGTAGATGACGGGCTTAGTCGTCAGGAGGAACCATTGGCGCAAGGTTTCCCTTTCCTCATCGCTTGCTTCGAAGGAACGGGCAGGCAGGCCCTTTTCAAAGTGCGCGAGCACCCTGTCGGCCAGTTCGGCCTCTTCCCCGTATTTCTTCTCGCCGGTCTTGACTAGCTTGCGCGCTTTATCGCCGCGCTTTTGAACGGTATCCATATCGGCGAAGATCAGCTCCAGGTTGATGGTCTCCATATCACGCAGGGGATCAATGCTGCCTTCCACGTGAATGATGTTGTCGTCTTCAAAGCACCGCACAACATGGACGATGGCGTCCACCTCGCGGATGTGGGAGAGGAACTTGTTGCCCAGGCCCTCGCCCCGGCTGGCGCCGCGCACAAGCCCGGCTATGTCCACAAACTCGATCACGGCAGGCGTGGTCTTCTTGGGATGATACATCCCGCTGAGCTTATCCAGCCTCGCGTCTGGCACAGGTACCACGCCGGTGTTGGGTTCGATGGTGCAAAACGGATAGTTGGCAGCCATCGCGCCCGCGTTGGTGATCGCGTTGAACAGTGTGGACTTGCCTACATTGGGCAGCCCGACAACCCCTAATTTCATGATTGTAGCTCCTTAATTTGTATTACTTGACCTGTTTGAGGGCTTCACTGTAAGCGGCCTGCAGCTGCGGGTCCGCCATATCGCCCAGCCTCAGCAGGCTGTAGTTGATATCCTCGGGCATCTCCACCACGATATCGGGCGTAATGCCAAGCTCATGCACTTGATGTCCCTTGGGGGTGAAGTACTGCGCGGTGGTGAACTGAAAACCGGTTTTCTCGTCAGACAGCGGCAGCACCATCTGGATGACGCCTTTGCCGAAGGTTTTCGAGCCCACCAGCATTGCCCTGCCATAATCCTGCAGCGCGCCTGACACGATCTCGGAGGTGGAGGCGGAGTGGCCGTTCACCAGCAGGATCAGCGGCATATCTGTTTTGCCGCTCGTGGTGTAAGTTTCTTCTTTGCCTCCCTGCTTGCCCTGGGTGTAAAAGAGCAGCTCCTTATCAAGGAACAGGTCGGCCAGCTTGACGCCGTCATCCACCCAACCGCCGCCGTTGTCACGCAGGTCGAGGATCAGGGCTTTCATGCCCTCCTGCTCCAGCGTGTCGAAGGCCTTCTTGAAGTCCTCATAGCTTCCGCCAGCGAACTCATAATGGGCAATGTAGCCGATCCCATTCTCCAGCATCATGCTCTCTACACGGTTAACGATGATCTCGGCCTTGATCACATCAAAGGAGACGATCTCATCATTGCGCATCATCTGGACCTTAACTTTCTCTCCGGGTATGCCGCGCATAATGTCGACCGCGTCCTGCATGGTGGATACGGTGACCTGCAGATCTTCTACCATGTAAAGGATGTCGCCCTTGCGGATGCCGGCGGCTTCCGCGGGTGTCCCCTTGAACACGCGGGTGATGGTGACCAGACCGGTCTCGTAGTCGCCCAGCATCTGTATGCCTATGCCCGCGTATTTGCCGCTGTCATCATCCCACAGCCTCTTCCAGGATTCTTCCGGATAGTAGAAGGTATAAACATCCTCCGTGCCTGCGAGCAGGCCTTGGATGGCCCCGTCGATCAGCTTGGTGTCATCCACATCCTGATAATAGTACTCCTCGATGTAGCTTTTGACTTCGTCCAGCTTCTCATACTGCTTGAGACGCTCGTACTCCTCCTTGGGTATGGTGACCGTCTCCCCCTGACCCAAGTTGAAAAAGGAGGACAGGGCATGGACGGGCAGAGTGCCGCCAACCAGTATGAGTGCCAGCAGCAGGGAGACTAATCTTTTTTTCATCACAGGATAGCCGCGCGGCCTCAGGACCGCTTTCCTTTATATTTAATGTTGTATTTCAAATCGTACATCAGCTTGAACAAAAACGCGTCTGAAAACTTGCGTACATCCAGCCCGGCCAGCCTCTGCACCTTGTCAAGCCGGTAGACCAGCGTGTTGCGGTGGATGTAGAGGTGCCGCGCGGTATCTGACAGGTTCAGGTCCTTTTGCAGGAACATGTCAATGGTATCAAGCATTTCGTCTGTCAAAAGGCGCGAGGTTTTCTTGTTGAACACCAGGTTATGGTAATACTGGGCCTTTTCCTCGGGAATCTCAGATAAGAAGCGGGGAAGCAGCATATCATGCCAGACATACACGCTTTCCTCCGGCAGGTACTGCGGGCCGATCTCCATCGCGCGCTGCGCCTGCATGAAACTCTGGCGCAGGCCTTCGGGTGTGGGGGAGACATCGCCGATACCGCAGCTGACACTCAGGCTGCTTTCCTCACGCACAGTCTCCTGCACGGCCAGGGCGTACTCCTTTGCTTCATCCAGCTTTTTTACGTCCTCCAGCGCTTTGACCAGAGCGACTGAGGAAGCGTCCAGCGCGATGAGCATGTCTTCTTTTTCAAGCGGAAGAAGCGGAACGAGCAGCTCATAGGCATTCTGGCGAAGGGAGTGAAGGCGCAGCAGGATCACGCATCGGGGCTGCTGAGCCCCGATGCGGTGCTCGGTGACCAGCATGTTTTTTTCATAGTCGCTCATGTCCTCGATCAGCAGACGCCGCCAGGCCCCTGTCTGGCCCTTATCGTCCGGATGCAGCTGGTTGAAGGCTTCCATGGCCCCAGCGGCCAGCCGCAGCATATCCTCCGCCTTGTCGCTCATCGGGCATAGGAGGCTGGGAGCTTCCGGCATATCCAGCCGCATGAACAAATAGCCTTTGCTCTCCCTGACCTCGCCCGCCCGCATCCCGCCCGGCAGGTAGAAGGAGGCGTTTTCGCGGGGGATCAGGCTGTCCCCCTGCGAGTCCACCAGACGTATCTCCTGATGCAGGGAGGAGAGCAGACCGGTCATTTTTTCCAGAAGCCTTTCGTCCATGCGCGTTCCCTTTCGCTTGTCAGCATTTTACATATTATACCATGAAGCAAGTGGCCTGAAAAGAAAACTAAGTATGTCTTGTTCGCCCCGGGAGAGAATGGTATGCTTTCTCCATCAACAGACGGAGGTATCCTCTATGACGCAGATCAATGTAGGGATGAATTTTGGCCGGGAGTTTGAAGGGGAGCTGAAGGCCGCGCGCACCGGGGCGGCCATCGGCACGGGGGAAGGACAGCTGCGCCCCTACGATATGCTGCTTGGCGCGCTGGGGGCCTGCTATTACTCTACTTTCGTTGACATCGCAAAGAAAATGCGCCTTGAATATGAAGGCGCGTCCATTGATATCAGCGGGGTCAAGCGGGAAGAGGTGCCGACAACGCTTGCCACGGTCGATATGGTATTCACCATCAGGGGCGATTCGGATCAAAAGATCTTCAGGCGCGCTGCTGAGCTGGCGGCCAAGTACTGCTCCGTGTATGAGACTGTCTCAAAGGTCGCGGAGATCCGCCTGGATATCCGTTTTGAGCAGCCCATTCAGCCAAATACAGCTTAATAGGAGGGCCATCACAAAGGAAGCGGCGTATAGCGCTTCCTTCGGCATGGGCAACTTTTCCCAGAACTCGGCGGCTACGAAGACAGCTGCCGAAAGGAGCAAAGCGGCGACGCTTACGCTCCATTGCGCCCTGTTCAGTTGCTTGAACATCAAAATGAGGATGACAATCAGAATAATCAGCGCCAGCAGCTGATTGGTGCGGATGAAAGCGTTGTTCTCAAGCCGGGGGTAGTCGTCCTGCCGTAATGATTCAAAGAAAATTTGCAGGGAACACAGGGGGATCAGCAGCATCAGCATCCGGTTGCCCGGGTGGGTGAATACCTTCTTTTCGTGCTTGAGCCATAAGGTAAGCATCAGGGTCCACAAGGCCTCATAGAAAAAGACAGCGGCGTTCCACTCCCCATACAGGTTTTGGACGGACATGGGTATAAACTGTAAAAAAGGCGCGGCTTCTTCGCCATAGCCGCTGCCGCCCGCGATCTGTGAAAGGAAAACAGCGCATAAAAAAACACCCAGAGGCACCGCGGCCCAGCCGAAGACGCGCCCCTTTTCCTGCTTTGTAAGCTTCGCGAATAGAAGCAGGCCAAATATTGCCCCTGTGATGAACCCGTAGACGCTATGTCCGCCCCTGCCGATGTCCAGCAATGGGGAAAGGCCCAGCCAGGTGCCTTCGATCTCATCAAAAAACAGTCGGCTGAAGTTGAGTGCCGAATAGGTGAGCTTGGAAAGAGCGAATCCGCACAAGCCCGAAATTAGCAATGCTCCCGATGCGCTGCCTGGGCGGATCTCCATGCGTTTCTCCCCCTGGGATAGCATCCACAGGGACATCAACGCACCGATGGCCAGGATGAGTCCGAAAACATAGATCGTCAGCGGGCCAAGGTCAAAGGATAAAACAGGGAACATATCAGGGCACCAGCGTCGCGAAGTAGATGATATCGCTGACTGGACGCTTCTTAGGATTCTTGGGGGAGTTGACTTTCTGGTTGTTCAAAATCAAAGAATTGCTGCTGCCGCCATCCAAGTTATAGGCGACCAGGCAGGGTTTGCCCAGGTACTTCACGGCCTTCAGGGTATATTCCGCAGCCTGGTTCAATTGAAGCCCCTCAGATCCGGGATCCTCCGGTCCTTCGGTGGAGACGATCAGGTATTCCAGCGGGCCGAGCTGGGCGATAATCGCGCGTTGGGCTTTTTTGAGGGCGGCGGTGTTGAAGTAATTGGTATCTGCGGGGAAGACGATCTCGTCGTTCTCTACTAGAATGGGACCAAATGAAAAGGCGTTGTAAATGCTCCGTCCCGATGCTTCAATTGAGTCGCGGATGGCTGTGATCTCGGGTTTCTTGGCCTGATGAACGGCGTGGAAATCTCCCTCACTGTCGATCAACAGCAAGTCCTCCCCCGTTGGGCGGTTGCGCACAAGTTTGCTCTGGCGAACGATGAAACGCTCAGAGTTGAACTGAAAATAATCGCCATTGATGGCGATCACGGCGTTGTAGCGGCTGGCGATGGTGGAGGCCAGCTGATTTCCCTTGTGTTTGAAGGTGTTGGCTGGGGCTGTACGTACCTGAGAGGGATGCGCGACCTTGATGTGGACGTACAATATGTTGGTGTCAAAGTCGCGGTCCTGGTATATTTTCACGTATATGCTCTCGTCCTGATAGCCCGTGCCGTCTGTGAAGTACTTATCCTTGTCAGGATCGTTGCCGCAGGTCAGGTCGACAGGGAGGGGATCAAAGCTTCCGGTAAATTTGACATCCTCCGCCCGAACGTAAAATGAAACGCAGACCATAAACACGCAGATTAGAGAAAGAGCCTTTCCTGATTGAGTAAAAGCGTTCTTGTGCATGACAAACTCCTTAAGACAGTCTCAAGAACTATAGTATCATTCCTGAGGTTTGTCAATCAAATTTCAAGGTATTCATTTGCTGTGCAGATTGCAAGTTTAATTGCCCATCATTTTCACCAGTCATGTATGTGTGATCGAGATGCCATCTCTCCCCATATGGGGAGAGATGAAAAGGCCGCCGTTTTACGCCGCCATTTCATTTGCC
>JAEWRJ010000189.1 GCA_023460055.1 Bacillota bacterium | reverse complement strand
CAGCATGCCTTATGCTGATATCGATGGTGATCCTGACGGCAGGGGCGGAGATGACCATGATCGCAGGGCAGCTGACGAGAGAGAGTATTCCTTTCAAAGGGAGCTACACGGACAATGAGGTGAAGGCCGGTGTCAGTACCACGACAGGTCTCCCCTATGACGGGCCCTATCTGCCCATCATGCTGGTGATGGATAACGCGCCCGATGCCCACCCGCACTGGGGAATCAGTGACGCGGATGTGATCTACCAGGTGCCCAACGCCGGCGCGGGGGCAACCAAGCTGCTGGCCCTCTTCTCGGACAAAGTGCCCCAGGAGGCGGGCGGCATCCGCTCGGCCCGCGTGCCCTTCATTGATATTGCCGCCAGCTGGGGCGCTGCCCTGGTGCACGCCGGCAGCCCCGGGAAGACCGGCAACCCTCTCAGTGACGTGCCCGCGCGGATCGCCCAGCTGGGCGGCAAATCGACCGGCCTGTTCTATGACGCGCTTGGCAACAACGATTATTCCCAGCGCGTCAACTGGCAGCGTTCGCCCCATAACCTGAGCATCTATGTGGCCAAGATCCGCGATACCCTGATCAGTCAGGGCAAGACCTTCCAGCCCCGGGGCTTCAAGTTTACGGATGAAGCGCCGCAGGGCATCCCTGCTTTGAACATTGAGGTGAACCACCGCGGCAACAAAGAAGAGACCCGCGCCAACCCCGCCAGCTGGTCCACCTTTCGGTATGACGCGAATGAAGGCGGCTATTTGCGCACCAACTCAAGCGGCCCTTATATGGACCTGCTGAAGCCCTACCTCAACATCCCCTTTGCCAACGTGATCGTGCAGCGTACCCCCATCACGGGCATGAGCGGAGGCTATGTAGCCCTTGAGAAGCTGGTGGGCTGGGGGGCCGCGGATCTGTTTATAGGCGGCGTCTACATCGAGGGCGGCTGGCAGCGCGGTTCGCACGACAGCCGTACCGTCTATGTGGGACCGGACGGAGAGGAAATCGGCCTGCTGCGGGGCAGAACCTTCATCATCATCACCAACGACGTGACGGAAGTGAGCTACGGCCAGTAAACAGATCAAATAAATCTATAAAATACTGAATAGTTTCAGATGGGCGGCATAAAAATGCCGCCTATTTCGTAATTATTCAAAAAACACGGGAAAAGTTGACAAAACAGGTGGGACTGTTTAAGATATGTACATCCTATGAATAACAACGATGGAGGCTGCCGTACACTGAGTCATCCGGCTGAATAAATAGAGCCGCCATGACTTGTAATGACCTGTACAGCGTATCCATATCATTGAAGGAGGAAGCATGAATTACAATGAAATGAGCCTGGAGCTTTGCGCGCGCCATCAGGGCAAGCTGGAGATCGTTTCCAAGGTGCCGATCACCACGCGCGAGGAGCTGTCCACAGCCTATACCCCCGGCGTGGCGGAGCCCTGCCGGAAGATCCACGCGGACAAGCACGAGGCATACAAATACACCATCAAAGGGCGCACCGTAGCCGTCGTGTCCGACGGCACCGCTGTGCTGGGCCTGGGCGATATCGGCCCCGAGGCCGCGATGCCCGTGATGGAGGGCAAGGCCGCCCTGTTCAAGACCTTCGGCGGCGTGGATGCCTTCCCCATCTGCCTGGATACCAAGGATACCGAGGAAATCATCAAGACCGTCAAATACCTGGCCCCCACCTTTGGCGGCATCAACCTGGAGGATATCTCAGCGCCTCGCTGCTTTGAGATCGAGCGGCGGCTGAAGGCGGAGCTGGACATCCCCGTCTTCCACGATGACCAGCATGGCACCGCCATCGTGGTGGTCGCAGGCTTGATCAACGGACTGAAAGTGGCCGGCAAAAAGTGGGAAGACATCAGCGTCGTGGTCAACGGCGCCGGCGCCGCCGGCATTTCCATCGCCAAGCTGATCCTGCAGATGGGACCGGGCGACCTGGTGCTGGTGGACAGGCTGGGCGCGTTGGAGCAGAGCGAGGCATGGATGAACCCCGCGCAAGCAGCTATGGCCCAGGTGACCAACAAGCACGGCCAGCGCGGCCCGTTGAGCGAGATCATCAAGGGCAAAGACGTATTTATCGGCGTATCCGCGCCTAACATTGTATCCGCTCAGATGGTTTCCACCATGGCGGAGAAACCCATGGTCTTCGCGATGGCAAACCCCACGCCCGAGATCATGCCTGAAGACGCCAAGGCGGGCGGGGCATACATCGTAGCCACCGGCCGTAGCGATTATCCCAACCAGATCAACAATGTGCTGGTCTTCCCCGGCATCTTCAAGGGCGCTTTGATGGTGGAAGCCAAAGATATCACCGAGGAAATGAAGCTGGCCGCGGCAAAAGCCATCGCCGCCCTGTGCGATGACAAGGAGCTTGGCCCCGAGTACATTATCCCCGGCGCCTTTGACCCGCGCGTTGCCGACGCGGTAGCCGAAGAAGTGGCCGCCGCGGCCGAAAAAGCCGGGATTGCCCGAAAGCCCAGGTAACGCTCCCCTTTGGCGCATACGGGGCAACCCGTTAGCAATAATTTCTTTTATTTGGAAAGGAAACTAAGAACATGTCTGAGGCAAAGAGCGGAATCGGCGGGTACAAGCTATACGGGCTGCCCCTGCCCTACTTCCTGGTGATCGCGCTGGTCGTGATCGTGTCGGCTGTCCTGGGCGTGCTGCCCACCGGTATGGCAGGCGCTTTCCTGCTGATGATCGTGCTGGGCGCGGTGCTGCAGGAGATCGGCGAAAAGACCCCCATTGTGAATTCCTACCTTGGCGGCGGCGCCATCGTCATTATCTTCGGCACCGGGTTGCTGCAGTATTTCGGTGTATTCCCCGAGGCGGTGGTCAAGAGCGTTGAGGGCTTCTTCAAACCCACCGGCGCCTTCCTCGACTTCTACATCGCGGCGCTGATCACGGGCTCTATTCTGGGCATGAACCGCAAGCTTCTGGTGAAGGCGGCTGCCCGCTACTTCCCGGCCATCTTCGGCGCGCTCATCCTGTCCTTTGCCCTGGCCGCCGGCGTGGGCGCAATCACCGGCTACGGCGTGGTGAAGACACTGCTGCTGATCGCCCTGCCCATCATGGGCGGCGGCATGGGCGCGGGCGCTGTGCCCCTGTCCAAGATATTTGAAGGCGGCGCGATGACCGCGGCTGAGGCCCTGTCCATCATGACCCCCGCCCTCGCCATCGGCAATGCCGTGTCCATCGTGATGGGCGGCCTGGTGGTTAAGCTGATCAAGGGCAAGATGAACGGCAATGGCCAGCTGATCGCCAAAGGCGTAGATCCCACTGAGATGGAGATCAGCCCCGAGATGCAGGCTGCCCGTGAAAAGATCGACCTGGGCAAGATGGGCATCGGCCTGTTGGTTTCCTGCGCGTTCTTCGCCTTCGGCTTTATCGTGGCCAAGGGCTGGGGGCTCCTGGGCACCGGCATCACCATACACGCCTACGCCTGGATGATCATCACCGTGGCAATATTCAAGATCTTCAAGCTGCTGCCTGAATACATTGAGATCGCTTGCTATCAGTGGTTCCAGTTTATCATGAAGAACCTGACGGGCGCACTGCTGGTCGGCATCGGCCTGTGCTACCTTGACCTGGCCACCGTGATCAATTCCTTCTCGCTGACCTACCTGGTGCTGTGCCTGGTTACCGTTATCGGCGCCTTCTTCGGCGCGGCCTTTATCGGCAAGCTGGTCGGGTTCTATCCTGTGGAAGCGGGCATCACCGCCGGCCTGTGCATGTCCAACATGGGCGGCACCGGCGATGTGGCCGTGCTGTCGGCTGCCAACCGCATGGAGCTGATGCCCTTCGCGCAGATCTCCTCACGCCTGGGCGGCGCCATCATCCTGATCATCGGCAGCCTGATGCTGTCGGTGCTGGGCGGTATGCTATAATTACAGTAATACCCGATCAATAGGATGCAACCGGCTCCGCCTCCCGCGCCTGTGCGCCGCGGGGCGGAGCCTTGGTTGTTCAACCGGATCATTGAAGGAGATTCTATGCACGCCTTAGAGAAAATATTGGCCGCCCACGCGGGGCAGGAAAGCGTCCGCACGGGGGAGATCGTCAACTGCAAGGTGGATGTCGCGGGCATCAACGACCTGTACCCGCAGGCGATGTATTCGTTCAGGGAGATCGGCGGCCTCAAGGTGAAAAACCCCGAAAACGTGCTGATATTTTTGGATCATTATGCCCCCGCCTCCACCATCCGCCAGGCTGAGAACCAGAAACAGTTTCGCGAGTTCGCCAGAGAACAGGGCATCCCCGGCTTGATGGAGATCAATGAGGGGGTCTGCCACCAGGTGATGGCGGACAAGGGCTATTCCTACCCCGGGAGCGTGATTGTGGTGACGGACAGCCACACGACCACCCACGGAGCCTTCGGGGCATTCTCCACGGGCGTAGGAGCGACGGATATGGCCTGCATCCTCAAGACGGGGGAGCTGTGGTTCCGCGTCCCGGAGATCATGCGCATTACCTTGAACGGACGCCTCGGCAAAGGGGTATACGCCAAGGATCTGATACTGCATATCATAGGGCAGGTGGGCGCGGATTTTGCCGCCTACCGCGGCGTTTGCTTTGAAGGCAGCCTGATCGGGGAGCTGTCGGTATCCGAGCGCATGGCGCTGTGCAATATGACCACCGAAATGGGCGCCAAGGCCACCTATATACAGCCTGACAAGGTGACGATGGATTTCCTCAAGGAGAGGAATATAGACCGCTATACCATCTATGAGACGGACGCGGGCTATAGGTACTGCGAAGACCTGGTGTTTGACGCAGGCAAGATGGCGCCGCAGGTGGCCGCGCCCTACAGCGTGGATAATGTGGCAGATCTGACAGAGCATGCCGGCACGCCGCTTCATCAGGCCTTTCTTGGCAGCTGCACCGGCGGCAGGCTGGAGGACATTGAAGTGGCTGCGCGTATCTTAAAAGGCCGCCACATCGCGCGGAATATGCGCATGCTGGTCGTCCCCGCATCTAAAAAGGTACTGCAGGACGCGATCGCGGCGGGCTGCATCGGCGACCTGATAGAGGCCGGCTGCACCCTGGTCAGCCCCGGATGCGCGGCTTGCCTGGGTACGCATGAAGGCCTGATCGCGGAGGGGGAGAGCTGCATTTCATCGACCAACCGCAACTTCCCCGGGCGCATGGGGCATAAGAGCGGCAGAATTTATCTGGCTTCTCCCGCGGCTGTGGCCGCCTCTGCCTTGATGGGGGTAATTGCCGACCCCAGAGACTATCTTTGAGAGGGCACAGCAATGATTGAGAGAGTTTTATCAGGCGCCATGCATGTATTGGGCGATAACATTGATACAGACCAGATCTACCCCGGCCAGTACCTGGATCTGACCGACCATCAGGAGATGGCGGCCCATTGCCTGGAGGGGGCTTCGTCAACTTTCGCGCGTGATTTCAGGGAGGGCGATATCGTGGCGGCCGGCCGCAACTTCGGCTGCGGCAGCAGCCGCGAGAACGCCGCGATCGCCCTGAAGGTCAGGGGCGTCAGCTGCGTGATCGCCAAGGGCTACGCGCGCATCTTCTACCGCAACGCCATTAACCTGGGCCTGCCCCTGATCGTCTGCCCCCGGCTTGACGAGGTTGCCGCGCAGGGCGAAACCCTTGAGATCGACCTGGACCGCGCCGTTGCCATCAACAAGCAAACGGGCCGCAGCGTCCCGGTGGAGCCGATCAGCGAATACGCGATGCGTATCCTGGACTTCGGCGGCATCAAACCCTTGATGCTTCACGCGGAGGCGAGCCGCTAAATGAGCTTTATGCTTGCCTTTTCCACAGTCTTCCCCATGTTTTTCTACATGGCGGCGGGCTTTGGCCTCAGGCGCTTTGGCAGGCTGTCTGAGGGAACGGTCGCGCAGATGAACAAGATCATCTACAGCTTCTGCTTTCCCTTCGTGCTGTTTAACAATGTGTACGGGGTGAATATCGCCGATGCCATGAACGGCCCCTTCATCGCGCTGCTTGCCGGCATAGCGGTGCTGACGGCGGTGCTGCTTTCTGTCTTTATCCCTCGCTTCACCGCGTCAAAGCCTATGCAGGGCAGCATGATGCAGGGCGTTATACGGGGGAACTCCATACTCTTTGCCCTGCCGGTGGTGACCACCATCGTGGGAAAAGAGAACACGGGGCTGGTATCTCTGAGCATTGCTGTGATCGTGCCTTTTTACAACATACTGTGCGTCATCATTTTGGAAACCCTGCGCGGAGGCAAGGTGAAGCCCGCCAGGCTGCTGCTGAGCATTCTGAAGAACCCCATCATCATCGGCACCCTGGCGGGCCTGTTTGTACGGTTGATCGATATACGGCTGCCCGGTTACATGGAACAGGTGGTTTCCGGTATCGCGGGGCTGGTGACGCCGGTGGCTATGGTGATGCTGGGGGCTGACATGCGCTTCTCGGATACTGTAAAATACAAAAAAGAACTGCTGATCGTCTGCGTTTTGAAGCTGGGGGTCGTGCCTCTGCTGGCGGTGCTTACGGTGAAGGCGCTGGGCTTTGACAAGATCGCCGTCACGACGGCGATGGCCATGACGGCTGTTCCTACCGCTGTATCCAGCTATGTGATGGCCAAGGAGCTGGGGGCAGATGGCGTGCTGGCCGGGCAGATTGTGGCGGTCAGCACGGCGGTCTCTATCTTCACGGTGTTCTTATGGGTATTCTCCCTTTCGTCCCTGGGATGGATTTGATTGGCAAGGAGATAGAAATGGCTGAATGCAAGGGCTGTGCCGCAAAGGCGGACATTGTTTTGCCCCTCCAGGAGGTGCTGACGCTGCGCGTGCGCGGCATGGATGGGGAAAAGCGCGTGCAGGCACTGGGGCAGGAAATGGAAGCCGGGCTGTGCCACGCCTGCCTGGACGTGTATATCGGCAGGCTGGCCGAGCCCAAGGAGGAGATCCGGAAGGCCGCGCTGATGTTTGGCGGCATTGTTCTGGCTGGGCTTGCTATATTTTTCATTCCCGCGTCCGCTCTGGGCTTTGATTTTCGTTTGCCGGGCGCGGGGGCGGCCGTGATAGGCGCGCTTGGGTTTTTTCGCCGTTATCAATCGATACAGGGGCGCAAGGCGGCGGTTATTTCTGCTGGCGCGGAGGAAAACCGCAGAGCGCACGCGCTTGAGTATCTTCACGCGCTGCTGCCTAAAAAAGAAGGAGAGAACGACCTGAGCTATGTGCCGCTGACGGACAAGGAGGCGGCGATGAACATAGGCACCTTGGCAGCGGCTTACTCGCTGCTGCCGGGGATCGCGCAGCAGCTGTCCCTTCGGCTGCGGCCCAGGGACGTGGAAATTGATGTGGAAGAAACAAAGCGGAAGTGATATCAATAGATGAAGGAGGACAGAGCGATGAATGTAGGGAAAAAGGCGATGGCCGGCACCATGGAATCCAACGATGTCATGGTCTATGTGTCGCCGGCGCCCCAGGGGCTTGAGGTGCGGGTGAAATCCATCGTAGCCTACCAGTTCGGCGCGCAGATCGAGCGCGTGGCGCGAGAGACGGCGCAGGCACTGGGAGCTGAAGGGGCCTTGATCGAGCTGGATGACCGGGGCGCCGTAGACTGCACGATCCGGTCGAGGGTGGAGACTGCGCTGCTGCGCGCGAAGGGGGAAGAAGCGTGAGAAGAACAATGCTGTTTGTGCCGGGCAATAACCCCGGCATGCTGCTCAACGCGGACATTTACGGCGCGGACGCGCTGATACTTGACCTGGAGGACGCGGTCGCCCCCGGCGAGAAGGACGCGGCGCGCAGTCTGGTGCGCGGGGCTCTGTCTGCCTACGACTATTCGGGGTGCGAGATCATCATACGCATCAACCCGCTGGGCAGCGGCTATACCCGGGAGGATATTCAGGCGGTCGTCCCATTGAAGCCTGCCATGCTGATGCCCACCAAGGTATCGGGCGCGGAGGACATTGAGGCTGTCTGCGCGATGATGGCGGAGGCGGAGCGCGAACATGGCATGGAGGAAGGCGCGATCGGCCTTCTTCCACTGATAGAGACGGCCATTGGCGTGGAGAACGCTTACCGGATCGCGGTTTCAAGCCCCCGCGTGAAGGCGGTCTTCCTGGGTGCGGAGGATCTGTCAAGCGACCTGCAGGCGGTGCGCAGCAAGGAAAACATTGAAATCGCCTACGCACGCGGGCGCATGGTGATGGCTGCGCGCGCGGCCGGCGTGGATGTCTACGATACGCCCTTTACCGATACGAATGACGAGGAAGGGCTGAGACTGGACGCGGAGCATGCCAGGGCGCTGGGCTTTACGGGCAAGGCCGTGATCTCCCCCCGGCATGTGGAGGCGGTCAATGCGGCTTTTACGCCGACGGAGCGCGAGATCACCTACGCCCGCGAGGTGATGGAGGTGATTGAGGAAGGCAAGAAGCGGGGGCTTGGCGCTGTGAGCCTTCGCGGCAAGATGATCGACAAGCCGATCGTAGACAGGGCCGAGCGCATATTGGCCGTGGCCCGGGCTCTGAGGCTGGGAGGTGCGGATCATGAGTAAGATTATCGCGGGAATCGAACAGGCCGTCAGGCAATCCGGCCTGAAGAGCGGGATGACGGTGTCCTTTCATCATCACCTGCGCAACGGGGACTATGTGCTGAACCTGGTGCTGGCGGAGGCTGCCAAGCAAGGTGTCCGGGACTTGACCGTACAGGCGACCAGCCTGTTTGACTGCCACCTCCCCCTGATCGACCACATCCGCTCGGGCGTGGTGACAGGGCTTGAGACCAATTACATGTCCGGCGGTATCGGAAAGGCCATATCGGAAGGGGTGCTGCCAAAGCCCGTGCTGTTCCGCAGCCATGGCGGCAGGCCTGAGGCCATCGAGACAGGCCGGGTGCGTATTGATGTGGCCTTCATCGCCGCGCCTGCCGCTGACCGCATGGGAAATGCCAACGGCATTGCCGGCACTGCCGCCTGCGGCTCTCTGGGCTACGCGATGAGCGACGCCCGGTGCGCTGATAAGGTGGTGCTGGTGACGGACCATATTGAAGATTATCCCCTGATCCCCGCATCGATCGGCGAGGAGGATGTGGACATTGTGGCGCGGGTGGACTGCATCGGCGACCCCAAGGGCATCGTGTCGGGCACGACGCGCATCACGCGGGATCCGGTGGGGTTGACCATCGCCCGCTACGCCGCGCAAGTGATCGAAGCCAGCGGTCTGTGCCGTGACGGTTTCTCTTTCCAGACGGGTGCCGGCGGGGCCTCGCTGGCCGTGACGCAGTACCTGAAGCCCATTATGAAACGGCTGGGCGTTACGGGCAACTTTGGCCTGGGCGGCATCACCGGCTATATGGTGGATATGCTGGAGGAGGGCTACTTCAAAGCCCTGATGGACGTGCAGTGCTTTGATTTGCGGGCGGTGGAGTCTATCAGAAATAATACCAAGCATTACGAAGTATCCGCCACCCGCTACGCCGGGCCGCACGCCAGGAGCGCCGCGGTCGATTCGCTGGACGCGGTGGTGCTGGGGGCGACCGAGATCGACACCGGCTTCAACGTCAACGTGCATACGGACTCCAATGGCTATATCATCGGCGGCTCCGGGGGGCACAGCGACACGGCGGCGGGCGCCAAGCTGGCCATGATCGTGGCGCCGCTGTACCGCGCCAGGCTGCCCATCGTGGTGGATAAGGTGCTGTGCACGACCACACCGGGAAATACGGTGGACGTGCTGGTGACGCAGCGAGGCATCGCGGTCAATCCCCTGAGGAAGGATCTGGAAGACAAGCTGCGCGCCTTCGGCCTGCCGGTCTATGATATCCATGAACTCAAAGACATGGCCGAGCGCGTCACGGGCAAGCCGCAGACCAAGGTTCCGGGCGGCCGCGCGGCTGCCGAAGTAGAGTACCGCGACGGACGGATCATCGACCGGATCCGCTGTGTGGACTGAGGATTATGCGGTAAAGGATCCACAGCCGGATAAGGCGTAACGATCTATATCATCCTTGTGTTTAGCCTGAAAATCAGAGTCGGCGGCGTCCATCATGATGGGAGCCGCCGATTTTTTGAAAATAAGTTCAAAAAAGCGCTTGACAAGGGAGGAGATGGGTGGTAATCTATTCAGGCACCCCAAGCGGCGGGACCGGCGGGAAAGCAGCGCAAGCGGCCTGAGAGACGGGACTGAAGCGGGGAGCGGGAACCTTGAAAACGATACAGAGAAGAGAAGCGAACAACGACAGTTAATTTCTGAGAGAGAATCTGTTGTGAAGCCGGAGGTGACCCTGAGCGAAAGTGGGGGGGAAACCGAAAGGCCCTGAAGAGAAGCCGCGAGGCGGAACAGAAGGGATAGAAGGCGGAACGGCAGAGGGATTAAACACAAGAGTTTGATCCTGGCTCAGGACGAACGCTGGCGGCGTGCCTAACACATGCAAGTCGAGCGGAGTTAACAAGAGGAAGTTTTCGGATGGAATTTTGTTAATTTAGCGGCGGACGGGTGAGTAACGCGTGAGCGACCAACCTTGCACAGGGGGATAACGGACCGAAAGGTTCACTAATACCGCATGAGACCACGGTGTTGCATGACACAGGGGTCAAAGGAG
>JAEWRJ010000188.1 GCA_023460055.1 Bacillota bacterium | reverse complement strand
GGCAAATGAAATGGCGGCGTAAAACGGCGGCCTTTTCATCTCTCCCCATATGGGGAGAGATGGCATCTCGATCACACATACATGACTGGTGAAAATGATGGGCAATTAAACTTGCAATCTGCACAGCCGCGGCCTTTTTTCCATCATCATTGACTTTGCTTACATCGCCGGCCTATAATGCAGGAACAATTGAACAGCATGCGCGTTTGCGCGAAAGCGCCGCGATAAGCGATGGGAACCGGATGAGATTTCCGGGCTATCCCAGTAACCGTGAAGCTGACGAAGGGCCAGGATGCCACTGCCGCAAGGCGGGAAGGCGGCCCCGAGGATGAAGCCAAGCCGGGAGACCTGGACGCGCAGAAACGAACGATACGGTTCGTTTACTTCTGGGTCGGAGTAAAGCTCACACCTTGTGTTGCTGAGGGCTGCCCTATGGGCAGCCTTTTTTCTGGCAAGTGCCTGTTCATTTGAGAAAGAAGGAGGGATCCCCCATGAAAAAAATGCTCATCCGGATGCTTGCCCTGGTCCTTGCGCTCAGCATGAACCTTGGCCTTGCCCAAGCCGCGACCGATATGGCCGGCCGCGAAGTCACCCTGAAGGAACCAGCGCGGCGCGTCGTCGTGCTGACCGCCTCAGATGTGGAAATACTTTACGCCCTGGGTGCCGGCGATACACTGGCAGGGCGGGGTGAATACGCCAACTACCCGCTGGCCGCCCTGGATGCGCCTAGCGTACAATCCGGCATGGAAACCAACATCGAGCAGATCATCGCGCTGGAGCCCGATCTGGTGATCATAGCCATTATGGCCCAGACGCCCGAACAGGTTGAGCGGCTTGAAAAGGCCGGTATCGCCGTCGCCGTGACCAACGCCACGGACATCGCGGGCACCTATGAAGCCATCACGCTCATCGGCTCCCTGGTCGGCAGGAGCGATGAGGCCGCCGCCCTCGTTAACGATATGCAGGCAAGGTTTGATTCTCTGCGGGAGAAAGCCGCCAGCCTGGAAGGCGGCAGCGTCTACTTTGAGGTCAGCCCGCTGATGTACGGCCTGTGGACAGCCGGCAAGGGCACCTTCATGCAGGAGATCGCGGATATTGTCGGCCTCAAAAACGCTTTTGAAGACGTGAACGGCTGGGCAGAGGTATCGCAGGAGCAGGTGCTTTCGCGCGACCCGGATTTCATCGTCACCGTCGCCATGTACTTCGGGGAAGGCCCCACCCCGGTGGAAGAGATCTCCTCCCGCGCGGGCTGGGAGAACCTGAAGGCCGTTAAAAACCTGCGCGTGCTGCAGTTGGACAGCGACGAGGTATCGCGCCCCGGTCCCCGGCTGGCAAACGCTGCCGAGATTCTGTTTGACCTCGTCCATACCAGCAGTCAAACCACAAAAACCACAGAATAATCAAAAAACGCAAGGAGGCCGCTTGATGACGCGGCCTCCTTGCGCAAAGGGAGCATCATGAACGATCGATCCAGCAGTTTGACCCATTCCGGACAGGAGGGTTTCAGCAACTTGCAATACCTTTGGTTCTCGCTGACCGCCCTGCTGACGCTGATCCTTTGCGTATCGGCGGGCAGCGTTGCCGTTCCCATCCGCTCAGTGATCGGGGCGGTATCAAGCGCGCTGCTGGGTACCGATCCCGTGCCCGGCGCGGCCCAGTCCATCATCATGACTGTCCGCCTTCCGCGCGTATTGTCAGCCGCACTCGTGGGCGCATCGCTGTCGCTGTGCGGCGCTGCCATGCAGGGCCTGCTGCGCAACCCCCTGGCCGAAGGATCCACCATGGGCGTAGCCTCCGGGGCCTCGCTGGGCGCGGTGCTTTCCATTGCCTTTGGGATCACGGTGCCGGGCCTTTCCCGCATGGGGCCGGTGGCCATGGCGATGCTGTTTGCCTTTCTGTCGCTGGCCATGGTGCTGACGCTTTCCTGGCGGCTGGACGCCAGCTTCTCCACCAATACGATCCTGCTGATCGGCGTTATATTCTCCATGTTCGTCAGCGCCTTCATCAGCCTGGCGATCACCTTCTCGGGGCCCAGGCTGCGAAGCATCACCTTCTGGACAATGGGTTCCCTCTCCGACGCCGGATATGAGGATGTACTAATCCTACTTTGCGCCCTGATCCCCTGCGCGGCGGTGCTGCTGTTAAGCGCGCGCGAACTCAACGCCTTTGCGGTCGGGGAGGACAATGCCCGAAGCATCGGCGTCAATGTGCGCGCCATCACGCTGCGGGTCATGATTGCCGTATCGGTGCTGATCGGGGTCTGCGTATCCCTGGGCGGAACGATCGGCTTTGTCGGCCTGGTCACGCCGCACATGGCGCGGCTGATCGTCGGCCCCAACCATAAAAAACTGCTGCCTGCGGTGCTGTTTTCAGGCGCTGTCTTTTTAATGCTGACCGATCTGGCAGCCCGCACCCTGCTCAACCCGACGGAACTGCCGGTGGGCGTGGTGACCTCTCTGATCGGCGCGATCGTGTTCCTGATTCTCTTTTCGAGATCGCGGAGGGTAAAATGATGCTGCGGGTTGACAAGGTATCGGTCGACATAGGCGGCAAACCCATCCTGCGCCCCCTCAGCTTCGAGCTTCAAGAAGGCGAGTGGCTGATGCTGGCCGGCCCCAACGGCGCCGGCAAAACCACGCTGCTGCGCGCCATCGCGCAGACTGTGCCGTATGAGGGGTATGTATACTTTGAGGGCGAGGATATTGCCCGCATGAAGCACAAGGCCCGCGCGAAGGCCTTTGCCACCCTCAGCCAGCGGCACGGGTCAGGCTATGCCTTCACGGCGGAGGAAGTGATCCGTCTGGGACGATACGCGAGGAAGAGCTTCCTGGGCAGCGGGGATGAGAGGGGCGAGCAGGCGGTGAGGGAGGCGATCGCCCTCACAGGCGTTGAAGGCCTGTTGCGCCAAAGCGTGCTCACCTTATCCGGCGGCGAGCTGCAAAGGGTATTCCTGGCCCAGGTCTTCGCGCAGGATCCCAGGCTTCTATTGCTGGATGAGCCCGCCAACCACCTGGACCTCAAGTACATGGAGCAGATATTTGAGCTGATCGCCAGGTGGGTCAAACAGCCGGGCCGCGCCGTGATCAGCGTGGTGCATGACCTGAGCCTGACAAAGCTCTACGGCACCACCGCCGCCCTGCTGCATGAAGGCAGTCTGCTTGGGAAAGGCCCGGTGAGCGAGGTCTTGTCGCCCGGATTGCTGCAAACGGCCTACGGGATGGACGTACAGGGGTATATGCGCAGGCTGCTGAAGGCCTGGGAAAACGAATAGGAATCCATCCTCAGGATTGTCCCGAATGATCGGGACATTTTTTCTGCTTCCGCACGCAGCGTTCTCTGGCAAAAAAAGCCTTTGAATGCTATACTGCAGGCACATAAAGACCATTCATGAAGACCCGAAGGGGGAGCTCTTTGTACAAGCTGTTGCTGGTTGATGACGAATCTGAAATACGCGAGGGGCTGCGCGAGGTGGTCGATTTCCGGTCCCTTGGTTTTGAGGTGGTTGGCGAGGCGGCCAACGGCATCGCCGGCCTGCAGATGGCAGAGAGCCTGTCCCCCGATCTGATCATCACCGATATCCGCATGCCGCTGATGAACGGGCTGACCATGTGCCGGCAAATCCGCGCCATCCTGCCCGCAGCCCAGTTTATTGTGCTGTCGGGCTATGATGAGTTTGAGTATGCCCGCCAGGCCATTGAGGTCAAAGCGCTTGGCTATCTCTTAAAGCCTATTTCCGCGGGTGAATTTGTGCAGATGCTGGGAGAGGCCAGGCAAAGCCTGGATCAAGCCGCGCGTGAGCGGGCGGATATCCAGGGGCTCAGGCAGCGCTTCCAGACCAGCCTCCCCTTCCTGCGCGAGTCCTTGCTGGCCTCCCTGATCAGCGGCGGCATCAGCCCGCAGGACGCGCTGCGCCATGCCGAGCGCTACGGCGAGCCGCTGACCGCCCCGGCCTACGCCGTGCTGATGGCCCGGGTGGGTGAGGAAACGGGCGAGGAAAAGGTCAGCGATCCGGAGCTTTTGCCCTTTGCCGTCAGCAACATCATCGGCGAGGTGCTCAACCGCTACGGAAAAACCCATATTTTCCGCTACAACGGCATGATGGCGGGTCTTTCTTTGCTTGAAGATGACAGCCAGGAATGTTTTTCGGATTTGATTGATCATGTCGAGGAAGCGCGCAAGATCGCGCGGTATTATCTGCAGTGCGGGCTGCACATCGGCGTATCCACCGCTTGCCGGGAGCTGTCCACCCTGCCCGCCGCCGCCCGCCAGGCGGTCAACGCGCTGGAGTACAGCCTGCTGTCAAGAGCCGACCATACGCTGTGCATCAAGGATGTCGAGCGGGGCAGCAGCACCGACCTGATGATGGACGATTACCAGCTGCGCCGCCTGTCAAACCTGGTCAAAGCCGGCGAATCCGCCGCGGCGCGCGAACTGCTGGGCGAGATCATCGGCCGCTGCCGGCGCGGCAAGCCCGCCATCAAGGCCTATCAGACCTACCTGATGGAACTGTTAATGGGGTTTTTGCGCATCGTGCCCGATATGTCGCTGGAGCGCGAGCACTTTGATGAGGATTTTGACCGCATCAGCGGGGCAGTCCTGGGCAAGGTTCCCTCCGCCGATGAGGCGGGCGAACTCTTCCTTCCGCTGATGAACAAGCTGATGCAATCCATCAGCGAGAGCCGCAAATCCTCCGGACGCCTGATTGCCGACGCAGCGGAAAGCTACCTGAAAGATAACTTTACGCGCGAAAACCTGTCGCTGGAAGACCTGTGCCTGCATCTGCACGTGAGCCCCAGCTATTTCAGCGCCGTATTCAAGAAGGAGACGAAGAAGACCTTTCATCAGTACCTGACCGAGCTGCGCATGGACAGGGCCCTGACCCTGCTGTCCTCAGGCGAGATGCGCACGGCCCAGGTCGCGCGGGAGGTCGGCCTGCCGGATCCCAGCTATTTCAGCTACTGCTTTAAAAAACATTTCGGTTTCCCGCCCGGTCAGGCGCGCAAGTCCGAATGACCTTCAAGCCAAACTTTAAAAACGGCGGATACAGCCTGCAAAGCGTGCTCACAGCGGCCTTTCTTTTGCTGGTGGCCATTGTGCTGTCCTGCGTGCTGCTGTTGGTCGTCCCCCGCGTGAGCGGCATGCTCCAGCAAAGCGCGGTTGAGCGGACCAAGGAAACCGTGCTGCAGGGCGTGAACAGCGTGGAGATCTATGTGGACTCCATGCTGCGGGCGCTGCACTATACCACGGGGCTTTTGCCGCGGGCCCTTGACGGGGATAACATCAGCTGGCATGAAAGCCTCGATTTTATGCGCTCCAGCCGCTCTGACACCGCGGCGCTTGCTTTCTTTCTGGAGGACGGCAGCCTGTGCTACTCAACGGACGGCCCGCTGCGGGTCTCCCCTGAGGAGGTGCGAAAGGCGCACTGGTTTGAAAAAGCGCTGCGCTGGGAAGGCACGGTCAGCCACTTCAGCCTGCCGCATGTGCAGGACCTGTTTGAAAACCAGCGCCGCTATGTGATATCGATCAGCCGCAGCGTGCCTTATGAGAAGGATGGCCTGCAGCACACGGGCGTGCTCTTAATGGATATAGACTATCTGGCATTCAGCCAGGTATCCGGCGGGATCGCACTGGGTGAAAGCGGCTATGTCTATTTGATGGATGAGAACGGCACCCTGGTCACCCACCCCAAGCTGCCTCTGATCGCCAGCGGCATCCTGGCAGAAGACCGGAACGCCGTGAATACGGCGACGCTGGGCATCACGGGCGACCGGGTAGAAGGCCGGGAACGCATACTGATCACAGCCACCGTCAGCCAGACGCGCTGGCGGCTGGTGGGCGTAGCCTATGCCGACGAGATCCTGAAGCTGCAAAGCGCCTTCATCCGCACCATCAGCATCGTGCTGATCGCGGCTGCCCTGGCCTGCCTGGCGGCCGCCGCCATGATGGCCTACCTGGTCACGCGCCCCATCCGCTCGCTTGAAAAGCGCATCCGCTTGGTTGAAGCGGGCGACCTGAACGTCAGCATGCAGGAAAAAGGCTTCCGCGAGATACGCAGCGTATCCAGCGCCTTTAATCACATGCTCTGGCGCATCCGCCAGCTGATGGATCAGATCGTGCAGGAGCAGGAAACCAAGCGCCTGCATGAGCTCAATGCCCTGCAGGCTCAGATCAACCCTCACTTCCTGTATAACACTTTGGACTCCATCATCTGGATGCAGGAGCGCGGGCGCAGCGCCCAGGCGGTCATCATGGTGTCCGCCCTGGCGCGGCTGTTCCGCATTTCCATTTCCAAGGGACGCAGCATCATCCTCGTGCATGAGGAGCTGGAGCATGTGCGCAACTACCTGATCATCCAGCAGATGCGCTTTAAGGATAAGTTCCTCTATACCATCGAATGCGAGGAGGAACTGAAGAACATGCATACCATCAAGCTGATCGTGCAGCCAATCGTTGAAAACGCCATCAACCACGCGATGGACGAACTGGCGGACACGCAGCTGCAGATCAAGGTGCGCGCTTACAGTGAAGGAGAATTCCTCTGCTTTGAGGTGTCCGATGACGGCATCGGCATTCCTTATGAGAAGCGCAAAACCCTGTTGACAGAAGCGGCGGGCGTCAGCGGAATAGGCCTTAAAAACGTGCACGAGCGCATCGTGCTCACCTACGGCAAGCCTTACGGCCTGACCATCGTCAGCGAGGAGGATGAGGGCACCATGGTCACTATCCGCCTGCCGCTGCATCAGGGGGGTGAACAGACATGAGGCGCACGGCGATATTCGCCCTGATCTGCACCGCGCTGGCCGCGGGCCTGATCATCTGGGGTTTTAGCGCGGCGGACGGCACGCGGCCGGCTTCGAAGATCCAGGGCGCGCTGCTGCTTGTTGAGGACGATACCGGCACCTACCTGATGCAGCTGCGTAAAGGCCTGCAGGAAGCGGTGCAGGAGCGCGGCGGCACCCTGAGCGTGGAGCGGCTTTCTGACCTTGATCCGGTCAACAGGCAGGCTTCCTATGAAAATTACAGCGCCATTTACCTGCTCAGCGAGAAGCCCGAGGACTACCTGCCGGCTCTGCATGGCAAGGATATACTGGTCATCGTACTGGGCAAAGAGATACGCGGCGAGATCTGCGCGCTGCCCGATGAGGAAGCAGGCGGCCGGGCGCTGGGCGCTCACGCCGCTGCCCTGTTCCCCGGCGGACAGGTATTGATCATCGGAAACGAGCTGGAAGCGCGGGATACACTGCGCCTCAAGGGCATCATGGCGGGGCTCTCAGGCCTTTCCCCTACCATCCTCACCCCCGACGCGCTCGACCGCGCAGGGACTCTGCAGCCGGACGCCATCCTGGCCCTTTCAGACACATCGCTGGACGCCGCGCTGGCTCTGCGCGGGCAGGACGGCACAGCGCTTTTTGGCTTTGATGCCGCGGAGACCCGCCTCGCGCTGATGGAGTCCGACGAGCTGGCAGGCATTGCGGCGGACGATCCCTACGCGCTGGGCTACATCGCCGGCTGCATGCTGGATGACATCCTGGAGGGCGGAGGCAAGCCCTTCGTGCGCCTGAGTCCCCGCCGGCTGGTGACCCGCGAAAACATGTACGACGCGGCCAATGTGAAGCTGATATTCCCCTTACTGCACTGACAGGATAGGATACACATGAAAAAAACTTTTTCCATTCTCTTATTGCTTTGCTTGCTGCCGCTTTCCGGCGCTGTTGCGCAGGGGCCGCGCGTGGCCATCTGCGCTTACGCAAGCAAGGATACCTTTATCCTGAGCATGATGGCCGAACTGCGCCAGCGGGCCCAAGGCAGGATGGAGCTGGAGATCGTCTCCGCGGACGGCGACCAGAACCGTCAGAACGACCAGGTGCTGGGGATGATACAAAACGGCGTGGATGTACTGGCGGTCAATCCGGTGGACCGCACCAGCGCGGTCTATCTCATCCGCCTGGCCAAACAGCACAAAATCCCGATCATCCTGTTCAACCGGGAACCTCTTCGTGAGGATCTTGAACTATACGAAAAAGCCTACTATGTGGGCATCGACCCTCGCCAGCAGGGCCGTCTGCAGGCGGAGCTGGCCATCGATTACTTCAAGACCCGCCCTGAGCAGGACCTGAACGGAGACGGCATCATCCAGTACGTGCTGCTGCGGGGAGAACCGGGTCATCAGGACGCGGAGCTGCGCAGCGCCGCCGCCCAGCAGGCCCTGAGCCTGGGCGGGCTGCCCGCGCAAAAGCTGGCCGAGGAATCCGCCAATTGGGAAAAGGCATTGGGGCAGGAGCGCATGGCCATGCTGCTCAACAGCCTGGGCAATACCATCGAGTGCGTGCTGAGCAACAATGACGACATGGCCCTGGGCGCGATCGACGCGCTGAAGGCGGCAGGCTACTTTTCGGGAGGCTTAAGCATCCCGGTCATCGGGGTGGACGCGACGGCCGCGGCCCTTGAGATGGTTGCCCAGGGCGCGCTGTACGGCACTGTGCAAAATGACGCGCCTGCCCAGGCGCAGGCCGTGATCGACCTGGCCCTGCTGCTGGCCGCCGGCCGGGATGTCACCCCGGCCTCCTTCCCCTTCCCGATGGAGGACAAGGTGGTGTATATCGAGTCGGTGATCATCAATAGAGAAGAATGAGCAAATTCAATCAATATCTCGCCGAACAGCTGAGAGACCCTGCCTTTAAGGCAGAGTACGACGCGCTGGAGGCTGAGTTTGCCATTATTCAGGCAATGATAACAGCGCGTCAAAAGACTGGAATGACACAAAAGCAGCTTGCAGAGCGTACCGGTATCCACCAAAGCGACATCAGCAAGCTGGAGCGAGGACATGGTAATCCATCCTTACGCACCCTGATCCGTTTGGCAGAAGGGCTGGGGATGAAACTGAAAGTTGAGTTTACATCTTTAGCAGGCCGATGAGTTCATCAAGGCCCTCCCGACACGCTAATATCGGGAGGGCCTTGTATATCAGCGGAATTCTGTCCGGCTCAGGCGGATCCCGCCCGCTTACCCCTTGTGCGTCGCCTCATAAAAATACGCGCCGCCGGGATAGACTTTCACATAGCTGAAGCCATTGTTCCTGAGCATCTGCGCCGCTGTATGGGCGCGCACGCCGGCCGCGCAGAAGACAATGATCTCCTTCCCTTGATCCAGCTCGCCGAGCCGGCCGCGCAGCTCGCCCAGGGGGATCACCCTGGCTTTCGGGATGGCATAGTATTCCACCTCCCAGTCTTCGCGCACATCAAGAATTTGGGCGTCGCTTTCCCCGTCGATCGCGTCCCAGGCGGCAAAGCTTGTCAGCCCATCCAGCACGTTGCCGGCCACAAAGCCCGCCATGTTGACCGGGTCTTTTGCCGATGAGTAGGGCGGCGCGTAGGCCAGCTCCAGCTCCGCCAGTTCGCGCACAGAGGCGCTTAAGCGCATGGCGGTGGCAATGGTATCGATACGCTTGTCGACGCCGCTCCCGCCCACGATCTGCGCGCCCAGAATACGGCTCCCATCCGCCGCGAACAAGAGCTTCAGATACATCGGCTCTGCATTCGGATAGTAGCCCGCGTGGCTGTTCTGGCGGATGATGATCCGGCGGTAATCGCGCCCCTCCTCTTGGCCGCGGCTGTTCAATGCCTTTTCATTGGCACCGGTCGC
>JAEWRJ010000187.1 GCA_023460055.1 Bacillota bacterium | reverse complement strand
TCCAAAAGATACGCTACCGCGACATCCTTGACTATGAGATCGATATACAGCCCGGCCTGCGCACCGAGATGATCCTGAAGCTCTCCATCCAGCCGCTGGTGGAAAACGCCATCTACCACGGCATCCGCAACCGGCGCGGCGGCGGCCTGATCACCGTGCGCGTATGGAAGGAGCAGGCCCAATTGCATGTCTGCGTCAGCGATAACGGCGCCGGGATGAGCAGGGAGCGCCTTTTTGAGCTGCGGCAGATGATGGCCGGCCGCCATGAGGGAGATCTCTCCGGCTTTGGCCTGTTCAACGTCGACCAGCGCATCAAGCTGTATTATGCCCAGCCCCAGGGCTTGCACATCGAGAGCGAGCAGGGGCAGGGGAGCAGCATATCCTTCCACGTACCTGTCATGGAAAAGGAGACGCAGCGTGTATAAAGTGTTTTTGGCGGATGACGAGGTCGTGGTCAGGGAAGGCATACGCAGCTCCTTTCCCTGGGAAACATCGAACTTTGTGCTGGCGGGCGAAGCGCCGGACGGCGAGATCGCCCTGTCGCTGCTGCGCGAGATCAAGCCGGATATACTGATCACCGATATCCGTATGCCCTTCATGGATGGCCTGGAGCTTTGCCGGCAGACCCGCGCCCAGCTGCCCTGGGTGAAAACGATCATCCTGACTGGCTATGATGAGTTTACCTATGCCAAGGAAGCGCTGGCCCTGGGAGTCAAGGAGTATTTGCTGAAGCCTGTCAGCGCGCAGGAGCTGGACGCGGCGCTTAAGCGCGTCGCCGCCCTGATCAATGAGGAACGCCGGCAGGACAGGGATATCCAGCTGGCCAGGAGCCAGCTGAGCCAGTCAAGCGGGCTGATCCGGGATCAGTTCCTGTCAGCGGTCATCAGGGGCGCGCTGCCGGCGGAGGCCCGGTCGGATTTGTTTGTGCGCGCCAGGGAGATGGATATCGATCTCTTGGCCCGGCAGTACCGGGTGATGCTCCTATCCCCGGCGCAGCCGGCGCCCGAGCAGATGCTGCCGCTGCGCGCCCTGACAAGCCGCCTGACCGAGGCCAGGGCGGGCATGCAGGGTCTATGCTGCCAGTTTGAGGGGCTGATCCTGATGCTGCTCAAGGGGGAGACGGCGGAGGAACTGGATGAAGGGGCTTTCTGGCTGGCGCAGACCCTGAAGCATGAGGCCGAGGTGCCGCTTCGCATCGCCATCGGCGCTGTAGTCAGCCATGTCTTTGCCTTGGGGGACTCCTACCAGGCGGCGCTGCGCACCCTGCAGGCGATGAACGACCACTACGCGCGCGAAGATACCCGCATCATGGACAGCGCCGAGCTGCAGCTCAAAGTGGACGAGGTGCTCTCGCTGGCTGACAACGCCGGGCTGTATGAGCATCTGCGCTTTGCCCCCATCGGCGACATCGACCGTATCCTAAGCGCTTACTTCCTACGGGCGGGGGAAGGGCAGTCGGTGATGATGCTCAACTACCTGTTTGTGGAAAGCATACTGACTGCCGCGCGCATCGTGCAGGAGCTGGGGCTGGATCCACAGGCGGAGCTGCCGGAATCGCGGCAGGTGAACGCGTCCATCACCATGCTGTCAAAATACGAGGAGGTGTTCTCGGCTGCCCGCGCCGTGGTCAGCCGGGCACTGAGCCTGCGGGACAGGCAGTCCCTCTCCCGATACCATGAGGTGATCGCCAAGGCTTGCGCCTACATTGACAGCCAGTACGCGGACCCGAACCTCACCCTGGCGGACGCGGCGGGGCATGTTCACCTGTCGGTCAACCATTTCTGCACCGTGTTTTCGCAGGAGACCAACACCACCTTTATCGAGTACCTGACCAGGCTGCGCATGGAGAGAGCCAGGGAACTGCTGCTGTCAAGCGCGTTGCGTTCCAGCGATATTGCCCAGCGCGTCGGTTACCGCGATCCGCACTATTTCGGCTATCTGTTTAAAAAGAATTTTCAGATGAGCCCGCGCGAGTACCGGGCGGCGCATAAGGACGCGCAGACGTAAAATAATGCCCCTTTTGAGAAAAATATCGACTGTATTGGATATGCCTGAATGAATCCGTAAAATTTATCCCAAAGTTTCCGAAGGCTCTCTCTTGTTCTTTTTGGTGGATGGTTTAACATCAGCTACATGAACTGCCGGACGAAAAGCCGGCAAAATATGAACGGAGGGAACCCCATGAAAAGATTGCTGACTATGGTACTTGCCCTTTGCCTGGTGATCGGCGTCGCGAGCGCGGAAGTCACCATCGCCTTCACCCAGATCGGCCAGGAGTCTGACTGGAGAACGGCCAACACCGACAGCGTCATCAAGGCAGTGGAAGCCGAAGGCTGGAAAATGGTGTATGACGATGCCCAGCAAAAGCAGGAGAACCAGGTAAAGGCTCTGCGCAACTTCATCAGCCAGGGCGTTGATTACATCCTGTTCACCGCTGTGGTGTCGACCGGATGGGAAGAGGTTCTCAAGGAAGTCAACGAGGCTGAGATCCCGCTGATCCTGATGGACCGCATGCCCGACAACATGGCAGATATCCAGTATGCAGCCGCCTTTGGCGGAGACTTCGTTGAGGAAGGCCGCCGCATGGCGCTGTGGACGAAGAACTATGTTGAGAAGATCGGCCGTTCAGGCGAAGAACTCAACGTGGTCATCCTGGAAGGCACCACCGGTGCTGACGCCGCCAGCGGCCGCCAGCAGGGCATCATGGAAATTCTGAAAGACACCCCCAACCTGAAGGTTATTGCCTCCCAGAGCGGCAACTTCACCCGTGCCGAAGGCCAGCCCGTCATGGAGAGCTTCCTGAAGGCCCATGACAAGATCGACATCCTCCTGGCCCACAATGACGACATGGCGCTGGGCGCAATCGACGCCATCAAGGCCGCCGGCAAGGTGCCCGGCAAGGACATCATCATCGTTGGCTGCGACGCCCCCAAGACCGCGTTTGACGCCATCATCGCCGGCGATATGAACGCCACCATCGAGTGCACCCCCCTGTACGGACCCTTCGTGGTTGACGCCCTCAAAAAGCTGATGGCCGGCGAGGACCTGGGCCGCGACCTGATCCACCCCGCTGAGAGCTGCTTTGACGCTGAAGGCGGCATCGTCTTCACGCTGGACGGCCTGGTATCCGAGAAGGCCGCTGACAAGATCGGCGAGCGCCTGTACTAAGAAATTGTTTGACCGGCTTATCTGAACAATAAGCCCGGACGGATGAGGGCCCGGCCCTCATCCGTCCTTCGATAGTGAGGGGTGATGTTTTTGAGCAGTGATGTGTTGTTGGAAATGAGGGGAATGGAGATCGAGTTTCCCGGTGTCAAGGCGCTCAGCGGGGTTGATTTTACGCTGCGCCGCGGGGAGATCCATGCCCTTTTGGGGGAAAACGGCGCGGGCAAGTCCACGCTGATCAAATGCCTGACCGGCGTACACCGCATGGACGCGGGCACCATCAAGCTGGATGGGCAGAGCATTCGCCCCAACTCAACGCAGGAAGCGCAAAAATTGGGGATATCGACTGTCTATCAGGAGGTCAACCTCTGCCCCAACCTGACAGTGGCCGAGAATATATTTATTGGCCGTCAGCCCATGAAGCGCGGGCAGATCGACTGGAAGGCGATCAACAGCCGCTCCAGGGAGCTGGTGAACCGCATGGGCATGGATATCGACGTCACACTGCCCCTGACCAGCTATTCCATTGCCATCCAGCAGATGGTCTCTATCGCCCGCGCGGTGGATATCAACGCCAAGGTGCTGATACTCGATGAGCCGACTTCCTCTCTGGATGAGCATGAGGTACGGCGTCTGTTTGACGTCATGAGGGATTTGAAGGCCCGAGGCCTGGGCATCATTTTTATCACCCATTTTTTAAACCAGGTCTTTGAGGTGTCGGACCGCATCACCGTGCTGCGCAACGGCAAGCTGGTCGGGGAGTATCCGACCGATGGGATCAGCCGGCTTGATCTGGTGACCAGCATGATCGGCAAGGACATGAACGTCATTTACAACCTCAAAAAGGCCTCGCAGAAGGCAGACGCGCCAGTTGTTGTGTCGGCTGAGTCAATCGGCATACCCGGCAAGGTGGAAGATATCTCCCTGGATGTCAGGGAGGGCGAGCTGGTTGGCTTCGCCGGCCTGCTGGGCTCGGGCCGCACCGAGACGGCGGAGATGCTGTTTTGCGTGCAGCGCCCGGCTAAGGGCAGCGTGACCGTCAGGAATCAGCCCCTGAGCGCCAGGATCCCGCTGGACAGCATCAAGCGCAAGATGGCCTTCTGCCCTGAAGACAGGAAGCGCGACGGCATTGTGGCGGATCTGTCCATCCGCGAGAACATCGCGCTGGCCGTTCAGGCGACACGCGGCTTCATGAAGCCCATGCCGATGGCCGAGCAGCAGGAACTGGCCGACCGCTATATCAAGATGCTGTCCATTGCCACGCCCAGCGCCGAGAAGAAGGTGGGCGAACTGTCGGGCGGCAACCAGCAGAAGGTGATCCTTGCCCGCTGGATGGCCACGCAGCCGGATTTGTTGATCCTTGACGAGCCCACCCGCGGCATCGACGTGGGCGCGAAGGCGGAGATACAGCGCCTGATGCTCAAGATGTGCGAAGAGGGGATGAGCATCATTTTCATCAGCTCGGAGCTCGATGAAATCATCCGCTGTTCCAACCGCATCATCGTGATGCGCGACCTGCGCAAGGCCGCGGAGCTGGATGGGGAAGGCTGTGACCAGGCGGACATCCTGGCAATCATCGCCGGCGAGGATGCCGCGGAGGAGGGAGCATGAAAGTGAAACTCAACAGGGAGGCCATCCTGCGTTCCAAGCTGTTTTGGGCGGTCGTGGCCGAGGTATTGATCCTGCTGGTCGGCTTTATCATGCGGCCGGACTTCCTCAGCGTCCAGCTGATGACGCTGGCTGACGGGTCGCGGGTGCTGTTTGGCACACCGATCGATATTCTTAACCGTTCAGCCGAGATCACCATCATCGCCATGGGCATGACGCTGGTCATCGCGCTTGGCGGCACGGATATCTCCGTGGGTGCCCTGGTGGCGGTGTCGGGTGCCACGGCGCTGAAGTTCCTGCGCTGGGATGTGCTGGAATATACCACGCCGGGTGATTATACGGTTTATCCCTTTGTGTATGTGCTGGTGGTGCCTCTGCTGGCTTGCACGCTGATGGGGCTGTTCAACGGCACGCTGATCGCCAAGCTGAAGATACAGCCCATCATCGCGACGCTGATCCTGATGGTTGCCGGCCGCGGCGTCGCTCAGATCATCACCAACGGCAAACAGTTTACCACCCAGTATTCGCCGTTCAAGTTCATTGGCGGCGGCAGCTTATTCAGCCTCCCCTTTCCGATCATCATCACCATCGTCATGGTCGCCGGCATGATCTTCTTTGTACGCCGGACCTCCTTTGGCATGTTTGTCGAATCGGTCGGCATCAACCCCAGCGCCAGCCGCGTATCGGGCCTGCGCTCGGATGTGATCATCATCATCGTCTACATCATCACCGGCTTTCTGGCCGGCGTATCGGGCCTGATCTACTCCTCGCGCATCTCGTCAAATGATTCCAACAATGCCGGCCTGGGCTATGAAATGGACGCCATTCTGGCTGTCGTCATCGGCGGCACCAGCATGACGGGCGGCAAGTTCAGCATGATGGGCACTGTGGTCGGCTCACTGATCATCAGGTCGATCACCACGCTGGTGCTCTATTTTGGCGTGGTGTCTGAAGCCATCATGGCCTTCAAGGCCCTGATCATCGCGGGCGTCATCATCTTGCAGTCAGAGCCTGTGCGCCGCGCCATCGCCCGCCGCAGCAACAAGAAAAAGCAATTGATGGGAGGTGAGCTGCATGCCTGAGCGGCGTCTTTCAAGGACCTCCGGCCAGAGCCTGGCGGCCCGGCTGTTTAAGCCCAACTATTTGATGGTCTACGCGACGCTTGGCATTTTCGCCCTGCTCTACCTGTTCGGCGCGCTGCTCTATGGCGGCAAGGGCTTTACCACCTTGCGCACCTTCGTGCTGCTGTTCAGCGATAATGCCTATATCGGTATTTCCGCCGTAGGCATGACAATGGTGCTGATCACGGGCGGCATTGACCTGTCGGTGGCGGCCGTCGCCTCCCTGACGGGCATGATCATCGCCTACGGCACCACCGTGATGGGCCTGGACCCGATCGTCTGCATTGCCTTCGCGCTGTTTGTGGGCGTGGGGCTGGGGCTTTTGATGGGGGCCTGCATACAGTACCTGAATGTGCCGCCCTTTATCACCACGCTGACAGGCATGTTCTTCGCGCGCGGCGTGACCTCGCTGATCAGCCGTGAATCCATCTCCATCAAAAACGACCTGATCAGTACCCTGGCAGGCTTCAAGCTCTACCTCAAGTGGCCCAACGAGGCGGGGGAATGGGTGAAGATCAAGCCGGTGGCCAGCATCGACCTCAACACGATCGTGTTCATCCTCATGATCATCATCGGCGCGATCATCCTGCAAAAGACGCGCTTCGGCCGCAACGTCTACGCCATCGGCGGCAATGAACAGTCCGCGAAATTGATGGGCCTACCTGTGGCCCGCACCAAGGTGATGGTCTATGGCTTCAACGGCCTGTGCTCGGTGCTGGCAGGCGTTTCCTACGCCTTGTACGTCAAATCCGGCTGGAACCTCGCCCTGCAGGGCGCTGAGCTGGATGTCATCTCCTGCTGTGTCATCGGCGGCGTTATGCTCTCGGGCGGCGTCGGCTATATGCAGGGCACGATGCTGGGCGTCCTGCTCAAGGCGACCATCCCCGCCATCATCACCTTCAACGGCAGCATGAACTCCTGGTGGGCCAAGATATTCACAGGCCTGCTGCTGCTGCTGTTCATCGTGATCCAGCGCGCCGTGGTGGCATCGTCTGCAAAAGCAAGAAAGACATAGGAAGAGTAAACGTATGGTAAAGCCGCCGCGCAAATCGTTTGCGCGGCGGCTTTTCGATTCATACAGGAGTTTAATTGATTTGCGGTTCAACCCATTGACCTGCGCTTTGAATCCTGGTTGAATATACTGCTCACCAGCCCAAAATTGTTGGATACTACCCTTTAAAACCTTCGCTTTCCAGTGTACAATAGATGAGGTTCATGACGTTTATCTTCCGTACTATCATGGGTATGCTCAGTGTCTTTATAGCTGTGTTGATTTTTTACTCAAAGGCACCTGCATATGGATATAAGTGAAAGGGATCAAGTTCATGAGCGCTTATCTGTTTGTTCATTTCAGGGAAAAAGCGGCGCCGGACGGAGAGCAGATCTATTTTGGGGTCAGCCGGGACGGCTGTCACTGGAAGGCCGTCAATGAAGGGCGCCCGGTCCTGTGGAGTTATTTGGGGGAGAAGGGAGTGCGGGATGCCGCCGTGTTCCGCCATGAGGGCGGCCCGTACTTCATCATCGCCACCGATCTCAGCCTGGCCTATTCCCTGAAGTACAAGTACCACGGCAGCTGGCATGAGGTTTCGCAGCGGGGCAGCCAGTGCCTGTCGCTGTGGGAATCGGATGATTTGATCCATTTCAAGCCTCAGCGGATGCTGGATTTCAGCGGGTATGGCTTTGGTTGCCTGTGGGCGCCGGATGTGGTTAAGCCCACCGGAAGCCCCGATTATATCCTCCACTGGTCCTCGCCCATCCCCGGCAATCCCTCCAAGAAAGCCATATTCTACGCCCTGACGCGGGATTTTGTCACTTTTTCCGCGCCTGGGATCCTGTATGAAAAGGAAGACTCCTCCGTGATCGACTCCGCGATGTATGAGCAGGACGGCGTATTTTATCTGTTTGTCAAGAGCGAAGCGCGGCCTGAGACCATCATCATGCTGCGGTCAAGAGATCCTTTTGGGCCCTTTGAGCGGATCAGCCGCTTTGACGAAGAGATGAACAAGCTCGAGCAAGGCAAGTATGAAGCCCCCGCGGCCTTCCGGCTGCCTGACGGGCGTTGGTGCCTGCTGCTGGACTACTACGGTGTGCCGGGGAAGGGGCAGGGATATGTGCCATTTGTGGCTGAAACGCTGGAATCCGGCGCGTTTATCAGGAGTGATGCCGGCTTTTCCTTCCCCTATGGCTTTAAACACGGGACCGTGCTGGTGATCAGTGATGAAACTTGCAGCGCCCTGGAATCCCTTGTCATTGACGATTGACGGTTTCTGTCAATGAAGCCGCCTCTGATGATTGAACTTTTGAAAGGAACATTGAGCTATGCGTTATGAACTGCCGGAGAGCACCGGGAACGACTTCTGGGGCCAGAGGATCAGGCTGGTGCTCGACAGCATGATCCCCCTCCAGCTGCGCCTGCTGGAAGGGGAGGTGCCGGATGCCGAGCCCAGCCATGCCATCGATAATTTCAGGATCGCGGCCGGGCTGATGGAAGGCGATTACTACGGCATGGTGTTCCAGGACAGCGATCTGGGCAAATGGCTCGAAGCCGCCGCCTATAAGCTGAAGATCAAGCCAGACGAATGGCTTGAACAGAAGGTGGATGAGATCATCGCCATCATCGGCAAGGCGCAGCAGCCTGACGGTTATCTGAATACCTGGTATACGCTCAAGGAGCCGGGCCAGCGCTGGACGAACCTGCAGGAGTGCCACGAGCTGTACTCGGCAGGGCACCTGATCGAAGGCGCGGTGGCCTATTATGAGGCCACCGGCAAGCGCGCGTTCCTGGATATCATGTCCCGCATGGCCGATCATATTGACAGCGTGTTCGGGCCGGAGGAAGGCAAGCTCGCCGGCTATCCCGGCCATCCGGAAATTGAGCTGGCGCTGTGCCGCCTGTATACCGCAACTGGAAAAAAGCGCTATCTGAACCTCGCGAAGTTCTTTATCGATGCCCGGGGAACTCAGCCCCTGTACTATGAGGAGGAGCGCAGGCGCCGCGGGGGAACGGAGCACTTCAAGGGCATGCACAGCCTTGGGCCCGAATACGCCCAGTGGCACAAGCCGCTGCGCGAGCAGGATGAGGCGGTAGGCCATGCCGTGCGCGCGCTGTACCTCTATGCCGGGGCGGCTCATATCGCCCGGGAGACAGGGGATCAGGAGCTGATCCGGGTCTGCGAAACCCTGTGGCGCAATACAGTCCAGCGCAAGATGTACATCACCGGGGCCTTCGGCGCAACGCATATCGGCGAGGCCTTCATGTCTGATTATGAATTGCCAAACGACAGTGCCTATGCCGAGACCTGCGCCGCCATCGCTATGCTGTTTTTCTCTAAGGCCATGCTGCGAATCAGCCGTAACGGCGCGATAGCCGACGTGATGGAGCGCATTTTGTACAACGGGATGCTCAGCGGCATGTCACTGGAAGCGGACCGCTTCTTCTATGTCAATCCGCTGGAAACAGTATCCGGGCTTTCCGGGGAGCAGCCGGGCTTCACCCATGCCCTTCCGCAGCGGCCAAGGTGGTTCGGCTGCGCCTGCTGCCCGCCCAATCTTGCCCGCCTCATCGCGTCCCTGCCTGATTACGCCTACGATGAAGATCAAGGGGGCATCGCCATCCACCAGTATATCGGCGGGAAGATCCATGCGGATGCCTTCGGCGGCGTAACCATAGAACATGAGAGCCTCTATCCCTGGGACGGCGCGCTGCGGTGGACTGTCAAAGCGAACGAGCGCTTCACGCTATCCATCCGCGTGCCCGGCTGGGCGGAGGAAGGCGCCAAGCTGTCTCTGGACGGCAAAGACATTCCGCTTGGGGATGTGATGAGGGATGGCTATGCCTCCCTGACCAGGGACTGGAAAGGGGAAAGCTTTGTGCTGCTCACTTTGCCTTTGAAGGCGCGCCGGCTGTACGCCAACCCGAGGGTGCGCGATAACGCCGGCTGCGCGGCCTTCGCCTGGGGTCCCTTGGTCTACTGCTTTGAGGGCGCGGACAATCCGGCCCCGCTGTGTATGCTGCGCGTGAAGCGGGAGGCCCTGCCCCGGATACAGCCCTTTGACCCGAACCTTTTGGGCGGCGTCCGTACCCTCAAAATTGAAGGCTTGCGGCTGTCCATGCCCGAAGGCGCTTTGTACCGGGAGGAGCCGCCCCAGGAGGAGGACATCACCCTGACCGCCATCCCCTACTACGCGTTTGCCAACCGGGACTCAAAGGATATGCGCGTGTGGATGCCTGAAGTACGCTAAACCAGGCTCATTATGGTGGCTTGACACGTATTCATGCATGGTCCTATCCCGTTTCCATTTTGTTCTCAAGATGGAAGCGTTTATTCCAGTAAAGTTCCTCTTCCGACTAAAGTAAGCTTTCAATGGGTTATATGGAAGCGCTTTTGTGTTCCGGTCATTTAAGTCGGCAAGCCATCCTCCCCTGTTAGCCTGGCATCGCGCAGGGAATACCAGGGTAGCTTATGGAATATGCACATTACACTGACGAGCAGCAAACAAACAAAGCGCAGCCGGTACAGATTGCCTCGGCTGCGCTTTGGTAATATTGTGATCTCAGCCTTTGACGCTTCCCGCTGTCATGCCTTCAATGATGTAGCGTTGTGCCAGTACATACAACAATAGGATAGGCATGATAGCGAAGCAGGAACCGGTAATCATCAGGTCATAGTTATTCCCATAAGGAGTAAAAAGCGTGTTTAGGCCGATGGGCAAGGTGTACTTCTTCATTGAAGTCAACACAAGCATTGGCCACAGCAGGTTGTTCCACGAGCCCATGCCTACCAGTACGGCCATGGAGGAAATAGCTGGACCCATTATGGGTAAAACGATTCGGAAGAAAATGCCGTACTCGGTACAACCGTCCACGCGGCCAGCATCCAGCAGTTCTTTGGGAATACTGGACAAGTATTGCTTTAAGAAGAAGATAGCAGATACATTAGCCAGGAAGGGCAACATGATGCCCCAGATACTATCCAGCAAACCCATTGTATTAGCTTGAACGAACATGGGCAGCATGAGGATTTCAAAGGGAATCATCAGTACAATCAGTACGCATGTCATTGCCAGGCTTTTACCGCGGAAGTTATACATCTCCAGTCCATAGGCGACCAAAGCGCTGATAAACAAGGTAAGGACAGTCTGTGTGACTGTGATGGTCATGCTGTTGGTGAACCAAGTAAAATAGTCGTGCGGGAGCAACTCTCCATCAATGGATATTCCGGTAAACAGGTAGCGCCATGACGCGAGGCTCCACTTATCAAATTCCAAGCGTAAGTTCAGTCCGTTTCGCCAAAGTTCGGCACCCCCTTTGAAGGTACCAAGCACGATGACGAAAAGCGGGATAAGGATAAGAATGGCAAGGACGGTGAAAAAAAGTAACAGGAAAGCGCGCACCAGTGGATTATAGGACAACTTGGAGCGACGCAATCCATGGCTTGTGTTTGCAGCAGTCATTTTACCCTCCTTCCGCCGCCGATAGCGCCGGTTATACGCAGCTGCGCCAGATTAATAATCAGGGCTCCCACAAGCAGCACCAATCCGACGGCAGACGCATAACCCATCCTAAGGCGCTCAAATCCGTAGCGGTAAAGATAACCAACAATGGTCAGGCCATAGTTGTGAGGTGAGTTGTTGTTGCCAAAGACCATATAACTTTCCGTAAACATAGCCAGTCCCGCATATATTGAGATGGTCAGTACATAAATGGTCGTTGGTTTCAGCAAAGGCCAGGCTACATAAGCGAATTTCTGAAAAGAGCTGGCACCGTCGATATCCGCTGCTTCATACATCTCATTGGGTATGGATTTTATACCGGCCAGGTAGTATAGCATATTCATGCCAGTCCACCGCCAGGAACACAGCAGCACTAAAGCCAAAAGGCTGGTATACTCCTGCTTGAGCCAGTAGATGGGTGCCAGGCCGAACAGTGCGATAATGGAGTTCATTAGAGCCCCGGGCAATTCTGAAAACATCATGCGGAAGATGATACCCGCTACCACGACGCTGGATAACACAGGAATAAAGTAGATGGACTTGAACACATTGTCGTATTTCATAGATCGGCTGCTGATCATGTAAGCGAATAACAGCGGAAAAGGGATCAGCAAGGCGCAGGTTATCACCATATAGCGTGTGGAGTTGAACACCGCCTGCCCGAAAGTTTTGTCTCCAAATAAACGCTGATAGTTTTTCCAGCCGACATTTTGCACCTGCCCGGGCAGGATATCCTGAAAGCTCATTTGCGTGGTCTTCAGCAGCGGGTATACAAAGAACACCAGGAAGGTGAGCACAAAGGGCAGGATAAACACATAAGGTGCAATTTTCTGTGAATAGAACAGATTCCTGATCTTCTTCATCCCTCAGCCTCCATATAGCCAAAATTATTCATAAGTATCTTGAGTCCATTATATACCAACAACCGCCGGAGAGGTTGCATTCTCTCCCTCTCCGACGGTCGTTATCTATTGTCAGATCAGAAGATATCGCCTTCAATGGTTTCCTGTGCTGTTTTCAGCTCTTCCGCCGCGTCCAGCATGTCTATGTACAGGTTGTTCCACAAGGTGCTTCCAACATAACTGTTGATGTTGGGGCTGATAGAGGTAGAAGGCAAGAACATGATCTCGTCTTTGATTTCGTTCAGGGTGTCAAAGACGTTGGTCAGGAAATACTTGTTAAACTTATTCTCGGGATTGTGAGTAATCGCTTTATCAGTCCAAATAGACGTGTTGACCGGGTCAAAGCCCATGACTTCCCAAATCATTGTCTCACCGAAATCAGACAGCTTAGCCCATGAGATGAATTCGGCTGCCAGGTCTTTGTCGGCCGCCGTCAGTGTTACAACTGTGCCGGTGCCACCCAGACCTATGGAACGCGGCTGGCCAACTTCAAACACGGGGGCAGGGGCGATGGCATACTTGCCTGACATATCGGGGATCTCATCCACAAAGCGGCTCATGTACCATTCAGGCATGATGACCGTAGCGCAGATTCCACTGTTGACCATGGCTTTGCCTTCTTCGGTATCAACCTGGCCGCCGGGGCAAACCAAGGCAATGCCATCCTTGAGCCACTGCTGCTGCGTCGTAACAGCCTTGAGCATTTCGGGAGTATCCACCGTTACCTTGGGATCATCGGGGTTGCTGTTGTCCTGGAAGCCCGCGCCTTGCTCGGTTAACATAAGTGAAGTCTGCCAGTTGGTGGTTGTCTCGACGTTACCCATGTAGACGTCAGGATTGGCGGTCTTTAGCTTGAGGCCGGCTGCAGCCCAGTCGTCCCAGGTCACAATGGTCTTGTAATCGATGCCAGCGGCTTCAAGCAGCTCCACGTTATAGAAGGCGACTGTGGCGCCAACGTGGGTGGGGACGCCGTAGTAGTTGCCATTCTTAGCGTAGATTTCAAGGCGGCTGGTGACCACAGTTGGGAGAAAGTCCTTCATATAGTCGTTAAGGATCAATAGTTGCGGCTCACCAAGCAGCACGTTGGGAAACTGACCCAATTCTACGTCGCACATGTCAGGTGCACCAATACCGGACTGCAACGCGATTTTGAGCTTGTTGTGCATGTCGTCATATCCAAGAACAGTTGCTTCAAGCTCGATGGCCCTGTCAGGGTTCTCCTGATTCCACTTATCAGCCATTGTTTTGTAGAATGTCGCATGCTGATCGATGAAAGTCCACAGGGTGAGCTTTGTCGGCCCTTCCGCGTTTGCGACGGCAACCATGCCGAGCAGCATTACCAAGGCCAGTGTCAGGGAAAGCAGTTTCTTCATTCCGAGTTCCTCCTTTTTTATTTCGAATGTCATTTCAGGTCTACATTATCGATAATCCAACTAAAATTTATATTAGGGCTGCATGCCTCACTTGTCAAGCCCTTCTTAAAAAATATTTTTAAATATTATAAAATGTTCTGAGGCTCAGAGAAGCGCATCCCTGAAACAGGCGCGGCAGGGCTGCCAGTTCAATCCATGCGGATTGACCTTAAAAAATTTTTTGTGCTATACTCGCGGCGTAATGATTGAAAGAAGGTAAGTCATGCAGGGGAACAGCATCGATGGGCGCGTAACGCTCAAGGATATCGCGAGGATCACAGGGTTCACGATCAATACGGTATCCCGAGCGCTCAACAACAAGCCGGATATATCCCCAGAGACCAGCCTGAAGATCCAGCAGGCGGCCAGGGATGCCGGCTATATCCGCAATTCGATGGCGGGATCGCTGCGTACCGGGCGATCCAACACCATCGCGGTCATCGTCTGCGACCTGTCCAACCCCTTCTTTGCCCTGATGGTGGCGGATATTGAGGCCACTGCCGCCGTGTTTGGCTATACGGTGATCGTGCTGTGCACCCATGAAGTCCAGGAGAAGGAAGAGAACGCCATCCGCGTGGCCATCGGCCGCCAGGCGGACGGTATCCTGCTGTGCCCCTGCCAGGGAAACGGTGATTCCTTCAGGCTGCTGGAAGACGCCAGGCTGCCCTATGTTTTGCTTTCCCGCCATTTCCAGGGGCAGGCGGCGGACGCGCTCGTATGTGACGAACACAGGGGCGGTTATCTGGCGACTGAGCATCTGATCAGCGCCGGGCACAAGAAATTGATTTTTTTATCCAGTTACGGGCATGTCAGCGATATCGCGCTGCGCCGCATGGGCTTTCTGGACGCGTGCAAAGCCTATGGGATACCGCCGGAGGACAGCCTGATATTTGAGCACGATGACGGGGAAAAGACAGCCTCCTATCTTCAGCAAAAACATGATGAGGGATTCACCGGCGTCTTCGCCTACTGCGATATGGAAGCGTGGAAAGTGATCACCTGCCTTGAAAAAAGAGGTCTTCGCGTGCCGGAAGATTTTGCGTTTACGGGCTATGACAATATACAGGGCAGGCTTGGGTTTCCCTTTTCGCTTTGCTCGGTGGAAGGGTCTCTCGGCGATATATGCGACAGCTCCGTCCGCCTGCTGGATGAAAAAATCAAGGGGCAGTCCGCTCAGGGCGGGCTGTCTGTTTTTCCGGTATCCGTGGTATGCCGGGGCAGCTGCCGCCGCGGATAAAACCCGCGCGGCTTTTTTGCCCTTGATATCCTGCGGGAAACATGATATAAAAGTGATATCAGGTTACATTAACGATAATCCTTCCCTAATTATCCCGGTCTGCCTCTGTGGGACGATTACACATCAAGGAGATACCATCAATGAAAAAAGCAAAAATGATCCTGGACCGTGATTTTGCCATCGGGCAGATCGATAAGCGCCTGTATGGCTCCTTCATCGAGCACCTGGGTCGCGCTGTGTACGGCGGCATCTATGAGCCGGGTCACCCGACGGCTGACGCGAACGGCTTCCGCCGTGACGTGATCGACCTGGTCCGCAAGCTGGATATGCCCATCGTGCGCTATCCGGGCGGCAACTTTGTGTCCGGCTTCAACTGGGAGGATTCCATTGGCCCGCGTGAAAGCCGCCCGCGCCGGCTGGATCTGGCCTGGGGGACGACTGAGACCAACGAAGTGGGCCTGCACGAGTTCGTTCAGTGGGCCAAGGACGCCGGCACCGAGGTGATGTACGCGGTCAACCTGGGCTCCAAGGGGCCGGATGAGGCGCGCAGCGCGGTGGAGTACTCAAACCACAAAGGGGGCACCTACTGGAGCGATCTGCGTGTCAAAAACGGGGCAAAGGACCCCTTCGGCATCAAGCTGTGGTGCCTGGGCAATGAGATGGACGGCCCCTGGCAGATGGGTCAGAAGACAGCCTACGAGTATGGCCGGACAGCCAATGAAGCGGCGAAAATGATGAAGTGGGTGGATCCCTCCATCGAGCTGGTGGCCTGCGGCAGTTCCTCCTCCCAGATGAAGACCTTCGGCGACTGGGAACTGCAGATGCTCAACGAGTGCTACGATAACGTGGATTATGTATCCCTCCACCGCTACTACGGCAACCCCAGCAATGATACCCCCGGCTTCCTCGCGCGATCCATGGATATGGATGAATTCATCAAGACCGTCGCCTCTATCTGCGACGCTGTCGGCGGCAAAAAGCACTCCAGGAAGAAGCTTCACCTCTCCTTTGATGAATGGAATGTGTGGTACCACAGCAACGCGCAGGACAAGGAGATTTTAAAGCGCGACAAGTGGGGACGCGCGCTGCCGCTGCTGGAGGATATTTACAACTTTGAAGACGCGCTGCTGGTCGGCTCCATGCTGATCACCTTCCTGCGCAACGCTGACCGCGTCAAGATCGCCTGCATGGCGCAGCTGGTCAATGTGATCGCGCCCATCATGACCAGAAACGGCGGCGACGCCTGGGCGCAGACCATCTACTGGCCGCTGCTGCATGCCAGCAAGTTCGGGCGCGGAACGGCCCTGCGCGCGGTGGTGGATACCCCGGTCTATGACTGCGAGGATTACCAGGGCGTGCCGGTGCTTGACGCGACAGCAACCGTAGCCGACGACGGCTCCGTCACGATCTTCGCGGTGAACCGCGATATGCATGAAGGGCTTGAGCTCTCGGCGGATCTGCGCGATTTCCCGGGGCTTTCAAAGATCGAGCATACCCTGCTGCGCCATGATGACGTGAAGGCGATCAACACCGAGGAGAACCCGGACAATGTGTCCCCCGTGTCGGCGGGGGGCGGACACCTTGACGGCGGCAGGCTGACTATCACGCTCCCGGCGCTGAGCTGGAACGTGATTCGTCTGAGTAAATAACGTGAGCCTCTTAACCCGGATTGTGGTATAATAAATCAAAATCGCCGCGCCCTGTGGACGGGGCGCGGCATCATGGATGATCTCTAATACAGGAGGATGGATTATGATCTTTGGAAGGCAATACACATTCTGGTTCTGCGTCGGTTCGCAGGATCTGTACGGCGCGGAGTGCCTGGAGCACGTGGCGGAGCATGCCCGCGTTATGGTGGAGCGCATCAACGCTTCGGGTCTTTTGCCCTTTCCCCTGACGCTCAAGCCCACGCTGCTCACCAGCAGCATGATCCGCGCCACGTTCAACGAGGCCAACGCGGATGACAACTGCGCCGGCGTGATCACCTGGATGCATACCTTCTCGCCCGCCAAGTCCTGGATCGCGGGGCTGCAGGAATTCCGCAAGCCCCTGATGCATCTGCTGACCCAGTACAACCGCGAGATCCCCTATGACAGCATCGACATGGACTTCATGAATGAAAACCAGTCCGCCCACGGCGACAGGGAGTACGGCCATGCCGTTACCCGCCTGGGCATCGAGCGCAAGGTGATCGCCGGCTACTGGGAGGATGAGAAGGTGCTGGCGCGCGTGGCCTCCTGGATGCGCACCGCCATCGGCGTGGTGGAGAGCCGCAGGATCCGCGTGCTCCGCATGGCCGACAATATGCGCAACGTGGTCGTCACCGAGGGCGACAAGGTGGAAGCCCTGCAGGTCTTCGGCTGGGAAGTGGACGCCTATCCCTCCAGCGAGATCGCCCATGCCGTGCGCGACGTAGCCCAGGGGGATGTCAACGCGCTGGTCGATGAATACTATGAGCGCTACACCATTCTGCTGGACGGCCGCGACCCGGCGGAGTTCCGCAGGCATGTGGCGGTGCAGGCCCAGATCGAGATTGGCATCGAGCGCTTCTTAAAGGAAAAGAACTATCAGGCCGTCGTCACCCATTTTGACGACCTGGAGGGCCTGCAGCAGCTGCCGGGCCTGGCAATCCAGCGGCTTGAGGAAAAGGGCTACGGCTTTGGCGCCGAAGGCGACTGGAAAACGGCCGCGATGGTGCGCCTGATGAAACTGATGACCACCGGCATGAAGGACGCCAAGGGCACCTCGATGCTGGAAGACTATACCTACAATATGGTGCCCGGCAAGGAAGGCATCCTGCAGGCACACATGCTGGAGATCTGCCCGACGCTGGCGGACGGCCCGATCTCCATCCGCTGCCAGCCCCTGTCCATGGGCAGGCGGGAGGATCCGGCCCGCCTTGTGTTCACCTCCAAGACCGGCCCCGGCATCGCGACCTCGCTGATTGATCTGGGCACCCGTTTCCGCCTGGTCATCCAGGAAGTGGATTGCATCAAGAACGAGAAGCCCATGCCCAAGCTGCCTGTCGCGACCGCCTTCTGGACCCCGAAGCCCGATTTTTACACCGGCATTGAGGCCTGGGTGCTGACCGGCGGCGCGCACCACTCCTCCTTCAGCTTCGACCTGAGCGCGGAGCAGATGGCGGACTGGGCGGCCTATATGGGCGTTGAAGCCGTCGTGCTGGATTCTTCCACGACGATCCGCGACCTCAAGCGCGACCTGGCGCTTGGCAAACTGATTTACCGGTGAGCGCCATGACAGGGACAAAGACGCAAACCCAGGCCGCCCATTGGATCGAGGCCGGGGAAGCTTTCCTCGGCATCGAGTTCGGATCGACCCGGATCAAGGCGGTGATGATCGGTCCTGACATGAAAGTCCTGGCCACGGGCTCGCATAACTGGGAGAACCGCTATGAGAATGGCGTCTGGACCTATGCCCTGGAAGACGTTATCAGCGGCATGCAGGATGCCTACGCCAAACTGAAAGCAGAATCAAGGCAGCGCTACGGCCTGGTGCCTTGTAAACTGGCCGGCATCGGCGTATCCGCGATGATGCACGGCTACCTGCCCTTTGACAAGGAGGGCAGGCAGCTGGCCGCCTTCCGTACCTGGCGCAACACCAGCACGGGTGAAGCGGCCGCAAAGCTTTCCGCGCTGTTCGATTTCAACATCCCCCAGCGCTGGAGCGTGGCGCACCTGTACCAGGCTGTCCTGAATCATGAAGAGCATGTGAAGGACATCTCCTTCCTGACCACGCTGGAGGGCTACGCCCACCTGCGGCTCACGGGCGAAAAGGTGCTGGGCGCCGGCGAGGCCTCCGGCATGTTCCCGCTGAATCAAGAGGGCAAGGGCTACGACGAAGAGAAGCTCGCGCTGTTTAATGCCCTGCCCGAGTGCCGGGCGCTTAAGCTTGACCTGAATGCCATCCTGCCCCGGATGCTCAAAGCAGGCGATGCAGCGGGCCTTTTAACCAAAGAAGGCGCCGCGCTGCTTGATCCCCAGGGCGATCTGGAAGCCGGCGCCCCTTTCTGCCCGCCCGAAGGCGACGCGGAAACCGGCATGGTGGCCACCAACAGCATCGCTGCCCGCACGGGCAATGTGTCCGCCGGCACCTCTGTCTTCCTGATGGCGGTGATGGAGAAGGCGCTGTCGCGCCCCTACCCGGAAATCGACATCGTGGCGACGCCCGACGGGCTGCCTGTGGCGATGGTGCACTGCAACAACTGTACCACCGACCTCAACGCCTGGGTGGAGCTGTTTCACCAGTTCCTGCGCGCGGCGAAACTGCCCGCCGATAAAAATACCATCTACGAGGCATTCTTTGAGCAAGCACTGCAGGGCGACGCTGCCTGCGGGGATATGCTCTCTATCGGCTACTATTCGGGCGAGCATACCACCGGCTTTGAGGCCGGCCGCCCGCTGCTGAGCTGGTCTGATACGGCTGATCTGAGCTTTTCAAACCTGGCCCGCTCCATCCTGTTCTCCTCCCTGGCAACGCTTCGTCTGGGCATGGACATCCTGCGGGATGAAAAGATCGGCATGGACAGGCTGCTGGGCCATGGAGGCCTGTACAAGACAGGCGAGGCGGGGCAGCGCTTCACCGCCGCAGCACTTGATACCAGCGTGTCCGTGATGGATACGGCCGATGAGGGCGGGGCCTTCGGCATCGCCGTACTGGCCGCCTATGTGAAACATCGTGAAGAGACCGGGGAAACGCTGGCCGAATTCCTTGACAACAAGGTGTTCAGCCGGGCGGCTGTCAAAACCATGCAGCCCGACCCGGCTGACACGGCAGGATTTGAAGCCTACATCAAGCGCTTCCGCAAGGGGCTTGCGCTTGAGCGTGAGGCGGTCCGCCTGTTTGTACATACGGAGGAATAAGATTGTTAGAGCAGTTAAAACACCTGGTGCTGGATGCCAATCTGGAGCTGCCCAGGCGCGGCCTGATCACCTATACCTGGGGCAACGTCAGCGCCAGGGACAGGGAAACGGGGCTGGTGGTCATCAAGCCCAGCGGCCTTGATTATGACATCATGCGCGCTGAAGACATGGTGGTGATCGACCTTGAGGGGAAGATCGCGGAGGGTGACTTGCGCCCCTCATCCGATTATCTGACGCACCTGGCGCTCTATAAGCGCTACCCGGCCATCGGCGGCATCGTGCATACCCACTCACCCAGGGCGACAGCCTGGGCGCAGGCGGGACGCAGCATTCCCTTTTACGGCACCACGCAGGCGGATTATTTCCGCGGCCCCATCCCCTGCGCCAGATCGCTGACAGAGCAGGAGATCCGGGAAGCCTACGAGCTGAACACCGGCCTGGTGATCATCGAGACGCTGGACGGCCTGGGCCTTGATCCCATCGAGATGCCCGCCATGCTGTGCAAAAACCACGGCGTCTTCACCTGGGGCAGGGACGCGGCCGATGCCGTGCTCAACGCCGTTGTGCTGGAAGAAGTGGCCAAGATGGCCATGTGGACCGAGCAATTGAATCCGGGCGTTCAGCCGGCACCCGAAGCGCTTTTGAAAAAGCACTACGAGCGCAAACACGGGGCGAACGCCTACTACGGGCAAAAGAAGAAGTGATATCCCTATGAAAGAAGGTTCAGCCGGCCGAAGCCTGCTGAACCTTCTTTTTTACCCCATCTTCCGGTAGCCCAGCTTGGCGCCGCAGCTTTCTCTGACGACCAGGGTGGCGTCCCTGACGATGTTGAAAGGCCGGGGATCGGTATCCCTGGCGACGATCAGCTCGCGGATGGCGCTTCGGGCGTGTTCATCCGCGTGCAGGTCCATCGAGGTGAGCGGGGGATCCGTATAGGGGCAAAAGAAGGAGTTATCGCAGCCGATCACAGCCATATTGTCGGGCAGCCGCAGGCCCATCTGCTTCAGCTGCCGCATGGCACCCAGGGCAACCAGGTCGTTGAAGGCGACCAGGGCCGTGGGCCATTCTTTTCGCTGGAGTCCGGAAAGCAATCTGGAGACTGCCCGCTCGCCGCTTTCGGCGTCAAAGCCGCCCTCGTGGTGGTAGGCGGGATCATCGGGCAGGCCCAAGGCGCGCAGCTCGGCTAAAAAGCCCTGGCCCCTGGCGCCGGAGCCGCCTACTTGCAAGGAACCGCCGATAAAGGCGATGCGGCGGTGGCCCAGCGCGTGCAGGTGGCGCACCGCGTGGCCCGTGCTGCTGACCAGGTCGTTATATAAACATATGCAGTCAAGATTTGTCTGCGGCGGGCAGATGGCCACGATGGGCATATACCGACGCAGCTTGCTCATGGCCTCGGTCAACCCCTTGCGCCCCGCCTCCCATATGCCGCCGACGAAGAAAGCCCCTTCCAGCCTTTTTTGGATCAGCTCGTTGACCACTTCGTTTTCGATGGCCTCGTTGCTGGGCAGCTGGTGCAGCCAAAGGGAATAGCCGTTTTTGCGCGCCTCGTCATCAGCACCCGCGAAGATCTGGGCAAAATAGGGGTTGGTGATCTCCGGCAGAATGATGCCGAAGGTTTTGGTCCGGCCGTTTTCCAGATCGCGCGCCGCGGTGCTGGGGGTATAGCCGTAGGCGTCGATCACCTGCTGTACCCTCTGGCGCGTGGCCGGGCGTACGCTGGGGTGGCCTGCCATCACGCGGGTCACTGTTGCCGTGGAGACATTCGCCTCCCTGGCGATATCGTATATGGTTGCCTTCTTTTTCACGGGTTCCTCCGGGAGAACTCATATCATTTAGTTGTTTCCCCGAAAATCATACAGCAAAGGGAGCGGAACCGCAAGAGAAATGTTATCGGTGACATTCTCGGGTGAAATTCTCGCCTCATTATCTGCCGTCGCGAATGAAAAGAAATATTCATGACAAACGATGTTGACAAGTCATGTACATATCTCTTATAATCTGAACCATATAACAAGGCACGGGGGTGGAAGTTGCTCCACGCTATGATAGCTGATAAATGTTATCGGTAACATTGCGGCCTTGAAAAAGGAATTGAGGAGGATGTTTGTCATGAAAAAATGGGTTTCCCTGCTGCTGGCGGCTATGATGCTGCTGGGTGTCTTTTCTGTCTCCTTGGCTGAAGACAAGATTGTCTTGAAGGCTGCTTGCTGGGATCTGGAAAAGACCCCTTATTACAACGCCATCAAGGCGGGTTTTGAGGCCGCCTATCCGGATGTGACCCTTGAATGGGTAGACCTGGCCAGCCAGGACTACAACATCAAGGCGACCACCATGCTCTCCGGCGGAGAAGCCATTGATCTGATGGCCGTCAAAGAGCTCAGCGATATGCAGAACTGGGCCAGGGAAGGCTTCATCCTGAACCTGAACGACCGCATCGCGGCCAGCTCCTATGACATGAGCAAGTACGCCGGCATGGATGAGTGCTATAAGAGCATCGCCGACGGCGCTTACTACGCCCTGCCCTTCCGCGCCGACTTCTGGGTGCTGTTCTACAACAAGACCCTGTTTGACAAGGCCGGCATCGCCTACCCCACCAACGACATGACCTGGGACCAGTACGCGGATCTGGCCAAGTCCATCGCCGGCAACGGCGTGTACGGCAGCCATTACCACACCTGGCTGTCCGCCGTGGCCAACTGGACCGTCGCCGACGGCGTGAACACGCTGGCTGACGGCGAATACAGCGATCTGAAGTACTTCTACGAGCTGTACCAGGATCTGGAGGACAATGAGGTCATCATGAGCTATGATGAGCTGAAGGCTGCCAACCTGCATTACACGGGCGCGTTCGCGCAGGGCAGCATCGCCATGATGCCCATGGGTTATTGGTATGCCTCCACTCTTATCGGCCAGATCAAGGATGGCACCGCCAACTTTGACTGGGGCATCGCCTCCGTTCCCCACCTGGAAGGCGTAGCCGCCGGTTCTTCCTTCGGCTCCCCCACCGGCATCGCCATCAACGCCAAGAGCGCCAACCCCGATGCCGCCTGGGATCTGATCGCCTGGATGTGCTCTGAAGAAGGCGCCAAGGCCATCGCCGCCACCGGCACCCGCCCCGCCTATGTGAGCGCGGATGTAGCCGCCATGATGGCGTCCGCCCCGGGCTTCCCGCAGGACGCGAATACCCTGGCCGCCCTGCTGCCCACCGCCATCGCCCTGGAATGGCCGATCGGCGAAGGCGTCAACGAGATCAAGACCATTGTGAATGAAGAGCACACCCTGATCATGACCCGTGAAGTCTCCATCGATGACGGCATCAAGGCCATGGAAGAGCGCGCCGCCGAGTTCATCAAAAAGTAAACAGCACTGAACCCCAAGGTATTTGAAGGCAGGGGAAAGCGGCCCGTATGCCGCTTCCCCTGCTTTCAGTTAATGCTGATACGTCACAGGAGGGCCTGCCGGATGGTACAAAGCACCGCCACGCAACCTAAAAAGAAGATGAGCAAGCTGGAAAAGCGAAACACTTTGATCGCGTATTCCTTCCTTGCCCCCAACTTTTTAGGCTTCATACTGTTTACCCTGGTCCCGGTGGTTTTCTCCATTGGGCTGTCGTTTATGAACTGGGGCGGCGGCGCCACCATCACCTGGGCCGGCCTGGAAAATTTCCGCTTTATATTCAAGGATTTCAGCTTCACCAAAAGCAACCTGGGCATTTCGCTGAGAAATACCATGTACTATACGCTGGCGACTGTGCCGTTGACCATCGCCTGCTCGCTGGGCCTGGCCATGGTGCTCAACAAGGCGGTCAAGGGTGCCAGGTTCTTCCGCACCGTTTTCTTTTTTCCCTATGTCGCCTCCCTGGTCGCTATCTGCGTGTGCTGGAACTTTCTGTTAATGAAAACAGGCCCCGTCAACCAGATCCTGGCGGCCTTCGGCGTGACCATCGGCAAGAGCTGGACCTCCAGCCGGGATCTGGCCATCTGGGCCATCATCATCGTCGGTGTCTGGCGCAGCGCGGGCTATTATATGGTGATGTACCTGGCGGGTTTGCAGGGCGTGCCGAATGAACTGTATGAGGCCGCGACGGTGGACGGCGCCAGCGGATGGCAAAGGTTTTGGAAGATCACCCTGCCCATGCTGACCCCCACCACTTTCTTTGTGTCGATCATGATGGTGATCAGCTGCTTTAAGATCTATGACGTGGTTGCCATCATGACCCAGGGCGGGCCGGGCCGCTCCACCAAGATGCTGGTCAGCTATATCTTTGAGCTCAGCTTCGGCGCGGAAGGGGTCGCCACCTCGGCCCAATACGGCGTGGCCAGCGCGGTGTCCATGGTGCTGCTGGTGATCGTTCTGCTGGTGACCGCCATCCAGTTCCGGGCTGAGAAAAAATGGGTCAACTACATGTGAGAGAGGGGGCGCTGATATGACGGATACTTCTTTAAAACTTACCCGGCAGCCCGGACATGGCAAGCGCGCGCTGCTCAGCGCGCTCAAATACGCGCTGCTGATCTTCTTCGCGGCCATCGCGCTCATCCCCTTTGTGTGGATGCTGTCTTCTTCTTTGAAAACCAGCGCGGATGTATTCAGCATCCCCATGCGCTGGGTGCCTCAGACATTTCACTGGGAAAACTACAGTGCCATCTGGGATAAGGTGGCCCTGCTGACCTATTTTAAAAATACCGCGATCGTGGCAGCCGTCGTCACCTTGATGCAGATCATCACTTCTTCGTTCGCGGCCTATGCCTTTGCCAAAATGCGGTTCAAAGGGCGGGATCTGATGTTCATGCTCTATATCGGCACCATCGCCGTGCCGTGGCAGGTGTATATGCTGCCGCAGTTCATCATGATGCGCTCCTTTGGCCTGAGCGATACCATCTGGGCGCTGGTCATCCTGCAATCCTTCTCGGCATTCGGCGTTTTTCTGATGCGCCAGTTCTATCTGGGCATACCTAATGAGCTCAACGAGGCGGCGCGCATCGACGGCCTCAACGAGTACGGCATCTGGGCCAGGATCATCCTGCCCCTGAGCAAGCCGGCCATCGCGACGCTGGCGATCTTCACCTTCGTCAACACCTGGAATGACTACATGGGCCCGATGATCTATCTGACCTCCGACGCCAACAAGACCATCCAGGTGGGCCTGCGTCGCTTTATCCAAGCCTATTCGGCAGATTATCACCTGATCATGGCGGCTTCGCTGTGCTCTTTGATCCCCGTATCCGTCGTGTTCCTCTCCCTGCAGAAATACTTTATCGAAGGCATCGCCACAACGGGCCTCAAGGGATGAGCCATGTTTGAACGTTTTGATGATGCCGCGGCGCTGTCCCGCCTGCTGATCGGAAAGGACAGGCGCTTGCGCTTTCCCGCCTCGGGCGAGCGGGAGCGCTGGGAAAATTTGTCTGAAGATATCAAAAGCCATCTGCTCCGCTGGGGGGAAGAGGCGCGGGCAGGCTATCCAATGCTTTCTGCCACCCGGTTCCTGGCCTATGCCCGTGAGGGGGACAGGCAGGCCTGGGAAAAGCCCTATTTTCAGCGGCGCGAGCGGCTGATGGGGGCGGCGCTGGCCGCCTGCGTGAAGGAAGACGACGCTGCCTATCTGGACGCTGTCATCGACGGCCTGTGGTGCATCTGCGAGGAAACCAGCTGGGTGGTCAGCGCCCATAACGGCAGCAGCCATGAGGGCATGCCGCCGGCCTGTGAGCGCCCCCTGCCGGATGCCCAGAACCCCTATATTGACCTCTTCGCGGCACAGACCGCGGCTACGCTTTCTTATATTGTTCGTCTTCTTGGGGACAGGCTGGATCGGGTATCGCCCTTGATCGTGAGAAGGGTAAAGCTGGAACTGGAACGCCGGATCTTCCTGCCCTTTTTCACCCGGGACGATTTCTGGTGGATGGGGATGATCCGCCGTGACATCAACAACTGGACGCCCTGGATCCTCTCCAACATCATCGACAGCCTTCTGCTGGTGATGGATGACGGCCTGCGCGCGGCGCAGGGGCTCATCCGCGCGATGCGGATGCTGGACCGCTATATCGCGACCATCCCGGATGACGGCGGCTGCGATGAGGGCTGCGCCTACTGGAACATGGCGGGCGCCTCGCTGTTTGACTGCCTGGACAGCCTGTACCACGCCACCGACGGGGCAATTGACCTGTTCCGTGAACCCCAAATAAGGGCTATCGGGCGCTTCCCGCTGCAGGCGCATATCCACGGTCCCTGGTACTGGAACTTTGCCGATTGCGACGCCAAGCCGCACCTTGACGGCAGCTCGCTGTGCCGCTACGGGGAGCGCGTGGGGGATAAGGACCTCATGGCGCTGGGTCAGGCGGTCATGAAGGAGCGGACGGGCATCCGCCCGCTTGATACGCCCCAGATGAACAGGGTGCTATGGGCCCTGTTCGGCAGCTGGGAAGCGGCGGAAGAGGCTACACCGCCCGAATATGTCGCCCTCCCGGATCTTCAGGTCTATGCCTGGCGCAGAGGCGGCTGGTATGCCGCCATCAAGGGCGGGCACAACGGGGAGAGCCACAACCACAACGATTTGGGCAGCTTCCTCCTGTACCTGGACGGCCAGCCGCAGATCATTGACGCGGGTAACCTGGTCTACACCGCCAAGACCTTCGGGCCGGAGCGCTACACGCTGTGGAACACCCGCTCCATGTACCACAACGTCCCGCTGATCGGCGGGATGGAACAGCATGAGGGCCGTGAGTACGCTGCCCGGGTGCTGGAGGCGGATGAGCGGGGCGCGGTTCTGGAACTGGCCGATGCCTACCCAGCGGAAGCCGGGCTTCTCAGCTTTGTCAGGAGTTTTGGGCTCGGGGAGGGTGGGCTGATGCTTCACGACCGCGTGGAGCTGAAGGAACGGACGGATATCACCTGGGTCTTCATGTTCGCGCACGAGCCGCGCTACGATGATCAGACCGCCACGGCGGAGGCGGGCGGGATGTCGATGACGGTTCCCCGGGGGGCTGTCTGGCACTGCGAGGAGATCCCTATCACCGACCCGCGGATGGCGCGGAACTATCGTACGCTTTGGCGCGTCAGCCTGACCTATGGCGGGCAAACGCGCTATGATATGAAATTTGATATAACAAGGAGATCATGCCGTGGCTAATCCTGTACAGCATAACCCCCTGCGCACCCGCGCGGATGTGGAACTGGCGGCAGTTCAGCTGCTTAGCCCCCTTCTTCCTCTGCTCAGCCCCGGCCGTGCCGGGCTTCACCTGGGGGAGACCGGCGCTGTTTACCCTGCCGCTATCGCCGACATGGAGGGCTTTGCCCGCGCGCTGTGGGCCATCGTGCCTATGCTGGCGGGGGAGTGCGCTTTGGTCGCCCCTTTCTGGGAAAAGTGGCGCGAGGGGCTGATAAATGGCGTTGATCCCGCGCACCCGGAATACTGGGGAGAGGTGGAGGATTATGATCAGCGCCTGGTCGAGATGGCCGTGATGGGCATGGGCATGGCGCTGGCGCCGGCCGCGTTCTACCGGGAGCTGCCCGAGGCAGCGCAGAAGAACCTCTACGCCTGGCTGGACCAGATCAACAGCCATGATATGCCAAAGAACAACTGGACCTTCTTCCGCGTGCTGGTCAATCTAGGCTTTATGCAAAACGGCCTGCCCTACCCCGAGGAGCGCATGGAAAAGGACCTCGCCATGATCGAGGAACACTATGAGGGCGATGGCTGGTACTTTGACTATACAAACCAGCGCGAGTATTACACCATGTGGGCTTTCCACTACTATGGCCTGGTGTACGCCAGGGTGATGAAGGACAAGGACCCCGCCCGCAGCCGGGAATACCTGAATCGAAGCCGCAAGATGGCCCTGGACTTTGCCTGCTGGTTTGACAGCAAGGGCGAGGCGCTGCCCTACGGGCGCAGCCTCACCTACCGCTTCGCGCAGGGCGCTTTCTACGCTGCGCTGGCGCTGGCGGAAGACCCGGAGGGGGACGCGGACTGGGGCATGATGAAGCATCTGCTGCTCGGGAACATGCGCCGCTGGTTTGAAAAGCCCATCTTCACCCGGGACGGCGTGCTGACCATCGGCTACGCCTACCCCAACCTGCACCTGGCGGAAGGCTACAATGCCCCCGGCTCGCCCTACTGGGCGATGAAGGCCTTTGCCTGCCTGGCATTGCCTGCGGATCACCCCTTCTGGCAGGCGGAGGAAAAGGAGCCGGAGGTGCCCGCGCTCACCCTGCAGCCCCATGCCCGCATGCTGATCGCGCGCAGCGGGGACGGCAGCCATGTGATGGCCTTTACAGCCGGCAACCGCGCGCATGAGCATTCCCATGACGAGGCGAAGTATGAAAAGTTCGTCTACTCCACCGTGTTCGGCTTCAGCGTGTCCAAGGCGCAGAAGCTATTGCGGGGCGGGGCGTTTGATAACATGCTGGCGCTTAGCGAGGACGGGGATACCTATCATCCCCGCTACGGCTGCGGTGAGTATCAGCTGCTCCCTGACCGCGTGATCTCCGTGTGGAAACCCTTTGCCGGCGTGGAGGTGGAAAGCACCCTGATCTCCCTGGGGGAATGGCATGTGCGTATCCACCGGATCAAATCCGACAGGGAGCTGTATGCCGCGGAAGGCGGCTATGCCATCTCAAGAGACGGCGGGGGCAAGGCGCTGGTTTCCCAGACAAATGAAGAAGCCCTGGCGCAGGCGCCCTGGGGGCTCAGCGGCATCAAGGCACTCAAGGGTTATGGCGGGGCCCTGGTCGTCATACCGGAGCCCAATACCAACCTGATGGCCCCCCGCACCTTCCTGCCCACGCTGACCGCCAGGCTATTAAAGGGGGAGAGCGTGCTGGTGTGCGCGGTGCTGGGGACCCAGACCGGCGGGCGGAGCCTGTGGGAGAATATGCCTTTGGAGGTGCAGCGCTATGCAGGCGTGGAGTGAAGAAGTATTAGGGAAAATTGTGGGTAAATACCAGCGGTCGGCAGCCCTGGCCGCCGATCAGGGCATCATCCCCTATCAGGGGGCGCAGGGCCGATGGATCGGCGCGCCCTGGGACGGCAACAGTTGGTGGACCGGCGGCTTCTGGCCCGGGCTGATGTGGCAGCTGTACGGGGCGAGCGGGCTTCCTGTGTTCAAGCAGGAGGCGCTGCGCGTGGAGGAGCTGCTGGTAGCGGAGCTTTCCCGTTTTGAGCTGCTTAACCACGATGTCGGCTTTATGTATCTATTGTCCTGCGGCGCGCACTACCGCCACGATGGGGATGAGGAAGCCAGGCGCCATACCCTGCATGCCGCCAACCTGCTGGCGGGGCGCTTCAACCCGGTGGGCTATATCTCCGCCTGGAATCAGAACCGCCCCGGCTGGGCCATCATCGACTGCATGATGAACCTGAGCCTGCTGTACTGGGCCAGCGAGCAGACGGGCGATCCGCGTTTTGACAACATCGCCCGCATCCACGCGGATACCACCCTGAGGGAGTTTGTTCGCCCGGACGGAAGCTGCAACCATATCGTTATTTTTGATCCCCTGACCGGCGAGGCGCTGGACGCGCCGGCGGGCCAGGGCTATGCCAAGGGCTCCAGCTGGAGCCGCGGGCAGGCCTGGGCGCTGTATGGTTTTGCCATCAGCTACCGCTATACCGGGGAGGCGCGCTATCTGGAGGCGGCCCTGCGCATCGCGCGCTACTTCATCAGTCAAATCCGGCCCGACGGCCTGACGGACAGTGATTTCAGGCAGCCCGCGGGTGAGGAGCGCATCGACAACATCGCCGCCGCCTGCGCTTCCTGCGGCCTGCTGGAACTGGCCGGCATGGCGGAGGTCAAGGCTGAGGCAGGGGCCTTCCGCGCCGCAGCGCTGCGTATGCTTAAAGCGATGGCGGAGCTGAGTGCCGACTTCCAAAGCGACATGCCCGGCATCCTCACCAAGTGCACCGCCTCCTACAATGACGACGGCGCGGGGCGGCATGTCAACATCATGTATGGCGATTACTTTTTTGTGGAGGCCATCCTGAGGCTGACGGGCAGGGAAGCCCGGCTGTGGTTTTCTGACAAAAGAACAGGAGGAGAGGCGTGAACAAGCTGTCGATCTGGCGAGGAAGCAAGCTGCTGCAAGAGAAGGCCGGTGAAAGCGATGTCCAGCTGTACTACCGGGGGAAGTACAAGCCCGGGGATGAGATCCGCGTGGTTTGCGATACGCCCTACATCGAGCTGCAGGCGGATCAGGCCATCATGCCGGCCCGCCTCTATGTACCCTCGGGGGAGATGGTGTACCGTCTGCCGCTTTCGGGCGACGGCCCGGATGCCTACCTGCCCGGCGCGTTTACGGGGGATGAGCACGTCCTGTCTCTCCGGCCGGACCTGCATCGCGGCTATCGCAATCTGGCGCTCAACCCTGCTGATCAGCGGGGCGAATCGCGGGCTTACCCGCACATTTGGGCCAATGTGGAGACCCGGGATGAAAGCGTGTTCGCGGCTAGAAACGTGATCGATGGCCTGCGCATCGCGGACGGCCACGGCAAGTGGCCCTACCAGAGCTGGGGCATAGGCGCCAGGACGGACGCCTTCATCACGCTGGATTTTGGCCGCGAGGTGCTGATCGATGAGATGGTGCTCTACCTGCGCGCGGATTTTCCGCACGATGCCTGGTGGGTGGAAGCCACGGCTGTGCTGTCGGACGGCACCAGCCTCACTTTCCCCCTGGAGGGCATCGAAGGCCCGCAGCGGGTTGCATTGGGCGGCACGCATCGGGTATCATGGATACGATTGGAACGATTATTAAAATGCGACAAGCCCTCCGCCTTCCCGGCGCTGCGCCAGTGGGAGGTCTGGGGGCAGGACGCGGCACAAGCACAGGAGGTTTGATATGGACATTCGCTACTCATGCAACCAAAGGGATTTCAAGCGCTACACCACCGAGGAGGTCAGGAAGGAGTTCCTGATCGATACCCTGTTCCTGCCGGACACGCTGACCTGCGTGTACAGCCATGTGGACCGTATGGTCACCCTGGGCTGCATGCCCGCATCAAAGCCTGTATCCATCGACCAGGGCATCGACGTCTGGAAGAACTTCGGCACAGGCTTTTTCCTGGAGCGCAGGGAGATCGGCATCTTCAACCTGGGCGGCGAAGGCACGATCACGGCCGACGGCCAGGTGTATACCCTGGGCCGCAAGGATTGCCTCTACCTGACAAAGGGCAACAGGGAGGTAAGCTTTGCCTCAAAGGACGCGGGCAACCCGGCCAAGTACTACATGGTGTCGGCGCCCGCGCACTGCGCCTATGAAAACAAGCTGATCACCATTGCCGAGGCGGCCAAGAAGCCTCTGGGCAGCCTGGAAACCAGCAACAAGCGCGTGATCAATCAGTTCATCCACCCCGATGTGCTCAAGACCTGCCAGCTGTCCATGGGCCTGACGGTGCTGGAGCCCGGCAGCGTATGGAACACCATGCCCGTGCATACCCACGAGCGCCGGATGGAAGTGTATTTCTACTTTGATATCCCTGAAAACAACGTGGTCTTCCACATGATGGGCGAGGGCAAGGAGACGCGGCACGTCGTCATGCAAAACGAGCAGGCGGTGATCAGCCCCTCCTGGAGCATCCACGCGGGCGCCGGCACCGCCAGCTACACCTTCATCTGGGCCATGGGCGGCGAGAACCAGGCCTTTGACGATATGGACGGCATCCCCACGACCGAATTGAGATAATGAGGAAAAACAAATGGATATGAACATGTTCACCCTGCAGGGCAAGGTCGCCTGGATCACCGGCGGCAGCTACGGCATCGGCTTCGCGATCGCCCGGGCCTACGCCGGGGCAGGCGCTAAAGTTGTCTTCAATGATATCAATCAGGAGCTGGTCGATAAGGGCCTTGTCGCCTACGAGGAGGCCGGCATTGAGGCCAGGGGCTATGTCTGCGATGTGACCGACGAGGCAGGCGTGGCGGAACTGGTACAGCGCATCGAGGAAGAGGTCGGCGTGATCGACATCCTGGTCAACAACGCGGGCATCATCCGCCGCGTCCCCATGACGGAGATGAGCGCGGCCGATTTCCGCAAGGTGATCGATGTGGACCTAAACGCCCCCTTTATCTGCGCCAAATCCGTCATCCCCGGCATGATCAAAAAAGGCGGCGGCAAGATCATCAACATCTGCTCCATGATGAGCGAGCTGGGCCGGGAGACGGTCAGCGCCTACGCGGCGGCCAAGGGCGGCCTGAAGATGCTGACGCGTAACATCGCCTCTGAATACGGCATGCACAACATCCAGTGCAACGGCCTGGGCCCCGGCTACATCGCCACGCCCCAGACCGCCCCGCTGCGCGAAAAGCAGCCGGACGGCAGCCCCCATCCCTTTGACAGCTTCATCCTCGCCAAGACCCCGGCCAACCGCTGGGGCACGGCGGAGGATCTGATGGGCCCGGCGGTCTTCCTCGCCAGCCCCGCCAGTGACTTTGTCAACGGGCACATCCTGTATGTGGATGGCGGTATCCTCGCTTATATTGGTAAGCAGCCAGGCTGACAATGATACATTGATACACAAAAGCGCCCCGCGGATCATTCTGCCGGGGCGCTTTGCTTATGCCGTTAGTGCAACCTTATTTGATTTTCTCAATGATGGTCTTGCCTTCATCGCTTGCGAGGAAGGCATAAGTCGTCTCCGGCACCAGCGCCTTCACGGCCTCCAGCTTCCCTTCCTTCAGCAGGGCCCTCACGCGGGAGGCGCTGATGGGGGTCGCGCCGTCATCGCTTTTGCGCTGGAATACGTGCAGTTTGACGCCCGCCTGGGGCAGCAGCTCGCCCATCGCCTGGTTGTACAGGGCGGTGGCGGGGGAAAGCGGCTCCTCGCCCACAAAGCGGTCGGTGATGCCGAGCGCCTGGGCTATCCGTGAAAACACTTTCGCGTCCAGTTTGGCGTGGGCCAGGGTAAGCGCGTCATCCGAGCGGATGAAGTAGCTGGGGAAGGTGGCGCTGCTGACCAGGTAGGGGCCGGTGGGATGCGGATATACATGCTTCAGGTCGGATACGCCCGCCCGGATCAGCTTTTCGCGCGCCTCTGCGGGAAAGAGCGATATATCCTCCGATACCATGAACAGGTGCAGCGCGTCGCAGCGGGCGGCCGCCTGCTCCACCAGGTAGCGATGGCCCAGGGTGAAGGGGTTGGCGTTCATGACGACGGCGCCGATCACGGCCCCATCGGGAAGCTCCGGCCTCTCAAGCGACTGAATATAGTTTTCAAAACCATGGCGGCGGTTTTCCAGGAAGACCACTTCGTCCAGGCTGACGATCTCATAAAAACCCAGGCCGGTAAAATTCTGCGCGGCCTGCTTTTTTGTGTAGATAAACAGGTCGTGCTGCCCCCTTGAGAACAGCTCACTCACCAGATGAGTGACCATCTGCGCCATCAGGCCCTCACCCTGGCGGGAGGAATCCACCGCCAGGCAGCGAAGGGTATTGCGGTAGAAGGAACCGGTGGCGATCAGCTGTTCATCCTCATAGAGCCCTGCCGTGTAGTCCAGGTGAGGGTCAAGATCCAGCCCTTCCCGGTGGAGCAGCTCGCGCACATCCTCCAGGCCGCGCTTGTTCCAGGCGGCAATGCTTGTAATCTCAGACATGCTGCGCCTCCTCCAGCTTCTTTTTGATGATATGGATCAGATCCGTCATAAAGCGGGGCAGTGGCATATCCTGCCGCCAGCAGGCGTAGAAATTGCGCCTGTAATCCATGTCCTTGACGCGGTAGCAGATCACGTGCTCGCGCAGTTCCCTATCCTGGGTGACGTAGACATTGGGGCACAGCATCAGCGCAGCCCCCGTGGCGGCCAGGCGCTTGGCGGCCTCCAGGCTGTCGGTTTCCAGCAGGACGGGCGGGTCGATCATATGCTCCTGAAACAGCGTATCCTGCACCTTGCGCACGCTGTGGCCGGCACGCAGACTGACAAAGGGTTCGTACGCTGCCTCCATGATAGATATTTCCTCGCGCCGCCCCAGCTTTTTCGCCAGGCGGGAATTGATGCCGGCGACCAGCACCACTTCCTCTGTTTCCAGCAGGTCATACACCAGGTCCGAAAAGCGCGGCTCGGTGGTGATCAGACCCAGGTCAAACACACCCTCGTGCATCAGCCGCTCCAGCGTCGTGCTGCCGCGCTCGGTCAGCTCGATGCGCACCTTGGGGTAGCGCCTGGCAAACTCCGGGATGATCAGCGGCAGCAGCTGCATCCCGCGCTGGACGGAGATGCCCAGGCGCAGGCAGCCGCGCATCTCGCCGTTGATCTCCGATACTTCGTTGAGCAGGTTGGTGTTGATGGCGGCCACCTGCCGGATCGCGTCCAGATACCGCTCGCCCGCGAAGGTGAGGCTGATGGGATCGGTTTCGCGGTTGAATATCTCAGCACCCAGTTCCCGCTCCGCCCGCTTGATCATCTGGCTGAGCGCGGATTGGGAAATATATAAGTTTTTCGACGCGGCGGTGATGCTGCCGTGGCGCAGCACGGCCAAAATACACTCGCCGTACCGTATATTGACTGCTACTTGCATGGACTTACCTCATTATATCTGCCTTATGAAAGGCGTAGTAATCATTTCGCTTGTCTTCATTCCGCTGTCAGTTTATCATGCGGCCAAGCGATTGACAAGATGGGCGGAATGAGGGCGGTTTGGCGGGGAGGGGGGAAGAAAGCCCTGTAAGAGGTCCATTTGGTATTCATATCTTGATGCCATGGTTGATCGTGCTTCTGCGCGGTCAGATGCTAAAGGAAATGAACCATAGAAGACAAGGACAACATGGAAATCTTTGCAAGCATAACGTAAAAGTCCGGGAGAGCAGAGCTTGTTTCCGGACTTATGTGTGCACTTAGCCTGCCCCTACGCTATATGCGGGGGCTTGCCGGCGTGAGGGGGAACGATAATAATTAGAACGAATGTTCTCCAATTAGAAACTAATCATGTCTGCATTAAAGCAAGTTATTCTTACGCTCCAAGTGGATCGCGCGTACCTGGGCGTGTATACCTATACCGACGCCCAGGGAATGGTTATTCCTTAAAGGATCCGCTGGGATCACGGGTGTGAGTGGGAGATCAACCGCGTGATTGACGCGCGCGCGGTAGCCGCACGCAAGGCAGAAAGCGCCAGCATCCGCTATCTGGTGCGGATTGGGCAGTACCAACGGGAGTTGTATTGTGTCGACTGGCATTGGCTTACCGTGGTGTGTTCGAGATCTATTGAACCCAAGAGATGATTTCGAAGCAAAATGTCACCCTCGGCGTTTCATGGGCCTTTCCTTGGCAATACAAGGGAAAGATCAGAGCCTATATCGAGCGGTAACACAGCTATGCCCTCAGATAATCCCTGGACCAAATTCGCCTGTACTACCGCTTCAATGATAGTGCCCGGGAGACGGTGCCACGCATATAATCCTCACGTATGATTTTGTATCCCACCCTCCACCAAGAATACCAAAATTCGTTGATGCAAATGAGCTCATCGGTTGTGGCGGGCATTTTGTTTACCTGCAACCTCCTACCAAATGGGCATCATGTTGTATCTTAACTACGGCGTTCGCAGGCCAGTGTCAATATTCTAAGGGTATTCAATAATAAACGGTTTAAGCCACCGCTATGTGATGTAAAATTCTTTAGGCTATGGATTCGAAGCTCGCCAGGAACGCCAAGAATGTACTGTATTTGATTGCGTAATTTATCATAGTATTTTAATGAATTTATTGTTAGAAAAAGAGCGCCATTCCCCATGCTTCTTAATGTAATTATTGTGTAAAATACAGATTAATGATATCATTAAAATTGCTAGGTAATAATTACCTTATATAGTAAGGGAGTCACCTTTTATGAAGATTGAATTCTTGTTTTACCAAATTAAGCAACTAGAAAACCTATATGAATACAAATCAATCGAAGACGATACCTGGGGCGAGGGACAAGAAGAAGTCTATCATGGGGAAGAATACTGTAACAATATCATTAATCGCATGCAAAATGCAATTCCTCTTATCAATGGAATCAGGTATTGTGGTTCCGGGGAACGTATAGCTAATGAAGTTTTTGAGATGCAGGCAAATGGAAAGATGTATTCAATCTCCTTTACAATTGACTCATATGCTTCTGAGTCTAGTCATAAAGGTAAAATAAGGATTCTGGTTCGCATTATTACTGAGGATAGTACAACATATGATGATATTTTGGAAAGTATCAAAATTTATTTAAAAAATTGCATGCTTCCAGATTGGAATACATGCATCTGGATTACTGATGAGCAATCCCAAGCCCTCAGTGCGCAGCTTTACCCTGATGTTTTTAATGCTGAAAACAAGATTCGTGCCTTTGCAAATAAGGTATTAGTCACGAAATTCGGCGTGAACTGGAACAACCAAATAGGTCTTGAGAAGTATTTTAATGCGTATAGAAAGGCGTTCCCCAGCTTTCGGCGCATATCGCGTAATTTTTCAGACATTGACGACTTTTTTATATCAATGACACTAGAGATGCTATTTGAGATTATACTTACTGCAAAAGTTTTCAATACCAGCATTAATCTTGATGAAGCCTTGTGTTTGAAAATACATGAAAAAATCTCTGAACAGAATACAAATTCAATTTTTGAAAAGGTGAAAGATGCTCGAACAGTAAAGATCGATTTATGGAATGATGTTTTCTCTCAATATCTTCAAGATCATGATAACACAAAGAACCTAATAACGAATTTTATTCTAAATCGGAATCATATTGCACATAACAAATTGATAGATAAAGCAACGTTTCAAATTATGCAACAGAATTTTGATGCAATAGCTAATACTTTTGATCAGGCATCTGAAAAGTATGAAATAGATAATCCTTCTGATGAACTCTACTTAACCTGGGAAGTCGAACAGGATGCTCAAGAACAGGAAGCTGAAGATAGAGAGTGGTATGAACATGGCTATTATCTTAGCAGAATAGAAGCCGAAACAGGCATTGTTATTCACGATAGATCAGGCATTTTTGATTCATATATTGAAATGCTAGAAGAAATGCATAGTGATATAGGTAATGAGTCTCACTTTGACTACGCCGTATCTGTGAGTGAGCAGTTTTCAGTAACGGATACTTATGGTGAACAAAATCTCTTCAGCGTCAAGTGTACTGCAAATGAAAATTTCTCTTTTGATGTTTATATCGAATTTGATATTGTTGATGAACCAGATACGGATAGTCATATGTATATCTGGATTAGAAAGAAAGATGGTTCTGATCTTTTCAGGACTGATGTATTGTACCATAATGGCTCAGCGTATGAAGATGAACAACAAGGAAGCTATCTACCGGAAAGTGAATCAGAAATGGATGATAATGCCCTGGAAACATTTATGGGTCACGTTTTGGAGTATATAGAAAATGATATGAACATAATAAAGAAGAGTGTTATCGAATATGAATCGCAGCCCGCACGAGATGGTTACATCAAGAAAGTTGCAGATTTTCCGTGCTTTAACTGCAATCAATTCCTGGTGTCATTAGATAATACAATATATACGTTTGGACATTGTATTAACTGTAGCGAAGATAATATTGTTTATAAGTGTATTGTATGCGGGAAGGTCTATCAAGAGGAAAACGGAGATATGGAGAGATGCGATGATTGCCTTTCTGATGTTCAGTAGGCAAGCAGAATAGATCGCATTCAATATAGCAGAAAGTTGCGGCCGCGCAGCAGCCTCTTTGCGCCGGCGCAAGCCGGCACTTCCCCATTGCTTTGCGTTTACGCGGCAGGTACTTTTCTCCGCAACGCAAAAGGCAGGCAGCCTTTCAGCCGCCCGCCTCGTATCGATCTATCACGTTTCAGAACACATCCAGCACAACCAGCCTCGGCGCCTGGCCGATATCCTCTTTGGAGATACGCAGCAAGGGCTGGCGGCTTGGCAGCATCGGGACCAGCGCGCTGAGGAAAGTTTCCGCCGGGTCGAGGACCTGCAGGCCTTTCACCCCTTCTTTGAAGTGCATGGGGATGATGACGCGGGGGTTGACCTGCTTTGTAAAGGCAGCGGCGCGCGCGGCGTCCAGCGTGTAGGTGCCGCCCACGGGCACCATCAGCACATCGGCGCCCTTCAGGGCAGCAATAACCTCCTCAGCCGGGAACGCGCCCAGATCGCCCAGGTGGACGATGCGCAGGCCTTCCGCCTCAATGGCAAAGATGGTGTTGGGGCCGCGCTGGGCGCCCTGGTGGTCATCGTGGAAGCTGGCATAGCCTGTGACGGTAACGCCGGGTGCCGGGCAGAAGGAGGCGACGCCGCGGATGACAGTTGGGCGGCCTTTCACCTTTTCGATGTGGTTGTGGTCATGGTGCTCGTGGCTGATGATGACGATATCAGCCGCCGTTTCCCTGTAGGGGTAGGGCACTTTCGGGTCAAAGGGGTCGGTCAGGATGCGCAGGCCGTCTTCAGTCTCCATCAGAAATTCGGAATGGCCGTGATAGGTGATCAGCATGGCGTTACCTCCCGATATAGCATTCACGCTGTCCGCTGATATATAGGGACAGCAGGTTTGACGCGTGATAGGGCGGGGCTTTGCCTTCCCGCAGGGCCTCCGCCAGGGAAGCGCGCAGCAGGCTCAGCAGCTTGTCCCCTTTGTCAAGCCTCACCCACCTCAGGGCCTGGGATAGCACGGTGATATCCTGGGCCGATAGGGGGAAAGGGTGCCGCCGGAGGATCCGGCACAGGCCCCAGAACGGGGCGTTTTCATCGCTGAGAGCCGGCAGCGGGGTATCGGGCAGCTCCTCATACCAGGCCGCGTACCGCTCGGGCGTCCAGTCGATCAGCGTAAGCCCGCCTTCCTCACAGCAAGTATACCCGGCTGACGCAAGCCTTTCGCGCGCGGCAGCCGGATCAACCGCCCGCCTGTTAAAATCGCTTATAAAAAGCGCGCGCCCCGCCCTGTCCTTTTGAATCAGGCAGGGCGAGGCGATCAGCGCGCTTATATCATGGCGCTCGGGCGGCTTCATGCCCGGTTGTTGGGAGAAAAGCTGATTTTCAGATCATTGACGGACGTGAACTGGCCCTGTATGTCCAGCTGATAGCGCAGGGCGATCTCGCCGTCACCCGAATCCTCCACCTTGTAGTTGACCTGGGTGGGGAAAATGCCCATGCCAAAGGAACCGAAAGGCGTCGTATAGCTGGTCTCAAAGCGGCGGCCCTGGCGGAACACCATGTTGGTGCCCCAGGATCCATCGCGCGCCATGGTGACGACCCCGCCGTCCATGGTCATGGTAACGCGGCGCTTTTCCTTGGTGTCGGATTGGTTTTCCTCGTAGCGCAGCTTCCACGAATCGTTTTCACCGGTCAGGGTGCCCATCGTGACCAAACGCATGGCGTCGTCGGTCTCACCAAAATCGCTGGTGATCCCTGTTACCGTGAGCAATACCTTCTTGCGTTTCATTCAAACACCCCCTTTACCATCTTCATTATACCCGAACGCGTCAATCGTGCAAATAGGGTGATATGGCCCGTATGTAAACAATTAGCGCCTGCTCATCTTGCGGCAGCAGGCATAAGATGATACCATGACAGCGAAGACAGGCAGGAATCTTGAAACTTGATATAGATCAATGTTTTATGACTCGGGTGGGTCTATACTGACCGCAAAGACGCGGAGGCGTTCGTAACGGGGAAATTTTCTGACACAAAGGGATGAAGGAGGCCGCTATGCGCAAACTGATCAAAAACAACGTGTACTGGGTCGGCAAGATGGATTGGGAGCTGGAGAGCTTTCATGGCGCGGATTACTCGATCAACCACGGGTCCAGCCAGAACGCCTATCTGATCGAGGAGGAAAAGACCGTCCTGATCGATACGGTCTGGCGCCCGCATTCGACAGACTTTATCGACAACCTCAAATCCGAGATCGATCTGAACAAGATCGACTTCATCATCGCCAACCACGGGGAGGTGGACCACAGCGGTTCCCTGCCCGCGCTGATGGAACTGATCCCGAATACGCCCATCTACTGCACGGCCAACGCCGTTAAATCGCTCGTTGGGCAGTATCACCACCCGGAGTGGAATTTCAAGGTGGTCAAATCGGGCGACAGCGTGGATATCGGCAACGGCAAGCAGCTGGTGTTCGTGGAGATGCGCATGCTGCACTGGCCTGACAGCATGGCCACCTACATGACGGGAGACAACATCCTGTTTTCAAACGACGCCTTCGGCCAGCATTTCGCGGTGGAGGAGCTGTTCAACGACAAGGCTGATCAGTGCACGCTGTGGGAAGAAGCCATCAAGTACTATGCCAATATCTTAAACCCCTTCTCGCCGTTGGTGAAGAAGAAGGTGGAAGAAGTGCTGGCGATGAACCTGCCCATCGACATCATCGCCACCAGCCACGGCACCATCTGGCGCGACAACCCCGCCCAGATCGTCGAAGCCTACTACAAGTGGTCACAGAACTATCAGGAAGATCAGGTGACTGTGATCTACGACACCATGTGGGAGGGGACGGAGAAGCTGGCCAACCGCATCAGCCGCGAGATCTCCCTGATGTCGCCCGATACGAAGGTGAAGCAGTACAACATTTCAAAGGCTGATAAGAACGACATCATGACCCAGGTGTTCAAGTCCAAGGCCATCGCGGTCGGCTCGCCCACCGTGCATCAGGGCATCCTGTCCTCCGTCAGCGGCTGGCTGGATTTCCTGAAGGAGTTGAAGTTCAAGGGCAAGAAGGCGGCGGTGTTCGGCTGCTATGGCTGGAGCGGAGAGGGCAATGCGGTGCTGCGCAAGCTGCTTGCCGAGGCCGGCTTTGAAACGGTTGAGCCGGAGATCAAGTGCAGCTGGAACCCGAGGCCGGAAGATCTGGAGAAGGCAAAGGATATCGCCAAGGCGCTGTTGGGCTGAGTGGATTGATATATATGAGGGCTGCCGCGGAAGAAAAACGCGGCAGCCCTTTTTAATAAGAGATTATCTTCGTGTTCCGTGTGTTCCGTGTATTCCGTGGTTCGTATTTACTTCAGCAGCTGTTCGGCGAGGCTGGCTGGGTTACGTTTCGCACAGAGACACAGAGGGGGACGGAGTGCACAGAGGGGAAATGTGTGAAGTATCTTGATTTGATATACATTCTTGTGCCGTTCAATATCGCTCGGCTCTGGCTGGAACAGAGGATCAAGAGGGGAACTGCTTCACAGTTCCCTGCACAGAGGGGTACGGGGGCTACGTCTCACACGGAGACACGGAGGAAACAGAGTACACAGAGAATATATTCTTGGGACATCTTAAGATAAATATACAGGGTGACTTGTCTCATATCTTTCGATTTATCGGAAACTGAGGAGTAAGAGCCGGATGCTGACCTAAAATACTTCTCTGTGCAAGGCGGGCTTGTCCCGCCGCCTCTGTCTCCTCTGTGTCTCTGTGCGAGACGTAGCCCCCCCGTCCTTCTCCTCGTCGTCTCTGCGCAAGACGCAACCCTAAAAATGAAACGCTGCCTTCGGGTTTGGTTGTCAAAGTTCCCTGTGAATGCTATACTTTACCATAGTTTCGCGCCTTTTTTTGTATGCGCGGCCATGGACAAGGAGGTTTCCATGCAGCTGGAGGAATTTCTGCGCACGGCGTGCGCTTTACCCGGCCTGTCGGGCAATGAGCTGGCGGTGGCGGAGCATGTGGCGGCGGCTTTCCGCCCCTATGCGGATGAGGTCAAGATCGACCGGCTCAACAATGTCATCGCCCGTGTGAAAGGGGAAGGGCCCAAGGTGGTCTTCTGCGCCCACATCGACGAGATCGGGCTGATGGTGGTGAAGATCGAGGAGGACGGCACCCTGCGCATGGGCAATGTCGGCGGGGTGGACCCGCGGATCCTGCCCGGCATGCGCGTGACGGTATATGGCAAACAGAAGCTGATGGGCGTGATCGGGGCCAAGGCCCCCCACCTGCTCACCGAGGCTGACCGCGCGAAAAACTATAAGCGGGAAGACCTGTATATTGATATGGGCCTGCCGGCAGAGCGCGTGCGCGAGCTGGTGCAGGTCGGCGATCTGGTAGCGCTGGAAGCCCGCTTTGTTAAACTACAGAATAACCGTGTCGCCACCAAAACGGCGGATGATCGGGCCTGTGTGGCCATTCTGCTGGGGGCGATGCAGCGCCTGAAGGCGCTGCGGCCGACGGCTGATCTGTACTTCGTTGCCACCTGCCAGGAAGAGATCGGCAGCTATGGCGCTGCTATGGCGGCCTTTGGGGTGGATCCGGATTACGCGGTGGCGCTGGATGTATGCCACGCAAAAACGCCCGGCGCGCCCGATCTGCATACAAAGAAGCTGGATGCTCTGGTCGCTAGCCAGGGGCCTTATATTCACCCCATGCTGCGCCGCAAGCTGATGGAGACGGCGGAAAAGAATAATATTGATGTGCAGACGGCCATTGTACCCAGAGCCACCAGCACGGATGCCGACAGCATCAACATCCAGCGAAACGGTGTGCCCACCATCCTGCTTGAGCTGCCGCTGAAGTATATGCACACCACGGTGGAGCTGATCGATATGCGCACGCTGGAGGAGGGGGCGCGGCTGCTGGCGCATTTTGCCTCCGCCGTATCCCCTGAGTGGGAGGATGAATTATGGACCTGAAAACTTTATGCGAGCTGCACGGCCTGTCCGGCAACGAGGGCGCTGTGCGCAAGTTTCTGATGGAGGCCGCCCGTCCCCTGTGCGATGAGGTGAAGATCGACCGGGGCGGCAACCTGATCTGCCTCAAAAAGGGCACCGATCCGGACGCGCCCGCCAAGGTGGTCGCCGCGCACATGGATGAGGTGGGCTTCATCGTGATGGGATATACCGAGGACGGCCTGCTGCGCTTCCGCCCCATCGGCGGCATCGATCCGCGCGTGGTGATCAGCAAATGGGTTGAGGTGGGGGAAGACAAGGTGCCGGGGGTTATCGGGGCTATGGCCATCCACCTGCAGACTGCCGCCGACCGCGAGCGGGTGCTGGATTTTGATAACCTGTATATTGATATCGGCGCGAAGGATTCAAAGGAGGCGGAGCGCCTGTGCCCCCTGGGCAGCTATGCCGCCTTCGATACGCCTTATACGGACTTTGGCGAGGGCCTGGTCTGCGCCAAGGCGCTGGATGACCGTGTGGGCTGCTATACGATGCTGCGATTGCTTGAGCACCGTTATCCCGGTGATCTGATCGCCTGCTTCGTCACCCAGGAAGAGGTGGGGCTGCGCGGCTCCAAAACGGCCGCCTTCGGCGTGGAAGCCGAGATCGCCGTGGTGCTGGAGGGTACAGCCTCCAACGATATGGGCGATGTGCCTGAGCGCGCGAAGGTCACCACAGTGGGCCAGGGGATCGCCGTCAGCTTCATGGACGGGGCCAGCATCGCCGACCGCGAGCTGTTCACCCAGATGCTCTCCCTGGCCGAGGCGGCGGATATTCCCTGCCAGGTCAAGCAGGGCGTGACCGGCGGCAATGACGCCGGCAGCTTCCAAAGGAGCCGCGAAGGCATGCGCACCATCGTGCTCAGCGTGCCCTGCCGCTACATCCACTCCGGCGCTTCGGTGGCGGCTTATGCCGATATAGAAGCCCAATATCAACTATGCAAGGAATTTTTATCGCATGAATAAGGGAGGAACCCCAATGTTACGCAATACACTGAAAACCCTGCTGAGTGCCTGGGGCCCCTCCGGCAGCGAGCACAATGTAACGGCCATCATCAAAGAGATGCTCAACGGGCATGTGGACAGCATGCGCACGGATGCCCTGGGCAACCTGATCGTTGAAAAATACGGCAGCGACGATAACGCCAAGCGCATCATGCTGTCCGCGCATATGGACCATATAGGCCTGGTGGTCACCGCCATTGAAAAAGAGGGCTTCCTGCGGGTATCAAACGTGGGCGGCATCGGCATGAAGCAAAGCGAGTTCCGCCGCGTTGTATTTGAAAACGGCGTGGAGGGCGTGCTGTGCAGCGAGCCGCTGGAGAACAGCGGCGCCCCCGCCATCAAGGACCTGTTCATCGATATCGCCGCCGCCGATGCCGATGAGGCCCGCACCATGGTGCAGGTGGGCGACATGGCCGTTTACGCGCCGGGCACCTTCCAGGTGGGCAAGCACCGCATCGCGGCCCCCGCGATGGACGACCGCTGCGCCTGCGCCCTGCTGGTGGAGCTGCTGCTCTACGCCGAGAACCAGAGAAATACGATCGTCGGCGTTTTCTCCGCCCAGGAGGAAGTGGGCCTGCGCGGCGCGACTGTCGCGGCCTACGGCGTCAACCCGGATATCGGCCTGGCCATCGACGTGACGGCCTGGGGCGATACGCCCGGCACCAAGATCCCCGATATCAAGCTGGGGGCGGGCCCTGCTGTGAAGATCATGGACCGCTCCATCATCGCAAGCCCCGTGGTGCGCGACGCGCTGTTTGACGCGGCCTCCGCCGCCGGCGTGCCGGTGCAGCGGGAGGTATTGCCCTTTGGCGGCAATGACGCCGGGGCCATCCAGCACACCCGCGCGGGCATCCCGGCCGGCACCCTGTCGATCCCCTGCCGCTATGTGCATTCCGCCTGCGAGATGATCGATATGCGCGATATGGACGGCGCCCTGCAGGTGCTGCTGCAATTTGTCAACGTAATTTAAGGAGGCGGAGCATTTATGAAGGCACTCACAGCCAATGAGCTGAGACAGCTGTTTTTAGACTTTTTTGTATCCAAGGGGCATGCGGTCATCCCGTCTGCATCCATCATCCCGGAAAATGACCCGACGGTGCTGTTTACAACAGCCGGCATGCATCCGCTGGTGCCCTACCTGATGGGCCAGCCCCATCCCGCGGGCACCCGCCTGACCGATGTGCAGAAGTGCATCCGCACCGGCGACATCGACGATGTGGGCGACGCGAGCCACCTCACCTTCTTTGAGATGCTGGGCAACTGGAGCCTGGGCGACTATTTCAAGAAGGAGATGATCCCCTGGAGCTGGGAGTTTTTGACCTCGCCCCAGTGGCTGGGCATCGATCCCGACAGGCTGGCCTTCAGCGTATTTGCCGGCGACGAGACCGCCCCACGCGATGAGGAGAGCCACGCCTTGTGGCGCGCCTGCGGCGTCGCGGAAGATCGTATCTTCTATCTTCCCAGGGAGAACAACTGGTGGGGCCCCGCCGGCTTGACCGGCCCCTGCGGCCCGGATACCGAGATGTTCATCATCACAGACAAGGCCCCCTGCGGCCCCGATTGCTCCCCCGCCTGCAGCTGCGGCAGGTACCTGGAGATCTGGAACGACGTGTTCATGCAGTATAACAAGCAGGCGGACGGCAGCTATGTCCCGCTGGCCAACATGAACGTGGATACCGGCATGGGCCTGGAGCGGACCATCGGCGTGCTGACCGGCAAAAAGTCCGTCTACGAGACCGATCTGTTCTCCGGCATCATCGGCCGCATTGAGGAACTGTCCGGCAAGAAGTATGAAGGCGCTGATGAAGAGATCGCCCGCGCCTTCCGCATCGTGGCCGACCATATGCGCACCTCCACCTTCATCCTGGGTGACCCCAGAGGCGTCAGCCCCAGCAATGTGGATCAGGGCTATGTGCTGCGCCGCCTGATCAGGCGTGCCGTGCGCTATGGCCGCGCTTTGGAGCTGCCCGACGGTTTTACGGCTGAAGTGGCCAAGACCATCATCGCCCAGTACCGTGACGCCTACCCGGAGCTTCACGACAACAGCGCCTTCGTGTTGGAGCAGCTGATCCTGGAAGAACAGCGCTTCCAGAAAAGCCTCAGTCAGGGCCTCGAGGAGTTTGAAAAGGCCATCTCCCGTATCAATCAGATGAGCGAGCTGTTCAGCGGCATGCAGTCACAGCTAAAAGCTATTCTGCCGCCGGATTTTGGGCATAAGCTGCTTCAGGCGCAGGAAATCGCCAGCAATATCAGCTCCAACCTGAAGCCCAGGCCCGAGCTACTGGGCATGATTGAGGAGATAAAAAATTTTTCCGCGGCGGTCGATACGGTGACTGCCTTTACCAAGCGAGCCAAGGAGTTTGCCCAATCTTTCAAAACCATAGACGGTCGGGACGCCTTCAAGCTTTATGATACCTATGGTTTCCCCCTGGAAATCACCCAGGAGCTGGCGCGTGAGCGCGGACTCTCAGTGGATGAGGAAGACTTTGCCGAGCGCTTCCGCCAGCACCAATTGAAGAGCCAGGCGGGTGCCGAGCAGCGGTTCAAGGGCGGCCTGGCAGACCATGACGAGGAGACCACCAAGCTGCACACCGCGACCCACCTGCTGCATACAGCGCTTCGGCGCGTGCTGGGCGAGGAAGTGCACCAGAAGGGCAGCAATATTACCGCCGAACGGCTGCGGTTTGACTTCACCTTTGGGCGCAAGATGACGCCGGAAGAGATTAAAGAGGTGGAGCGCCTGGTTAATGAAGCCATCAGCGCTGGGATGCCTGTCACTATGGAAGAGATGACCGTCGCCGAGGCTAAGGAAAGCGGCGCGATCGGCCTGTTCGAATCCAAGTACGGCGAGCGCGTCAATGTCTACACCATGGGCAATTTTTCCAAGGAGATCTGCGGCGGCCCGCACGTGAAGAACACGGGAGAGCTGGGCGGCTTCAAGATTCTGAAGGAAGAAAGCTCGTCGGCGGGTGTGCGGCGCATCAAGGCCGTGGTCGGTGAGGATAAGAAGTAATCTGTAGCAAACGAATAGAATGATGATAAGCATCAGGCCGCGCACTGCGCGGCCTGATGCTTATCTGTCAAATAGATCGCTATGTGTGCCTGTGTGGGTCAGCGTAAGGACAAGAGTCTCCTTTTCGATGATGTAAAGCAGGAGCCAGTCGGGCTGAATGTGGCATTCATGGTGCCCTGACCAGTTGCCGGAAAGGGCGTGATCCCGGTTTCTCTCAGGCAGGGGTTGACCCGCTGCCAACTGGCTGATGATGTCTTCCAGCAGGCTTAGGTTGAATCCCCGCTTCGCTGCCAGCTTATAGCCTTTTTTGAACTGAGCGGTAAATCGGATCTCGTATTTTGTTCCACTCATTTCCTGAGTTCTGCGAACAGCTCACTCATATTCCTGTACCCCTTGGCGGAGGGATCTCTCGCTATCCTTTCCGCCTCAAGCATCGCCTCGATGGTCTCCTTTTTAGGAGTGCTCAAGTTGATCTCAAAGGGGATACCGCCCTCACGAAGTGATTGGCGGACGAAGATATTAAACGCGGTTGTCAGATTCATGCCCAGTTCACTGAACAAAGCGTCGGCCTGGGCTTTCAGATCGGCATCCATGCGGATGCTGATATTGGTAGTATTGCTTGCCATCAGATCATCTCCTTTCCGTTTGTATGTACAATATACCTCATTTGCACGAAAAATTCAATGCAGAAACTTAACTTCCATGCTTTTCGCTGTTTCACCATTCCCCATCATCTTGCTTCAGCAGCTTTCGATAGCACAGATCTACCCCGAGCGCTCCCACAGGCGCTGTGATGAGGATAGCCAGCACGGCAACGGTCAGGATGGTATCGCCTGCAGCCACCCCTGCAGCCAGCGGCAGGCCGCCGATGGCCGCCTGCACCGTCGCCTTGGGCAGGTAGGCAATGGCGCAGAACAGACGCTCCTTGAAAGTGATGGGTGTTTTCGCCGTAGAGAGGAAGACGCCCAGCATGCGCACGGCCAGCGCCGCGCAGATCAGCGCCAGGGCCGGGAGAACCGCCCGGGTCGCGTAGCTGATGTTGACCGAGGCGCCGACCAGCACAAACAGCAGAAGCTCCGCCGCTACCCAGATCTTTGAGAACTTGCCGGACAGGCGGCCCGCCAGCACGCTGTGCTGCTTGAGGACCGTGCCGCCT
>JAEWRJ010000186.1 GCA_023460055.1 Bacillota bacterium | reverse complement strand
TCAAAGACAAGGAAGCTGTCGAAAAGGCCATCGCAGAATGCAGCGATGGCCGTGCAGACTTTATATGTGGTGAGGACCCTTTCTATTATGCCTGGCCCAGCGCGTAGCGCCTGATGGCATAAGCCACGCCATCCTCCGCGTTGCCCAGAGTGAGCAGCCTTGCCTGGCTTTTCACGTCTTCCGTTGCGTTGCCCATGGCGATTCCCCAGCCGGCCAGACGGATCATCGGAAGGTCATTGTCCTGATCTCCGATGGCCATGACCTCGTCAAGCCCGATATGAAAGTACTTAGCCAGTTCTGCCACACCGCTGCCTTTGTCGACCCCGGCTGGCATGATTTCTATATTATGGGTCCCCGAATGCGTCAACACAGACTGAGTGATCCCCTGTTCCAGCGCCCAGCGTACGCGGCCGAGCTTCTCAAGATCATCATAGGCATGTACGTAAAACTTGTAGATGCCCTCATCGATCAACTCAAGGCAGGCATCAGCGCCGTACATATACCGGGTGCCTGCTTCACTGAGCATGCGCTCATCGCCAAACTCCATTTGAGAATGGTGCCTGTCTTCAAAGCCTCGGATAGCGACGCGGCTATTGGCAAATACGTAGTAATCCGCCCGCTGCTCCTCCAGGATGCGAAAGGTTTCCATGGCGCTTTCTTTGCTCATCTTGTGCTCAGAAATGACGTTTCCGAAAGGGGACAAGGCGATCTTCCCGCCGTTGACAGTAATCAGGGGGCAATCAAGCCCCCTGTCACGCATGCCGATGGCAGCGTTCTCATAAAAACGCCCTGTAGCGATGGAAAAAATAATGCCGGCATCCTGGGCTTCCTTGACAGCCTCGAGGTTATTCTTTGAGATGCCTCCTTGCGGATTTAAAAATGTGCCGTCCATATCAACACTGATCAAGCGAATTTTACCGGATTGCATGCAGTTCCTCACAATCAAAATACTTAAGGCTAGAAGGGCGGCTGAATACCAAAGGCCAGACCATTCAAATAGGAAAGCGCTCCCTGAGTTTGGAAGCACAGCCCGGCCGAGCAGAGCATCAGCCGTCTTGCTTTGTGGCTGCGGTTCGCTTCACGCGAACCGTACTTGTCATCACCCAGCAGCGGATGGCCTATGTAGGCCATATGAGCACGGATCTGATGCGTGCGACCGGTATGAAGGGTAACAAGCAGTCGGGCATAATCTCCCTTTGCCTCCATGACATCATACTCCGTAACGATCTCTTTGGCAAACCGCCCCGGTTTTTCGGATACCGATACCCTGCCCAGTTTCGCGTCTTTATAGAGATACGCGCGTAAAACAGCGTGGCTTCTTTCAGGCACGCCCGCAACCAGGCACTGATAGCGCTTTTCAATCTGACGCATGCGCAGCGCCTCTTCCAATGCAGCTTTAATATCATCGCTCTTTGAGAGTATGATTAATCCTGATGTCTGCTGGTCAAGCCGATGGACAATGGAAGCGCCGCGTCTCTCTCCCCATTCCTCCACGCTCATGGCCCCGTCTTCCTGACGGTCGCTGCTGATCCCCGATGGCTTATTGGCAATCAAGAGTTTGTCATCTTCATATACAATTTCAAGATCAGGCTCATTCCATGTTGTAAACCAAACGACCAGATCACCTGCCTTGATCCCTGTGTTGCCAAAAACCCGGATACCATTCAATTTAACATCCCGGGCTTTGAGCGCGCTTTGAAGCACATGCTCAGGTGCCAGAGGATGGCGGGTGCGCAAAAAGGAAAGCAGCTGCATTCCCTCATTCTCCGTTCCCGCGATAAGTTCAAATCGGTTCAAGTTTTACACTTCCATTGCAAGTCAGTCCGTGAAACCTGCAAAAACATAGCATGATGCAGATAAATCTGTCAAGCGCGGACATATCATACAATCACATCCATTTCAACAAATGCAATACAAAGCAGGTACAATCCCACTATTGCATATTCATGCTTCATTATGTATGATACCGTCAACCGTGGGGAAAAACTGCGGAACAAAGGAGGCAGATGTCATGAAAAAACGTGCTTGGTTATCAATTTTCTTGGTTCTCGTCCTGGGCATCAGTTTTGTCGCGCCGGTTGCGCTGGCAGAAGATACGATTAAAGTCGGAGGCATCGCCGTCCTATCCGGTCCTTACGCGGTTTACGGTCTGGCTGTTCAAAAAGGCGTTGACCTTTATATCAGCCAGTTGAATGCACAAGGCGGCATTGACGGCAAAAAGGTCGAAGTTATCTGGGTAGATGACCGCGGCGAAGCCAATGACGGCGTACTTGCGTTTGAAAAGCTTGTACAGAATGACGGCGTTGTCGCCATCATCGGCGCTGTGCTGACCGGCGTAACCAAGGCTGTGGCCGAATACGCCGCGGACATTGGCATCCCGATGATCACCGCTTCCGCCACTGCCTATGATATCACAACTGATCGTCCCAGCGTGTTCCGCACCTGCTTCCTGGATCCCTTCCAGGCTGTGCAGATGGCGCGCTACACCAAGGATGAGGGCTATACCAAGGTAGCGGCACTGTATGATAACGGCAACGAGTACTCCAAAGGCCTCTACGACGCCTTTGTTGCCGAGGCTGCAGAGTTGGGCCTTGAAATGGTTGCCTCTGAGTCCGCCGCCTACGGCGATGTGGACTTCAAAACCCAGCTGACCAACGTCAAAAACGCGAACCCCGAGGTTGTTTTCCTGCCCTATTACGGCGCGGAGGCTTCCCTGATCCTGACTCAAGCCAATGAAATCGGGCTGAACGTCAAATTCCTGGGCGCCGACGGCATCTCGGATATCGTGGATGCAATCGCTGACAAATCCCTGCTCACGAATATGACTTACTCAGATCACTTCTCCACGCAGGCTGACAGCCAGCTGGCCAAGGATTTCGTTGCTGCGTTCAAGGCCGCATATAATGAAGAACCGTCCGTTTCCTTCTCCGCCACCAGCTATGACGCAGCGCTTGTGCTTGCTGAGGCTCTGAAGAAGGGCTCCACCAAGTATGAAGATGTCGCGGCAGCCATCAGAGCGACCGACCTTGAAGCTGTCAGCGGCAAGATCACCTTTGACGAGCACAATGACCCGATCAAGAGCGCCTTCATCATGACATTTGATGCGCAGGGCAACAAGGTCTTCGTCAAGATGCAGAACCCCTAAGCCTTAGGTATCTTTTCAGGGGGAGGACTTGCTCCTCCCCCTTGTGTCTATTTTCGGGAGGACGGAGGTTGAGTAATTAAGTGATACTGCTATTGAACCAATTGATCAACGGCCTTCATGTCGGCGCTATTTACGCGCTGATTGCCTTGGGCTATACCATGGTATATGGCATCGTGCGCCTGATCAATTTCGCGCATGGTGATATTTTAATGGTGGGAGCCTATGCCGCCGTTGTCATGATCACCATGCTGAATCTGCCTGTCCCTCTGGTCATCGTTCTGGTCATATTGACTTGTGTTGTATTCGGCGTGCTGATTGAGCGAATAGCGTATAAACCTTTGCGCAATTCACCGCGCATTTCGTCCTTGATTACAGCCATCGGGGTCAGCATGCTGCTGCAGAACCTGGCGCTCCTGATCTTTACGCCAACGCCCAAGCCGTATCCCATCAGCCTGAAGCTGCCCGCGCTCAACATCGGCCCCTTGATGATCGGCTCGACCACTACCATTACGATCCTTACATCTGCCGTACTGATGATCCTGCTGCAGGCCTTTGTATCAAAGTCCCGTGCCGGAAAATCCATGCGCGCGGTATCGGAGGATTTTAACGCCGCCCAGTTGATGGGCATCAATGTCAACAATACCATTTCCCTTACCTTTGCGATCGGCTGCGCGCTGGCCGGCATAGGCTCGCTGCTCTACGGTCTGGCTTACCCCAGCGTATCTCCCTCGCTTGGCGCTCTGCCCGGCCTGAAGGCTTTTATAGCTGCCGTACTTGGCGGCATCGGGATCATCCCCGGCGCCATGCTAGGTGGGATGATCATGGGCTTGGCGGAAAGCCTGACAAAGGCATATATCTCATCACAGCTGAGCGACGCGGTGGTATACGGCATTCTGATTGTGGTGCTGCTGTTTAAACCCTCAGGATTGCTCGGCCGCGGGACAAGGGAGAAGGTATAGTCGATGAATAAAAAAGTTAAAAGTTATACGCTGAACATCTCAGCCCTTGTAATTATTTATGTGATCCTGTCGCTTCTTATATCGACCGGCACCATTAACAGCTATATTTCCGGCATCATCATCACCATAGGCATCGCGGTCATCATGGCTGTCAGCTTGAACCTGACGACCGGCCTGTTGGGCCAGCTGGCGCTTGGACATGCCGGCTTTATGTCCATTGGGGCCTATACCGCTGCTTTGATCACCAAAGCGATGAGCGAAACAAGCTTCGATCTCAGCCTGCCTGTTGGATTGATCGCCGGCGGGTTGATGGCAGCCTTGTTCGGCCTGGTCATCGGCATACCTGCCCTGCGCTTAAAGGGTGACTATCTGGCCATCATCACACTGGGTTTCGGAGAAATTATACGTGTGGTGATTGAAAACCTGTCGTTCACCGGAGGTGCCGGAGGGCTGTCCCGCATCACGCGCATGTCCCGCGCATTTTCAAGTGATACCAATGTATCAGGCGCCATTCAGCTTTCGATCGTCTTCTGGGTGATGGTCATCATCATTGCCAGCATTTATACCCTGGGCCGTTCCAGGCATGGGCGTGCCATCATCTCTATCCGTGAAAACGAGGTGGCGGCCGAAGCGACCGGAATTCCAACAACTTATTACAAGCTGTACGCTTTCACGCTGGCAGCCTTCTTTGCGGGTATCGCGGGCGGCCTTTATGCCCACCAGATCGGCATGCTGAGCCCCAAGACCTTCGGATTTAACAAGTCTATAGAATACCTGGTCATGGTCGTTCTGGGCGGCATGGGCTCGATCACCGGCTCTATCATATCCTCTGCCGTTCTGGTCGCCCTGCCCGAGTTTTTGCGTGGCTTTTCCGAGTGGCGTCTGGTCATCTATTCAACTCTATTGATTGTCATGATGCTGTTCCGTCCTTCCGGCCTCATGGGCACCAAGGAGTTTTCTTTGATCAAGGCATGGGACGGTACAGGGCGCTGGCTAAAAAAGGCGCTGCGTATCAAAAAGCGTCAGGCCAAGATGCCCTATACGCCTCACTATGATGTATGGGAAGACACTATTGTGCTGGAGACCAAAAACCTGGGCATCCGATTCGGCGGACTGGTGGCGGCGGAAGGCATCAACCTGACCCTGCGAAACAACGAGATCGTTGGGCTGATCGGCCCCAACGGTGCCGGTAAATCAACTGTGTTCAACATGCTGACCGGCGTATACGCGCCGACAGAAGGGGAAATCATTCTGCTGAGCAAATCCATCAGCGGGATGTCAACGCATGAAATTACCAAGAACGGCATCGCTCGCACATTCCAAAACATCCGGCTGTTCAAGTCCATGACTGTGCTTGAGAATATCAAAGTTGCGTTCCATACCAGGATGCAGTATTCCCCCCTTTCGGGCATCGTCCGCGCTTCTTCTTACCAGACCGAGGAAATGGGTATTGATATCCGCGCGCGTGAGCTTCTGAGAGTATTCGATATGGAAGATGTTGCCCAGGCTCAGGCTGACAGCCTGCCGTACGGACAGCAGCGTAAGCTGGAAATATGCCGTGCGCTCGCCTGCAACCCCAAGGTGCTGCTGCTGGATGAGCCCGCGGCGGGCATGAACCCGATCGAGACCGCGGAACTGATGGCTACCATCAAGATCATCCGCAATCAGTTCTCAGTCGCCATTCTCCTGATCGAGCATGATATGAAGCTGGTCATGGGCATCTGTGAACGAATCTATGTACTGAACTATGGCCGCGTGATCGCCCACGGCAGCCCCACGCAGATCGGCAAAAACGCGGAAGTCATAGCGGCTTATCTGGGAACGCCTGACGGTGAAAGCGAAGGAGGTGCGCAGCATGCTGAAGATTGAGCACATGGATCTGTACTACGGAGCCATTCACGCGTTGCACGATATCTGCTTTGAGGTGAATCCCGGAGAGATTGTTACGCTCATTGGTGCCAATGGCGCCGGAAAAACCTCCATCCTTCATGCCATATCCGGTCTGATCCCCTACAGGAATGGTGAGGTCACCTTTAATGGCCAGCCAATCACCAAGGTCCCTCCCCACAGCCTGGTCGCTATGGGCCTGGTGCAGGTACCGGAGGGAAGGCGCGTGTTTTCGCGCATGAGCGTGATGGAAAACCTCGATATGGGGGCGTTTACCAACCGTGATAAGGAAGACCAGGCCAAGACACTTGAAAAGGTATTCGATCACTTTCCCCGCCTGAAGGAGCGGCGCAAGCAAGCCGCGGGCACGCTATCCGGCGGCGAGCAGCAGATGCTGGCCATGGGGAGGGCGCTGATGTCAAAGCCCAAGCTGCTGATGATGGACGAGCCCTCCATGGGCCTATCCCCCCTGCTGGTGCAGGAGATATTTTCCATTACGCGGGAGATCAATGCGGAAGGTGTCACTGTTCTTCTGGTCGAGCAAAACGCCCATATGGCCCTTTCAATCGCCAACCGCGGCTATGTACTGGAAACCGGCCGGATCGTCAAACACGGGCCGGCAGCCGACCTGCTGAATGATGAGGATGTCAGAAAAGCTTATCTGGGTACTTGATTTTATCAAAAAGCGCGGAGCTTCAATCGACAGAAGCCCCGCGCTTTTATATTTTTTAAAGGAGTTTTTGCAACGCCGGGACCAGGTCGGTCTTTTCCCAGGGAAGATCCAGATCCAAGCGCCCGAAGTGGCCGTAGCTGGCCGTCTGCCGATAGATGGGCCTGCGCAGGTCAAGCCTTGAAATGATGCTGTCAGGTGTCAGGCTGACCAGGCTGCTGATCGCCTGTTCGATCGTGTTATCATCAGCTTTGCCGGTTGAGAAGGTATCCACGGTGAAACTGACAGGTTTTGCCATCCCAATAGCATAGGCAAGGGATACCTGACAGCGCTGCGCCAGGCCGGCGGCTACGATGTTCTTGGCAATATATCGGGCCATGTAGCAGGCTGATCTGTCTACCTTCGTTGGATCCTTGCCGCTGAAACAGCCGCCGCCGTGAGGCGCGTAGCCGCCGTAGGTATCCACAATGATCTTGCGGCCGGTGAGACCGCTGTCGCCAACCGGGCCGCCGATAACAAAGCGTCCGCTGGGATTGATCAGGTAACGGGTAGCGCCTGTCAGCAAATGTGCGGGAATCACAGGACGGATCACATGCTCGATCATGGCCTGCTCGATCTCTTTTTGGCTCACGCGCTCATCATGCTGGGTGGATATCACGATATTATCAATGGAGACAGGCACCCCATCCTCATACACCACGGTGACCTGTGATTTGCCATCGGGCCTCATCCAGGGGCAGAGGCCGGATTTTCGGACCTCGGTCATTCTGCGTGTCAGCCGGTGCGCCAAAGCGATGGCCATGGGCATCAGCTCTTCGGTTTCAGTGCACGCGTAACCAAACATCAGGCCCTGGTCACCTGCCCCTGTCTCCTGATGCGCCGCCTGGTCATCGCGTGTCTCCATCGCTTTGCTGACCCCCGCGGAGATATCGGGCGACTGTTCATGCACCGAGGTGAGCACTGCGCAGGTATTGCCGTCAAAGCCTATTTTTGAGCTGTTGTAGCCGATATCAAGCAGCACGCTGCGCACCACATCGGGAATCGATACATAGGTCTCTGTCGTAATCTCCCCCATCACAAAGACAAGGCCTGTGGTTGCCGTGGTTTCACAGGCAACGCGGGCATGGGGGTCGTTTTCAAGAATCGCGTCCAGGATCGCGTCTGACACCTGGTCGCAGACCTTGTCGGGATGTCCCTCCGTGACAGATTCCGAGGTAAATAGCTTTCTCATGGTTCCCTCCCAAATAAAATACGCCTGTCATGCAGACAAGCGTTATCACAAGCCTTATCTGCCGGCGCTGTGCGCCGCTGGATGTAGCACCAAGCTTTCGCCGGTTGCCGGGCTTCACAGGGCCAGTCCCTCCGCCACTCTTGATAAGGATATTCAATTCGTACGTATCATACCAGCGCCGCGGTATGAAGTCAATAAGCGGCATTGCGTCCCTGCAATATTATCCATGCCTTCAGCGTGTATAGTCATTCTCCTTGACAAGGCCTGGTACTTTGTTTATCTTCCCATATGAAGGTTAGGAGGACAATCTATGCTCTTTATCGGTATTTGCGGCGCGAGCGGCTCAGGAAAAACGACTCTGTCAGCTGAACTGGTCAAAGCCCTCAGCAACGCGCGCTGCCTGGTGATCAATCAGGACGCCTATTATCTTGACCACCCGGATCTGACGCTGGAAGAGCGCGGCCGGCTCAACTACGATGAGCCCTCTATATTTGATCACGATCTGCTTTTAGAGGATTATTTGGAACTGCAGGCAGGCCGGCCCATCAAAAAAAGAGCCTACGATTTTACCCGGCACTGCCGCAACGACTCAAATGAACTGCTGTATCCGCCGGATGTGCTGATTGTGGAGGGTATCCACGCATTCTATGATCAGAGGCTTCTGGACCATATGTACTTGAAGCTGTACATGAATGTCGAAGCGGATATCTGCCTGCTGCGCCGGATCAACCGTGACTTCAAAGAGCGCGGCCGAACAATTGACAGCATCAGTGAGCAGTATCTGGCGACCGTCAAGCCCATGTATGATAAGTACATCAGAAATTACTTCAACCAGGCCGATGTGATCGTGATGCGCGGCGGCAAAAATACGCGAATTGTCGTCATTCTTGCCGGTTACCTGCGTGACAAGCTGGAGGGCCGAAAGGAATAGTCAGACATTCAGATGATCTAATAGTATCTTTATACCAATCAGGCACAGGACGGCACCGCCGGCAACCTGTGCCTTTGCTCTGAATGTCTGTCCAAAGCGGCTGCCGATCACCACGCCAAGCATGGATAGCGCAGCCGTGACCAGGCCGATGGTGATGACTGGGCGCGTGATGCCAGTATTGAGTACCGCAAAGGCAATGCCCGCGGCCAGCGCGTCGATGCTGGTGGCGACTGAAAGCACCATCAGCTCCCTTAAATCAAGGGGCGTACAGGCGATGTCCTCCTTTTCGCGGATGGCTTCCCAGATCATCTTGGTGCCCAGTCCGGTCAGCAGGATCATGGCGATCCAGTGATCGATACGCTGGATATATACACTGAATTGTGTACCCAGATACCAGCCGATCAAGGGCATGAGCGCTTGAAAAAGGCCAAAGGAAGCTGCAATGGCTACGGCTTCCTTTATGTTGAATCGGCGCATACAGGATCCCTTGCAAATGGCCGCAGCGCCCGCGTCCATTGACAGTCCGACTGCCAGTATAAACAATTCCAATCCAGCCAAACGATTGCCTCCTCTTACTTAACTGATGCATTATAGGCATTTATATGCTATGATGCAAGCGTTTAAAAGGGGGAGAGACCGGAGTATGGGACAGGTTTATTTGAAGCCGGGAAAAGAAAAAAGAGTGTTCCTTGGCCATCCTTGGATTTTTTTAAGCGATGTCGACCGCGCGGACAGGTCTGTCAGTCCCGGCGATACCGTGACTGTGTGCACCAAACAAGGGAAGTTTTTGGCGAAGGCAGTTTATAATCCCAATTCGCAGATCGCGCTGCGCATACTGACTCTTCATGATGAAGAAATAGATGAGGCCTTTATCAAAGCCCGTGTACGCCGGGCAGTTGACTACAGAAGAAAATTCGCCGATCTGGGCTCCTGCCGTCTGATTCACGCTGAAGCCGACGGCTTGCCTGCCATTGTGGCGGACTGTTTTGGGTCCGTGATTTCGCTGCAGTGCCTGTCCCTGGGCATGAGCAGATACCAACAGATGATTGTGGACGCGTTGGTAGAGGAGCTTTCGCCTCTTGGTGTTTATGAACGCAACGATGTCCCCATCCGGCGCCTGGAAGGGATGGAACAGTCTACCGGGCTTTTGTATGGTGTAGTTCCTGAAAGGGTCGAAATCGCTGAGAACGGCGTCCGCTTCCATGTGGACGTAAAACAGGGGCAGAAAACCGGTTATTTCCTTGATCAGAAGGAGAACCGCGCTGCTCTTGCCCCCTTTGTGAAAGACGCGAAGGTGCTGGACTGCTTTACACACACCGGCAGTTTCGCGCTGCATGCGGCCCGTTATGGGGCAAGGGAAGTGATCGGGGTAGATATCTCAGAGTTCGCCTGTGAGTGCGCGCGCGAAAACGCGCGACTCAATGGCTTTGATCATGTGTCGTTCAGCGCAGCCAATGTCTTTGACCTGCTTCGCGACGAATCGCAGTCAGGAGCGGAGTACGATGTCATTATCCTTGATCCCCCCGCCTTCGCCAAATCCAAGTCCAATGTGGAATCAGCGACGAAAGGGTATAAAGAAATAAACCTGCGCGCGATGAAGATGATCAGGAACGGAGGGTATCTGGTGACCTGTTCATGTTCCCAGCATATCCTCAGCGCGATGTTCAAAGACATCGTATTGCAGGCTGCCATCGACGCGCGTGTCAGTTTAATGCAGGTGGAATTCCGCAGCCAGGGCAGAGATCATCCAACGCTGCCCGCCGCCCCCGAGACCCAGTATTTAAAATGCGGCATCTACCGTATCGACAGATAAGAGCAGCCTTGCATCAATCCATCAAGGTGACGTTGAGGATATAGCGCTGGACGCGCCAATAATATTTTCCATACCGGCCTGCCTGCGTATATATCCTTTTTAATGCGCGGTAAATGGAATATTTGATTCGGATACCCTTATGCAGCTGAAACAGGGAGTTCCATGCCAAGCCCGTTATCTTGCGGTTATAGCGGTATACAGCCATGTTGACGCAGCGCGCCTTCTGTACATGGCAGTCATACTCCATATTAAACAGGCAGTCTTCACCCCAGATCATATTGGTATGAAAGCTGATGTGATGCTTTTTAATGATTTCATGGCGATAAAGCTTATTCCACAGCGCGCTGTAATAATAGGCGCCGGGCCAGCGGCTCAAACGTTCCAGGAATTCGTCTCTGTCAAGCAGCAGATCTTCTTTGATCAATCCGCGGACGCTTGTCCGCTTCCCGTCGACGCAAAGCTCAAACAAGGCAATGGCCAAATCATGGTCATCCCCCATTGCCCCGACCAAGCTTTCAACCGCGCCGGGCAGCACGATATCATCACTGTCAGAGAACAGAATATATTCGCCTTTGGCAAGCGCGAGACCGACGTTTCTTGCGGCTCCCGGCCCGGCGTTGGTCTGATCTACCACAACGATGCGCGCATCCTGCGTAGCCCTTACCTGGCATAGGGCCAGGCTGTCATCACGGCTTCCGTCGTTGACCAGGATGATCTCCAGCTGCGTATAGCTTTGTCCAAGAAGGCTGTCAATACACGAATCCAAATACTTTCGGGCATTGTATACCGGGATAATAACACTGACCAGACCCTTTACCATCAAGAGCACTTCCTTGTTTTTGGTGTGGGCATCATAGCACAGTTGCCTTGCCTCGTCAAAGATTGCTTCAATAGAGTAAATATAGTAAAATGCAAGGGGTATTAGTCCCGGCTTAAAGGAGATGATTTGGTCTTTGGCGTCAAGCGTAAAGAATCTGGATGTGTATCAGGCGCTGTTTGGCATGAATGATCAGTTTGTAAAACTGATTGAGCAGGAGTTTTCTGTTAACATCGTATTGCGTGACAACGGTTTTCATATTCAGGGAGAAGAGCCGGCCTGCGCGCTTGCCCGACAGGTGATCGATCAGCTCACGCGTATGCTATATGAGGGCCAGTCAATCGACGCGGGCACGGTTCGCTATTTATGCACGCTGGTCGGCCGGGGGCACGCGGAGCGGGCGGAGGAGATATTCAGCGATATCGTCGCCTACACATATCGCGGGCAGCGGATACGCTGCAAAACAGCCGGACAGCGTGAGTATGTCGACTCGATACGCAAAAACCAGTTGACCCTGGCCATCGGCCCTGCCGGTACCGGCAAAACCTACCTCGCTATCGCTCTGGCGGTTCTGGCGCTGCGAAACAAAGAAGTCGAACGAATTATTCTGACGCGCCCTGCGGTTGAAGCAGGCGAAAAGCTTGGTTTTTTGCCTGGTGATATGGCCCAGAAGATCGACCCCTATCTGCGTCCTTTATATGACGCCTTGTACGATCTGATGGGGCAGGACGCGTATCAAAGCCTGATCGAGAAGGGAACGATCGAGGTGGCGCCGCTTGCGTTTATGCGGGGCCGCACGCTGAATGACGCTTTCATCATATTGGATGAGGCTCAGAATACCACCGGTGAGCAGATGAAAATGTTTTTAACACGCATGGGGCGCAATGCCCGAAGCGTCGTTGCCGGAGATCTGACCCAGATCGATCTGGGACCGGGCAGGGTATCCGGCCTCAATATCGCGCAGGAAGTCTTAAAGGGTATACCGGATATCGGCATCGTCAACCTGACCCGCGTGGATGTCGTGCGTAACGATTTGGTGCAGCGCATCGTGCAGGCTTATGAAGAACACAGGAGCATGACATGAATAAAATAAGCCGCGCGGGCAATAACGGCGGCAGCAAAACTCAATTGATTTATGAAAAGCTGGTTTCACGCCAGCGCCTTTTTAGAATACTGATGATCGCCGCCGGCACATTACTGGTGCTTTTAGCTTCCTTTATCTCCATATCCCCCAAGCGATATCAGCTGACAGTGGGGATGGTGCCCAATGTCACCATCTTTGCCACCAAGGACGTGGTGGATGAGGTTACTACCCAGTCCAACAGAAACCTGGCCGCCGCCGCCGTTACACCCACCTATAAGTTCGCGGAGGATGTCACCGAACAGGTGATGACCAATCTTGATAATCTTTTTGTCCAGCTATCCGCTGTGCGTCAATACGCGGAAACCCTGCCGGATTACGGTCCGGCGCGCCAGTATGAAAAGGAAGAGCTGGAATACGCAGCGGGCATGCTGAACTTGCTGACGCTTCGGGATTACCAGCTGATCACCCTGATGAACGCTACAGCGACGCAGTTTGACGAGCTGATCTCCTCCATGCGCAGCGCGGTGCGCAACACCATGCAAGGCCACGTTAGCCAGGGGCAGGAAAACATTGCCATCAACAGCATCATGCAGATCCTGGGCTATAAAACCAGTGTAGGGCTGCTGCAAAACGTTGTGCATCCTGTTCTGAAAGCCGTCATCTCCCCCAATATGGTCATTGATCAGGAGCAGACCGATACAGCGAAGGAAGCGGCGATGAAGGCAGTGGAGCCTGTTGTATACAAGCAAGGCCAAAGCATCGTCGTGAGAGGTGAGGGCCGCATACGTCAAAACCAAATCGATATGCTGCGCACACTTGGCTTGCTGAATGATAATGAGATCGATTACCGCCTCTATGGCGGCGCTGTGCTGATCGTGCTGTGCTCTCTATGCGCCACGGCCGCGTTTTTGTGGCTGGCCTTCCCCGGAATCCTTAACGATATAAGGTATCTGGCAATCATTTATTTGTCGCTTTTGCTGACCGTCTTGTTCAGCTTTCTGGGAAAGAGCCTGCAGCTGATCTATCTGACCCCCCTGATCACCGGTTCCATGCTTCTATCGCTGACCATTGGTCTGCTGCCCTCCCTGCCTGTCAATCTCTGTGCCGCGCTGATCGGATCATTGGTTTTGTCAAGCTCCGCAAGCGCTTCCCCCACTGATCTTGGTACGCTGCTTGTCAGTTCCGTACTTGCCGCGACCGTTGCCTCTCTGATCCTCAACCGCAGGAGCATCCAGCGTTCCCCCGTGCTGCAGGCCGGGGCTGCCGCTGCGGTGACAGGTTTCTTATCCGTGCTGGGTTTCGGCCTTTTGTACAGCAACAACACAGCAGGCTTCCTTGAAAGGGCTTTGAATATGGGCGGCGGAATTGTTATTGCCACCATCCTGTGCATTGCGGGTCAGGCCTTGCTGGAGCCAGCTTTTAACCTGCCGACAAATGACCGCCTGATGGCATTGAGCAACCCCAATCATCCCTTGCTGCGCCGCCTGCTGCTGGAAGCGCCCGGTACCTATCATCATAGCATTCTGATCGCCAATATGGCGGAGGCATCGGCTGAGGCTGTCGGCGCAAACGCGTTATTAGCCAGGCTCGGCGGGTATTACCACGACATCGGGAAACTTAAGCGTCCGCATTATTTTAAGGAAAACCAGATCGGGATTGGCAATCTGCATGACCAGACCGATCCGGCTGTATCCGCAGCCATCATTACCTCCCATATCCGCGACGGCCTGGTTCTGGGCCGGCAGTATCGCCTGCCCAGGGAAATATTGCAGATTGTTGAGCAGCACCATGGCAATTCACTGGTCGCCTATTTTTACGCCAAGGCAGGAGAACCAAGCGACGACTCCTCGTTCCGCTATGACAGCATCCCGCCTCAAAGCGCTGAGGCGGCCATCGTGATGCTCTGTGATACGGTGGAGGCAGCGATCCGCACGCTCAACGCCCCTACGCCCGAAGAGATCAAAGCCTTCATCTGGAAGCTGATCAAGGGCAAGCTGGATACCGGTATGCTATCGAACTCCCCTCTGACAATAAAAGATTTATATACGATACGCGACACCTGCGCCACTGTTGTTCACGGCATATTCCATGAGCGCATCGGGTATCCGGATAGCGACAAGCAGTCACCTCTGGCTAAAATGCGCTCCACCTTCAGCGCTTCCAGGCTTAATCCCGCTCCTGTCGCCGCGCCGTCTGACTCGATTAAAAGCGAGGCCAAATGAAGCTGATCATAGAAAACGAATCATCTTTTAACCTCCCTGAGGATCTGCTGCGGCTCGCCGCGGATATGGCCCAGGAGGCAGAAGGCCTGACACTTGACTGCTGCATTCAGCTGAACATAACGGACGATGAGGGCATCCGCGAAATCAACCTTGATCAGCGCGGCATTGATAAAGCAACAGATGTACTTAGCTTTCCCGCCGTCAGATACCCAGTGGGTATGACCGCTTCGGTTGCCGCAGAACTGCTTAGGCGGGAATGGGATCCTGATTTGCGGGTTTATTTTCTGGGTGATATTGTTGTCTCAATGGAGCGCACCCGCGCTCAGGCTGAAGAGTATGGCCACTCCCTTGATCGGGAACTGTGCTATCTGCTGGTACACGGGCTGTTTCATCTATTTGGATATGATCATATGAATGAGGAGGATAAAGCTGCCATGCGCGAAAAAGAGGAACTGGCTCTCGCAAAGGCCGGCCTATTAAGAGAAGACAGCGATTCCGTGTTGATCCAAATGGCCAGGCAGGCCATGGAAGCAGCCTATGTTCCCTATTCTCATTACCAGGTTGGCGCTTGCCTGCTGTGTGACGACGGGAGGATGTTCACGGGCTGCAATGTGGAGAATGCCTCCTACGGCTTGACCAACTGTGCCGAGCGAACCGCCATTTTTAAGGCAGTCAGTGAGGGAGCCAAAAGGTTCACCGCGATTGCCATCGCTGCCAAGGATATGCCTCCCTGGCCCTGCGGGGCCTGCCGGCAAGTGCTCAGCGAGTTTTGCGGTGATATCCGTGTGCTGGTGTCCTGGGGCGAGGATGAGGTAGCCCAGTCCAGTCTCTCAGCGCTTTTGCCCCACAGCTTCTCCCCCTCAAACGGTGTACAAGATCATCTTGGAAAGGAACAACATGGATAATACAGCGCAGCAGTTTCACTCCGGCTTCGTCGCCGTCGTAGGACGCCCTAATGTTGGCAAATCAACCCTGGTCAACCGGCTGGTCGGCGAAAAGGTATCTATCGTTTCACCAAAGCCCCAGACCACCCGAAACAGGATTCTGGGGATCGTGGGAACTGAACATTCACAGGTCGTCTTCGTTGATACACCCGGTATCCATAAACCTAAGACGAAGCTCGGCGAATATATGGAAAAAACAGTGCAGGATGCCGTGCAGGGTATTGATATTCTGTGTTTATTGATCGATGCCAGCAAGCCAAGGCCTGAAGATCATGAACTGGCAGAAAGCTATAAGGGTTTCAAAGTGCCCAAATACCTATTGCTCAATAAGACTGATCTGGTTCGTCCACAGGAACTTCTGCCCATCATATCATCCTTTGCCGATGCCGGTTTTGATATGGTATTACCCATCAGCGCGAAAGCCGGCGAAGGCGTTGATACGCTGATGCAGGAAATTTACAAACATCTCCCCCAGGGGCCTAAATACTATCCTGACGATCTGTGGACGGATCAAAATGAGCGGCAGATGATCGCTGAGATCATCCGGGAAAAGGCGCTGATGAACCTGCGCGAAGAGGTACCCCATGGTATCGGCGTGGAAGTCTTGAGTGTTAAAGAAATCAGGAAGGATCTGACAGAGATTCAGGCCGATATCTACTGCGAGCGCGCCTCTCATAAAACCATCATCATCGGCCGCAAAGGAGAAATGATGCAAAAGATCGGCTCGCAGGCAAGGGTGGATATTGAAACGCTGCTTGGCTGCCATGTCAATTTGCAACTTTGGGTCAAGGTGCGCACCGGCTGGATGGACAGCAGCAGTGATTTGAAATCTTTAGGTTATTGGGAGCGTTAACAGCATAATATGAAGCGTTTATTTGCGGTCTGCCTGATTCTGATTCTGTGCCTGAGCCTAACGGGCTGTGCTTCATCAAACCAGGCGTATGAAAAGTATACCAAGACCTTCTTTGGGACTTTTGATACGGTCATTACCATACAAGGGTTTTCGCGAAGCAAGGAGGCCTTTGATAAGGCGGCCGAACAGGCGGAAAGCATGTTCCAGACCTACCATCGCCTGTATGATAACTTCCATCCCTACGAGGGTCTGAATAATGTATATACGCTGAACCAAGAGGCCTCGAAGGCCCCCGTTGTTGTCGACAAAGCGCTGTTTGAGCTGATCAAATTTTGCAAGGAGCATTACGAGCAAACGCTGGGCAAAAATAATATTGCCCTGGGCAGTGTGCTGAGCCTGTGGCGTGACGCGCGCAGCGATTCGATCTCAGAACCCGAGAAGGCCTACCTCCCGGATCCCGAGCGCCTCAAGCGGGCCGCCATTCATACTGATATCAACGATATTGTGCTTAATGAGGCGGACATGAGCGTGTTCTTCGCCGATCCCGATCTGTCCATTGATCTGGGGGCCGTAGCCAAGGGTTACGCAACGGAACTGGTGGCGCAGGAAATGCTGAAAAGCGAGGTTACCTCGTTTTATATCAATGCAGGAGGAAACGTCCGTTTGGGCAGCAGGCCGATGGACGGCCGTGACAACTGGGGTGTCGCGATACAGGATCCTGACAAGTCTGTACTCGGTGACGTAAACAGCGACCTGATGGATGTTTTGTTTTTGCATAACGCCTCTGTTGTAACAAGCGGAGACTATCAGCGGTATTTTGTCTATGAAGGCAAGCGCTATCATCACCTTATCTCGCCGGATACACTGATGCCCACCGATTACATGCGTTCCGTTACCATCATCACGGAAGATTCTGGATGGGCGGATCTCCTGTCCACCGTCGTCTTTCTGCTGCCTTATGAGGAAGGAAGAGCCCTTGTGGAGAGTATGGACGGCGTTGAAGCGGTGTGGATATTAAACGACCGCAGTGTCGAGATGACAGAAGGCATAAAAGATAGAGCTCGTTCACTTGGCGCGACCAACCCGGCGAAATAACAAGGTAAAGAGTATCATTCCTCCCCTTTGTCAGAACGCAATACGATCAATGGAACGTTCATTTCAGCCTCTGTCAGGCCCCCATGCATACCTGTCAGACGGCAATGCTCGCGTTTCTGATACAAGGCGTATGGCCCGGCGGATACAGCAAAAAAGTCCCCGATCAGAGACGGAAGCTCGGCTCTCATAGGCCCCTTGCCAAACAGGCCGCTTTCAAGGGCCTGTTTTTGATTCATGAACAGGTAATGATCGCCGAAGGCTGCCCTGAAGGCTTGGGGAAAAGCCTCCATATGCTCATCATTCACGTACAGCGCGGCAGCGCGCGGCTCTACGCATGGCGGGATGCGAAGCATGGCTTCAAGTATCGGATGATCCTCAAAGAACTCGGGAATCCCATCCACCAGCCCGTGGTCCGCGGTAACAAGCACCAGATCATCAGGCTCCAGTTGGTTGAAAAATAGTTCAAGCCTCCTGTCAATATCCGCGATCACCCGGGTCACTGTCTCATGCCGGCAGCCTTTATCATGCATCAAATGATCAGGTTCCGGCCAGTAGGCATAGATATAATGCCTGCCATCTTCCCTCATCAGCCGGCTGGTCTGTGTGAACAGATCATCGATATTATTTATGATTACATCATCAAAGGGCGATACACAGCGTCCGTTCCCCTGCCCTGACCGGTTGATCATCTCTGTCACGGGTATATAGGGAAACCTGGTCTTCACGGCTGATTCATACCCGGCAGACTCCTTGGAAAACTGAACGCGGTTAATAAATATATCAATGCTCTTTCCAAGCTGTTCAAAGTGAAGCGTCCACCCGATCCATCCATGCCTCCCGGGCTCCAGGCCGCTTTGAATGCTGGTGGTCGCGGCCGTGGTGGTCGATGGAAATACTGCGGACAGAACAGTTGCGACCTGACGCCTTGTAAAGCTATCCTTTGAAAGGTGGGTTTCAAGCGCATTCATGCTCATACCGTCAAACAGCATGAGCACAACATTGCGGTATTCCCTCCGGGAAAGAATAGCATCAAGCTCAGGCAGACAGCTGCGGCCGTTTCCCGTGCCAAAGTATCGAAGCACTGAGGCTATCAGATTAACGCCGCAGCGCGAATAGTCAGGGAATTGCATTGAATTGATCCGCTATTTAGTGGGCAGCCAGTGCAGCCACCAGATCAATCTGCTCACTGATCAGACTGAAAATGGCCTCTGTTGACACACGCATGCTGCCATCCTCGGCGATATCCGAGGTACGCCACCCGGCGTTCAGTACATTGTTGCGGCAGGTCAGCAGAAAATCCGCTTCCCGGCTGAGTCCGAAGCGGAATTTGAGCATATCGGCAGCGGCATAGAGGAGACCAAAGGGATTGATGCTGTCGCCTGCCGCGTTCTTCTGCAAACAGACAGAGAAAAGTCTGGGGCCCTGCTCATCCCAGTAAGAATCATAGATAAATGACTCTATGCCGCATAGGGCAGATGCCGCGGCCTGTACGCTGGCACAGGCTGATGCCGTTGCCAGCAGCACCCCCATGCCGTCAGGTGTCCTGATCATGTCCTTGATGAACCCCGGCGCATCGGTCATCATCCTCTGATTCAGATAATACCTTGCGGCGGCAGGCCGGACAGCCTCCTCCCACAAATGGAGATACTTGCCGGTGTAGGGAATTTCACTGATGAGCAAACCGGAGTCCTTTGCCATGCTATATACATGATCAGCAGCGTTTTTCAGCGCTTGTTCCTCCAGCTTGATCGGACAGGCAAGCACGCCGCGGGGCAGCTTGCCTGTTTTTAAGGGAGAATGCGCGTTTAAACATTCCGGCATCATGTAAACGCGGCACCGCAAGATGCAATCGAGCCCATCCGCAAGCTCCGGCATGCCTTCCTCGTCCGGCGCAACGCAAAGGGTACCGTCACACTGCATGGCAGCTTCGATCGCTTCTTCAGTCATGGCGCTGCCATACTCCTGTATGGAAAGCTCAGATATCTTATCCTCTACCATTATAAATGAATGGCCGAAAGCGACCGCCAGATCAGTCAATATTTGCTGTACGCGAAGAGAGAGACTTGATGCCTCTGTACTTCCGCTGAATATCATCATCTTCGCGCGCATCTGTTTGTTTTCCTTTATTCCCAGTCAAGAGGGTAGTTGGTCACGGCATAGGGAAGTTTTCTGCTGTTGGACAGCATGGTATTGATGACTGTATCTATCTGCCGCTGATCCGTATAAGGCGTGGGAATGAAATCATTATAATCAGTCTTTGAGGATATGCGCATCGGCACGATCCGAAATCCCTGAGGCGCGGCTTGACCGTCCTTGAAGCTGAACCGGGTCTGAAAAATAAATGAGGACATATCGCTGGGTTTATTGTTGCCCGCAAAGCTGAAATTTGCCAGCGAGTAAACTATGTACTTGCCGTTGTACTGCTCGATCGGGTTGATGCGGTGGCTGTGGTGACCCAGGACCAGATCAGCGCCCGAATCAATGGTCAAGCGGCCCAAATCCTGCTGGTTGCTGTTGGGCATATAATCCAGTTCATCGCCCCAGTGATAGCTCACGATGACAATATCGCTCTTTTGACGCATCATGGCTATATCCTGCGGAACCTTTTCGGTCAGCCGCGGATAGTTGCCATTGAAAGTTTGATAGGCAAGCATACCGATTCGGACGCCCTTGGTCTCATAGATTGCCGGGTATGCCTCAGTGCTCCAGACGATACCTGCCTGCGTTAAGACACGCTGTGTCTCTTCTATGCCTGTCTCGCCATGATCCATGGCATGGTTATTTTCAAAAGAGACAGCTTCGATGCTGAAGTGTTCCAGTATCTCCACATACTCAAGGGGCGCTGAAAAAACAAAGCTGTTGTTCTTTTTATAGACGGGCGCCGTGGTCAGCGTGGTTTCGAAGTTGACCAGGGTCATATCGTCCTTCTCCAGAATTTCGCGTACATTGCGGGCCACAAAGCTGAGATCGCCGCCTTGCCTTTTCAGTTCTCTGTCAAAGAGCGACTCACGCCGTTCACGCACATCGCCGCCAAAGGTCAGGTCGCCTCCGGCGCTGATGGTGATCAGTATGCTGCCGTCAGGCTGCAAAGTGACCGGCTCCTCAGGATTTGAAGGGATCGTCTCCTGCTCCTCAGCTTCAGGCTGAACGGAATCGACTGTAGGGGTGGCTGTCGGCTTCGCGAACAGGGAAACATCCTCTTCTTCAGCCGGCACCATAAGGGGCATTAAAAGCACAGATAATAACAAAAAACAGGATAATAACCTTTTCATGAATCGCTCCTTAGAAATTTCCGGGATATTTTGGCATTAGAAAATGCCATCGATCCTGCCCACTTCATCCACATCCACTTGCAAAGCGGCCGGCTGCTTGGGCAGGCCGGGCATGGCAATGATATCGCCCGCGAAGGCCACTACGAAGCCAGCTCCGGCTGACAGGCGCACATCACGGATGGCCAGTTCAAAACCCTCCGGCGCGCCTAAAACCTTTGGATTATCACTGAAGGAATACTGTGTCTTGGCTATGCATACAGGAGCCTTGGCCCATCCGTCTTCTTCCAGCTGCCTGATAATACCGCGAACCTTTGGGGAGAAAGCAACGCTGCCGGCGTGATATACGCGCGTGGCAACCGCCTCGATCTTTTCAGCCAGCCCGAGGTCCTCGGGATAGGTGTAGGAGGGGGCAGGCGTCTGCTTCCCATCCAACAGATCAGACACACAGCTTGCAAGCTCCGACGCGCCTCTGCCGCCCTGCGCCCAGCCGTCGCTGAAACGGCAGGGGACGCCTTCGTCCTCCGCCGCGCGAAGCACGGTATCAATTTCAGCCTGAGTATCGGTGGCAAAATGATTCAGCGCGACCACGACCGGAAGCTGCCAGATCCCGCGTATATTTTTAATGTGCTGGCGAAGATTGCAAAGCCCCTTTTCAAGCGCCGGAACATTTTCAGCGCTCAAATCGGCTTTGGCGACACCGCCATGGTGCTTCAGCGCGCGGATAGTAGCAACCAGGACCACGCAATCAGGCCACAGGCCGCTCTGCCGGCACTTGATATCAAGGAATTTTTCAGCGCCCAGGTCGCCGCCAAAGCCCGCCTCAGTGATCACATAATCAGACAGTTTCAGCGCCAGCTTGGTGGCGATCACGCTGTTGCATCCATGAGCGATATTCGCGAAGGGACCGCCATGAATCAAGCAAGGGGTGTGGTCTATGGTCTGCACGAGGTTGGGCATAGCCGCGTCACGTAACAGGGCCGCCATAGCGCCTTGCGCGCCTATCTGGCCGCAGGTAACTGCCTTTCCCTCATAATCGCGCGCCACAACAATGCGGGCCAGCCTGTTCTTGAGATCCTGAAGATTCTGCGCCATGCAGAAGGTGGCCATCACTTCGCTGGCGGCTGTGATATCAAAGCCATCTTCCCGCGGCATACCGTTGGCGCTGCCGCCAAGGCCGCTGATCACGCTGCGCAGCTGACGGTCATTTAGATCCATGCAGCGGCGAAAAGTGATTCGCCTGGGATCAATAGTGAGCGTGTTTCCCTGCTGGATATGATTATCAATCATTGACGCCAGAAGATTATTCGCCGTCGTGATCGCGTGCAGGTCGCCCGTGAAATGAAGGTTGATATTTTCCATCGGCAGCACCTGCACATGGCCGCCCCCGGTCGCGCCTCCCTTCATACCAAAAACGGGGCCTAAGGAAGGCTCCCGCAGGGCAAGCATCGCAGACTTTCCGTTATAGTGCAGGCCATCCGCCAGGCTGATACTGATGGTGGTCTTCCCCTCGCCCGCGGGTGTAGGCGTTATGGCAGTTACTAAAACAAGCTTTGCGCGGCGAGGCAGATCATGATAATAAGCGGGATCCACCTTCGCGATATAACGGCCATAAGGCGAAAGCGAGTCCGGATGAAGGCCGATGCTTTTTGCCAGGTCCTCAATGGGCATCATCTTTGCCGCCTGGGCAATCTGTATATCAGTCATGGCTGCCTCCTTGAATGATTGAATAGATTTCTATCCTTATCCCTACAGGGATCCTCATCAAATTAAGCGCGCTTTTTTTGGATATTGCCGACATGCCCGTCAACTGCCTTGAGGCAGACTCTTTTGCTTTGTTCCAGGTGCCGCGCCATGAGGTCAGCGAACTTTTCCTCATTGCGCTCTCTCAAATAAGTGAGCATCAGGCGATGTTCCTGGTGCGCGCTGGTACGGCGCACAATACTGGCAATTGCCAGCGCAGAAAAACGGATAATATACTCTTCCTGGCTGTCAATGACACGCAGGATACGTTTCTTATTGGATATATGCTCAATTTTACGGTGGAACTGACGGTTTTGCACAGCCAGAGCGCCTGAATCAGCCTCCCGCTCGCTGATATCCATCACCGCCAGGATATCCTCCAGTTCCTTGAGGTCTTCTTCCGTAATGTTTTCAATGATGGATGGGGTGATCAGCGTCATCAGCGCGTTGCGGATACCATAGATTTCCTCAATATCCTCAATGGTAAACGCGCGGACGATGACGCCGCGGCGCACTTCGCAGGAAACCAGGCCATCCAGCTCCAGCTTTCTGAAGGCTTCGCGAAGCGGTGTGCGGCTGATATGCAGCTTATTGGCATAGACCGTTTCCACAATGCGGTAGCCGGCGGGCAGCTCACCGGTGATAATGGCCTGCTTGAGTATTTCATAAGCTATATCGCGTATCGGTTTGCTGATATCCTGCGTGTTGATCACTTGCATGTTCATCGCCCCTTCCACAATACAATAATAGTACAATCAAAGGTGTGCGCTGTCAAGAAACGATGTTTTCCCTGTCGATCAGCATCGTCTTGAGGTAAAGCATACCGCCGCGTTTTTCGTACAAGCCGATCAATATATCACGGCACCGCAGCGCTGCCACGCTTCCTTCCTCCATTTCCCGCGCGCCGGGAGCCTCTGCCGGACTAATCGCCACGCCATTGACGCAAGGCTTCCACAGATCGTCCCTTACGTTCAGCTGAGGCAAGTGAGCGATGGTCTTCTCCATGCTCAAAAGCCAGGGGCCGCTCTCTGTACCGTTTTGCACGCAAGCCTCGAACTCTTCCATCGTGATTGCCTCATCAATGCGAAAAGGACCGGTCCTTTCTCTGATCAGCATCCGCATGTGCGCGGGACACCCCAATCGCAGGCCGATGTCGTGACACAAAGTGCGGATATATGTTCCCTTTCCGCAGGATACGCGCAGCAGGAATCCATGATCTGCTGTCTGGCTCAGCAGTTCTATATCCTGTATCTGCACGGGGCGTGCCGGCACTTCGACCATTTCCCCCGCGCGCGCCAGCGCATACAGCGCCTTGCCATCCCGCTTGATCGCGGAAAAGGAAGGGGGCACCTGCATCAGGGTACCCTTAAAATCATCAAGGACACTCCTGAGCGCGTCGATGTCAGGGTAATTGTGCCCCTTGTGCATGACAATCCCGGTCGCGTCCTGAGTATCAGTCGCTGTTCCAAAGGCAATCTGGGCAACATAGACCTTCTGATGTTCGGCTATATAATCAAACAGCGAAGTCGCTTTGCCGATCATAATGGGCAGAACTCCGCAGGCCTCGGGGTCAAGCGTGCCGGCATGGCCTGTCTTTTGCCCTGTTAAACGCTTAATAAAAGAAACCGCCTGTGCCGATGACAGGCAGGGCGGCTTTAGCAGGTTGATGATTCCGTTCACCTGGAGAGCTCTTCCAGCGCAGCTTCGCGTATGAGCCGCACAGCTTCATTCAGCGGCGCGTAAACAGTGCATCCAGAAGCCTGCGCATGACCGCCGCCGCCAAACCTGGCGGCAAGCCCTGATACCTGCCGCGGCTCAATGCTGCGGAGGCTGAATTTTATCCCATCGTCCATTTCATGGGCGAGGCATGCCATTTCAACCCCCGGCATGTACAGCCCGTAGTTGACGATCTTATCTGTATGGCTGATGTCTGCGCCGCTTTGAAGATAATCCTCCCTGGTAAGCGTCATCATGGTCAGGCGCCCATCCAGAAGGAATTCAAGCGATCTGAGCGCGCGGCCCAGCATGAGTACATGTTCCTTATCCCGCATCAGGTGCAGGCGTCTGGCCGTATCCGCCAAAGGAAGGCCTGCCCGCATCAGGGAAGCAATCTGCTCAAAGGTTTCATCGCTTACGCTGCCAAAACAGAGGTTACCCGTATCTGTGGTGATGGCTGTATAAAGGCAAACAGCCTCTTCCCGGGTGACGGCTAAATCAGCCGCTTCCATCATCCGCAATACAATACTGCCTGAGGCGGGCAGATCGTCCAGCACCAGGTTATGATCCGCAAAGCCTTCATTGGTCTTGTGGTGATCCATTTGTGCGCAGACACGGGCCTGCCTAAAGGCCGCGGCACTCTCTCCAAGACGCATAAGGTCAGACGCGTCAATCGATAAGGCCAGGTCAAATTGTATCCCCTCTACCTGGGCGGGAAGCAGGATATCCTCCCTGCCCGGCAGGAAACCGAGATATCCCGGCACAATGTCATGACAGATCATCGTGACCTGCTTGCCCATCCTTCTGACCAGGGAACCCAGAGCCAGCATGGAGCCAAGCGCGTCACCATCCGGAGCCAGATGAGTACAGAGCAGCACATCATTTGCACTGGTGATCAGGCTGAGGATCGGGGCAAAATCCTCTCTATTCTTCTGTTTGTTCAAGCTCTTGCCCCTCTCCCGCATTAACTTTCTTTAACAGTTCATTGATCCTGACACCGTAGGCAATGTTGTTGTCTTCATAGAACTGAAGCTCAGGCGTGTATCGCAGGTTCATGCCGCGCATCAGCTCACGGCGTATAAAACCGGCCGCTGATTTGAGCGCCTTGATTACGTCCTTTTTAAGGTCGTCTTCCAGCACGCTGACATAGACCTTGGCATAGCTCAAGTCACGCGTCACATCCACATGGGTGATGGAGATGGTGCCCAGCTTAAGCCGTGGATCAGAGAGTTCATCGCGGATAATACGGTATACCTCGCGCTTCATCTCCTCCTGTATGCGGTCGTTGCGAAAACTAGGCACGGGCGTCCTCCACTTCTTCCATGACAAAGCACTCGATCACATCGCGTTCCTTGATATCGTTGTATCCGTCCAGGCCCGCGCCGCACTCGTAACCGGCGGCTACTTCCTTGGCGTCATCCTTAAAGCGCTTGAGCGAGGAAAGCTTGCCCTCAAATACAACCACATGATCACGCAGCAAACGCACAGAGGCGTTGCGCTGCAGCTTGCCATCGGTCACATAGCAGCCTGCAATGGTGCCGGCACCCGTGATACGGAATACGCTGCGTATCTCCGCGTGGCCGAGAATGTTTTCTTTGAATACCGGCTCCAGCATGCCCTTCATGGCTTTTTCGATATCCTCGATAGCCTGATAGATCACGCGGTAGAGGCGGATATCCACCTCTTCCTTCTCGGCGATATCACGGGCATTATTATCAGGACGGATGTTGAAACCGATGATGATGGCGCTGAAAGCAGTCGCCAGGTTCACATCATCCTTGGTGATCGCGCCGACACCCGCATGCAGCACACGGATCTTGACCTTATCGCTGGACAGTTTTTCAAGCGCCTGGCGCACGGCTTCCACCGAGCCCTGAACATCAGCCTTAACGATCAGGTTGAGTGTTTCAACCTTGCCCTCGGCAATGTTTTCAAACAGATTATCCAGCGTAACCTTGGAGGAAGCAAGCACACGCTGTTCGCGCTCCTTGTCCCTGCGCTCCTCAGCCACCTGGCGGGTCAGGCGGTCATCGTCAACAGCGACCATTTCATCACCTGCCGAGGGAACATCGGTAAAGCCGGAGATCTCAACGGGCATGGAAGGACCGGCCTCAGTCACGCGTTCGCCCTTGTCGTTTTGCATAGCGCGCACACGGCCTGAGGCCATGCCGGCGATGATGCTGTCACCTATGTGCAATGTACCGTTTTGCAGCAGCACAGTTGCCAGCGGGCCGCGGCTCTTGTCAAGCTTGGCTTCTATGATGACGCCCTGGGCTTTGCGGTCCGGGTTGGCCTGAAGCTGCATCACTTCCGCCTGAAGAATGATCATATCAAGCAGTTTGTCCACGCCATCGCCCGTGAGAGCGCTGACAGGTACCATGATCACATCACCGCCCCATTCCTCCGCGACCAGGTTATAGTTGGTCAAATCCTGCATGATGCGGCCGGGGTTAGCCGTATCCTTATCCATCTTATTGATCGCCACAATGATCGGAACGCCTGCCGCTTTGGCATGGTTGATAGCCTCCACAGTCTGGGGCATCACGCCGTCATCGGCCGCGACAACCAGCACAGCGATATCAGTCGCCTGCGCGCCGCGGGCGCGCATGGCGGTAAACGCCTCATGGCCGGGTGTATCAAGGAAGGTGATTACTTCACCCTTGACGTTCACCGAATACGCGCCAATGTGCTGGGTGATGCCGCCTGCCTCGGACCTGGTGACGTGAGCGCTGCGGATATAGTCAAGCAGCGAGGTCTTGCCGTGGTCAACGTGTCCCATGATGGTAATAACCGGGGGACGCGGCTGAAGGTCCTTTTCCTCGTCTTCAATCGCGGCAGATTCACTCAGCACGTCTTCAGCCGTCTGGGCAAGCTTCATCTCCAGCTCGATGCCGAATTCGGCTGTCACCAGTGAGGCAGTATCATAATCCAGTTCGCTGTTGATGGTGGCAAGGTTGCCAAGCAGCAGAAGCTTTTTGAGGATCTCACCGGCGGGACGGCCAATGCGCTCCGTCAGATCCTTGACCGTAATGGTTTCGGCAGTCATATAGGCCTTTTCGATCTTGATCGGAGCCATTAACTGCTGGACCGAAGGCTTTTTCACCCTGCGCTTGCCGCCGCGTACAGATTCATCATCCTGTGAAACGAAGCTATTGCGGACCTGCTGACGCTTGTTGCGGGTCACTCGCTCGGGATCATGCTGGCGGGAATAATTCTTCTTATTGGGGTCGTAGTTGCTGACGCGTTCCTTGCCAAGCGGCAGCGGCGCGTCCTCAGACAAAGGCTTGGCCATACCCGGACGCATACCCGGGCGGACACCGCCGGGTGCCGGACGGCCAAATCCGCCTTGCGCTCCGGGAGCAGGACGGCCGAAGCCTCCCTGCTGCGCGCCGGGGGCCGGGCGGCCATACTGCTGAGCGCCGGGGGCTGGGCGGCCATATTGCTGCGCGCCGGGGGCCGGGCGGCCATATTGCTGCGCGCCGGGAGCCGGACGGCCAAAGCCTCCCTGCTGTGCGCCGGGTGCCGGGCGGCCAAAGCCTCCCTGCTGCGCGCCGGGGGCCGGGCGGCCATACTGCTGCGCGCCGGGGGCTGGGCGGCCAACAGGCTGGGCGGCAGGAACCGTACGGGCGGGCCTATCCGATGCCTGCGCGGCAGCCGGCCTGACCGCTTGAACGGGCTGGACAGGCTGAGCTGTTTGAGCAGGCTGAACAGGCTCCTGCTCTTTATTGGCTGGAGCTGCTTCCTTTGGCGCGGTGACTGCGGCTGCAGGTCCCTGCGCAGAAGGAGCGGGCTCAGGCTGCTTTACCGACTTTTCTTCCCGCTCGGCAGAAGCCTTGTGCTCCTCTTTCTTTTCTTCCGTTTTTACAAAAGCAGACTCCACAGGGGCGGCTGCCTCAGGCTTTGCCGCAACTTCATCATCAGGCATGGTCCATGCCTTTGTCTGCTGCTGAATCAGCTGCTGCTGCTGCTCAAAGCGCAGGCGCTGACGCTCCTCGTCTTCCTGACGCAGGAACTGGCTCTCCTGCTGCCTGAGCGCTTGAATCAGCATATCGGCATTTCGCTTGAGACGCTCAGTCTCCGATATGATCACGCCTGCTGTCTGATTAAGTTCTTTGGTGACTTCTTTGAGTCTGACCTTTGTCATTAATCCCTTGTCCTCCGCAATGTCTCATTCTTCATCTATTATATCTGTGCGGCCCATGCCGCGCAATCTGTCAGCCAAACCGCCCTTGAGCAGCGCGGCTACCATAGTATCCATTCGTCCTGCCGCCTGCCCAAGCAGGCCCGGGGGCAGCATCAGGCTTTCGACCTCGTGGGACGCGCACGCGTCCGTAAAACGTTTCCTGGTATTGTCTGACACTGCGTCATCCAGCAGGAGCAATCCCGCCTTGCCGGCCCGCAGGCAGTCAAGGGCGCGTCCCGCACCTAACTGAGCTTGTCTGGCTCTCACCGCCAGGCCGATCATTCCGGCGACCTTCTGCTCATCCATCACTTGCGGTCACCCCGGCCAGTTTCACCAGCGCTTCTTTGAGCTGATTTGCGATCTCGGGGGTGAGGGCTGCTTCCAGCGCCCTGTCCAGCTGACGCTGCTTGATCGCCCGGGCCAGGCAGGCCTCCTGATGGCAGACATAAGCGCCGCGACCGGATTTCTTGCCGCCGGGATCTATGGACACCTCACCCTCAGGCGAGCGCACAACGCGCAGCAGCTCTTTCTTGGGCTTCATCTCCCTGCATCCTACGCACATGCGCATGGGGATCTTCTTTGGCATGCCTTACCTCACACGTCCAGGTTCTCAGGGGGCATGTAGGACGAGAATTCTTCATACTCCGCGTCCATCGGCGGCTCCTCCATGGCAATGTCATCCATGTTGATGCCCTGTTCACGCATCAGTTCAGCCACTTGGGTTTCTGACTTGATGTCGATTTTCCAGCCGGTCAGCTTGGCGGCCAGGCGGGCATTTTGACCCTCCTTGCCTATAGCCAGTGACAGCTGGGTGTCCGGTACGACAACGCGGCAGATTTTTTCGCCTTCGGAGATAAACACGCTGACGACGTGGGCGGGGTTGAGCGCGTTGGCTACAAACTCAGCCGGGTCGGATGACCACTTGATGATGTCAATCTTTTCGTTTTTCAGCTCTTTCACCACGTTTTCAACGCGGGAGCCTCGGGGACCAACGCAAGCGCCGACGGGATCGATCATGGGATCGACCGAATACACGGCGATCTTGGTACGGCTTCCGGCTTCTCTGGCGATGGATTTGATCTGCACCAAGCCCGTGGCGATCTCGGGCACTTCCATTTCAAACAGGCGCTTAACCAGACCGGGATGAATACGGCTGACATAGACCTGCGGATTGCGGCTGGATTCGGGGCCTGAACGGTGCACTTTAAGAACATAGACCTTGATGTGGTCATCATCCCGGTACTCTTCTCCGGGCATGAACTCACTGGCTTCCATGACACCTTCTGTGCGTCCAAGCTCGACGTATACAGCCTTGGGCTCAACCCGCTGAACAATGGCGGTCAGGATCTCGTTTTCCTTTTCGATATATTCATCATAAATCTTGCCGCGCTCCGCCTCCCGTATGCGCTGCACCAGCATCTGCTTGGCTGTCTGCGCGGCCACGCGGCCAAAATCGGCAGGCGTCACGTCAATTTCGACGATATCACCGATCTGGTAATCGCTGCGGATTTTCAGCGCTTCATCCCGGCTGATCTGCAGATCCGGCTCCTCGACGACCTCAGCGACCGTCTTGCGGGCGTACAACTTAGCGCCTTCCTTCTTGCTCAGGTGAGCGGTCAGGTTCAGGTTGGTGTTGCTGACCTTGTTGTTGCGGCGATAAGCTACCTTAAGCGCTTCCTCGATGGTGTCCACCAGGACGCCTTCGTTGATATCCTTTTCCCGCGCGAGCATGGAAATGGCATCCATTAAATCAAGCTTGTCATTGCTCATTTGCTTCCTCCTGTGTTTGCTCTGCCTCATCGGCCGCAGCAAGCTCTTCCTCTACATCAATGGTCCTTCTTGCGACGGCCACATCTTTGGCGGAAAACACCATATCTGCCCCGCCAGCATACAGATGATAGCCTTCATCATCCAGTCCCTTAAAAATACCCGTAAATGCCTTTTGCCCTGCAACAGGCCGGTACAGTTTCACTTCTACCGGACAGCCGACTGCCTTAAGCGCGTAACCCGGTGTCTTGATGGGCCGGTCGATCCCGGGAGATGAGACCTCGAGAAAATCGTAGTCAACTTCCTCAACAAGCGGCTGTATCCTCTTGTGAAAGGCTTCGCAGTCATTGAGGCTGATGCCATGAGCGCTGTCCAGATAATAGCGCAGGTACTGGCCCGCGCTTTCCTTTTCGAACCCGGCATCTACCAGCTCGTACCCCATCTGCTGTGCCAGGTCACGGCCGACCTGTATCACGTTTACCTTATCTTTCCCTTTCGCCATTCCCGTATGTAAAGCAAAAAGAGGGTATACATTGGGTAGCGAAAAAGATCCGTGCTATGCACCGACCCCCGCCCAACGCAACTCCCACTCTTGGCTAAACCCTTCTTTCCTTAGTCAATCACGAGATGACTATATCATACAAACGCAAAGTTTACAAGCGATTTCGCAGGCGCAAAGGGATAAATCAACGCAGAGGAGCCTTAGAACATGCTGAAAAAATCCACCTGGTTGGTATCCGAGAGCTCACGCATCGCCCCGGCTTCCTTCAACAGCTCAATGCCGCTGCTGGTCACCTTGGTACGTCTTTTTATATCTTCAACAGACAGGAAACGGTCCTGCCTTGCTTCCACAATGCTCAGCGCGGCCTCCTCACCGAATCCGCCCAGGGATGAGAAGGGCACCCGCAGACCATTGTCCTCGATGAGAAACTCCCTGGCGTCGCTTTTGTACAGGTCAGGCGGCAGAAAGCTGAATCCGCGCGCCAGCATCTCATTGACCATTTCAAGCGCCACGATCTCGTCCTTTTGGGTGGCGCTCAGCTCCTTGCTGTCAATGGCCTGATAATCTTCAAGCATCTGGCGGATATAAACCCGTGAACGGGCCATTGTACGCGCGTCAAACCCTCTGGAGCGTATTGAGAAATAGGCGGCATAGTAAGCGAGAGGTCTGTAAACCTTGTACCAGGCAACGCGAAGCGCCATGGTCACATAGGCGACGGCATGCCCTTTGGGGAACATATAGGCGATTTTATTGCAGCTTTCAATGTACCACTGCTCAACGCCGTTTTCCTTCATTGCCGCTTCCATTTCGGGTTTGAGGCCCTTGCCTTTGCGCACGCTCTCCATCGTATCAAAAGCAATCTTCTCCGGCACGCCGCGCGATATCAAGGTATTCATGATGTCATCACGGGTGCAGATGCAGCTTCTAAGCGTTGCCGTCTTTGAATCGATCAGATTTTTTGCATTGCCCAGCCACACATCCGTACCATGCGACAAGCCTGATATGCGAATAAGCTCTTCCATGGTCGTGGGAAGCGTATCCATCAGCATCTGGCGAACAAATCCTGTGCCGAACTCCGGCACGCCCAGGGTTCCCGTTTCGCTGTAAATATCCGCAGGCGTGACGTTCAATGCCTCGGTTGACCTGAACAGGGACATCACCTTGGGATCATCAAGCGGCACTTCATTGTACGGTACGCCGCTCAGGCGTTCCATCATATGGATCATTGTCGGGTCGTCATGCCCGAGAATATCAAGCTTGACCAGAATATCATGCATTGAGGCGAAGTCGTAATGCGTTGTAACGACGCCTTTGGATGAATCATCCGAAGGATGCTGGACAGCGGTAAACTGGGTGATATCATACTCCTTGGGCAGCACGACAATACCGCCTGGATGCTGGCCGGTCGTGCGCTTGACGTTCACGCAGCCCAGGGCAAGGCGTGATTTTTCCGCATCGGAGAACTGCTTTCCCTTATCCTCCATATACTTGAGAACTAGCCCATAAGCGGTTTTTTCCTGGAGGGTACCAATGGTGCCTGCGCGGAAAACAAAGCCTTTCCCGAAGAGTTCTTCCACGTAAGCGTGTGCCTTTGACTGATACTCGCCTGAAAAGTTCAGATCGATATCAGGCACCTTATCGCCTTTGAATCCCAGGAATACCTCAAAGGGGATATCGTAGCCATCCTTGATCAACTTTTGTCCGCAGACAGGGCAATCCTTATCAGGCAGGTCTATCCCGACGGTATAACCCTGGGGCACGTCAAAATCTGCTTTATGGCAATGCGCGCACCTGTAGTGGGGCGGCAAGGGGTTCACCTCGGTGATATTACACATGGTCGCAACCAGCGAAGAGCCGACCGATCCGCGGCTTCCTACCAGATAGCCATCGCTCATTGACTTGGTGACCAGCTTGTTGGCGATGCTGTATAGCGTAGCGTAGCCATAGCCGATGATTGATTTGAGCTCCTTGTTCAGGCGCTTTTCAACCAGGTCGGGCAGCGGTTCGCCATACAGCTGATGGGCGGTATCCATTGCCATGTTCCTGATGTCATTGTTAGCCGTCTCCCACACAGGCGAGAAGGTGGTCAACCCCTGCGGATGCTTGGGATAAAGCGAGATCTCGCCGATCATGTCAGCGATCTTGTGCGGGTTGTCGATGACAATCTCCCTTGCTTTCTCTTCCCCCAGGTAGGTAAAGCATTCCAGCATTTCATCCGTTGTACGCAGATATTGCTTGGGCAGATCATCCGCGTATTCATCCCGCTGGCTGTGGTGCAGGATAGCGCGGAAAACACTGTCTTCAGGCTCCAGATAATGGCTGTCGCCGGTCGCGACAACAGGAATGCCAAGCCGTTCGCCTAAAGCAATGATGCGGCGGTTGATATTGACAAGGGCGTCGCGGCTGTCCGCAATCCCCCGGATCAGCAGCAGCTCATGGTTGTCTTCAGGCTGCACCTCCAGGTAATCGTAGAACCCGGCAATTTCCTCCAGTGATTTGTCATCCGCGCCGTCCAGAACCGCTTGGAACACCTCTCCGCTTGAGCAGGCGGAACCGATCAGGATGCCCTCACGGTACTGCTCGATCTTGTCGCGCGGCATCTTGGGAACATAGTGAAAGTAATCAAGATGCGACATCGTGACAAGCCTGTTGATGTTTTGCAGCCCCTGCTGCGAAGCCGCGAGCAGGATGACATGGCGATCCAGCCCTTTGGTGTAGCCCATAACCTTTTTATCAATATCCTCAAGGGTCACGGCCCCTTTTCCCTTCGCCTCATCCATCATGATCGACAGGATCTGGGCCGTCGCGGTCGCGTCATGCACCGCGCGGTGAGCGTTTTTCAGCGAAACGCCCAGCTGCTTGCATACACTCTTGAGGTTGAAGCGCGTATATTCGGGATGCAGCTTCTGAGCAAAAAACAGGGTATCAATTACTGTCCAATCGCGCTTGATCCCAAGACGGCCCAGCTCGCTGTCAAGCACAGCGCAATCAAAACCCGCGTTATGAGCGGCCAGCGGCGCTTCCCCGATGAACTCAAGCAGCCCGGGCAGCGCCTGGGCTGCGGATGGAGCTTCCATCAGCATATGATCCGCGATGCCTGTGATCTCCGTGATCTTGGGCGGCAGGGGTATACCGGGATTGACCATCTGCGCGAATGTATCTACGATATGACCGTTTTGCAGCTTGACAGCACCGATCTCGATGATCCGGTCGGTCCGGGTGTTTAGGCCGGTTGTTTCAAAGTCAAGCACAACAATAGCATCTTCCATCGGCGCCTGTGTGGCCCTCTTTACAATGGGCGTACTGTCCATCATATAGCCCTCAACCCCGGGGATTAGCTTGATCTTATGCCGCGATGCCGCGGAAAACGCTTCAGGGTAGGCTTGCACAACGCCATGATCAGTAATGGCAATGGCTTGATGGCCCCACTTGGCTGCCCTGGCGATCAGATCGCCAGCGGATACGGTGGCATCCATCACGCTCATCTGCGTATGCGCGTGCAGCTCGATGCGCTTCTTTTCGGCATCGTCCTTTCGCTTGATCAGTTCATGCTCTGAAATATCCTGGACCATCAATACCAGGCCGCGGCTGAACGTATCTATCTGGCAGGTGCCTCTTACTTTCAGCCCCGCGTTCACCTTGACCTGGGCAACTACGTCCTCGACTCTTTTGATTTCCTCGGGTGTCGGTGCCCCTTCGCTTTTATAGCGTCCGTCTCGGAAGCGCAGGAAGATTTTGCAGTTGACAGACCCTTCAAAATCGGTCAGCGTGAAGGTCAGCAGCACCATCTCTTTGCCGGGGATATCACGCCGTTCCGCCTGAACCACTTTACCGGCCACAGTGACGCGGCCGGACAGTTCCGTCAGCCCGCTGATGGCAACAGGCGCTTCAGCGATGACAGCGCCTTTGATGCGCAGGAGTTTGGGCTTTTTCACTGCCTTAGACTGTGCCTGCTCAGCTTTTTTATCTTCCTCCGCCTGTCTGCGCGTCTTTTCTTCAAGTTCTGCCTCGCGTTCACGGCGCAGCCGTTCAAGCCGCTTGTCCGCGTCCGCGCGCAGGCGCAGGGAGATCGGCGTATCTATTCGGAAGATATCGCTTACAGCAGTTGACAGCAGTTTTGAGATTTCCTGTTTTTTGAAGTAATCCAGCGAAAACTCGTCCGGCATCTCGACCACAATCCCTTTTTCTTCGGCCCTAAATCGGATCTCCTCCGACCAGGGAAGCGCTGCCGGATGCGTCCGTCCAATCACGCCCAGCAAAACGTGCGCGTACTGCTCCGGGTGCTCTAAAAAGCCCTCCGCAAGGGAAGGCGAGGCCACGCGGAGCGACAGCCGCATACCCGGAAATGCCTTGAACATGATCTTTTTAAGCGCCAGGAACATGCCCGCTTCCACAAGGACATCAGACAGGAAATACAAATGGGCATGTGCATTCTCCGCATCATAGCGGCCCTTTTCAAAACGCAGCTTTCCCTTCAGGGCAGGGATATTGGCGTCGATCATCGCCAGGAGTTCATCAATGGTCAATACGATCCTCCATAAGGCTTATCTTTTCTGAGCAATAAAATCATGGATGGCAGCCATGATCTCATCCGCTGTGTTATCGGTGATCCTGCGAACAAATTTACCCTGTACGTACAGCGCGCCTGTCCCCTTGCCGCCGCCGCAGTAGGCGATATCCGCCCCCTGCGCCTCTCCCGGCCCGTTGACGATGCACCCCATGATGGCGACCGTCAGGCTCTCCTTGATATCGGCCGTGCGCCGTTCCACTTCCCGCGCGATGCCTTCCAGATCGACCTGAGTGCGCCCGCAGGTAGGGCATGATATCAGCTGTACGCCGCCGATCAATCCGATCGCTTTGAGGATATCACGGGCGGCCTTGGGTTCCTGCAGAGGAGAACCGGTCAGGGATACGCGGATCGTGCTCCCGATTCCGTCAATCAGCAGAGACCCAATGCCTATAGCCGATTTGATGGTCCCCTGTCCGGGCAACCCGGCTTCGGTAACCCCCACGTGCAATGGATAATCAAAGGTCCTGTCGGCAAGCCTGTACGCGTCGACCGTCAGGCGCACATCGCTTGCCTTCAGTGAAATAACAATGTCATCAAAATGCGCCGCTTCCAGCAGCTTCACATGGCGAAGGGCGGCTTCAACCATCGCCTCCGGCGTGATACCGCCGTAAGCCGCGAGGATATCCTTTGGGAGTGACCCTGTGTTGACGCCGATGCGGATGGGGATGCCGTGGCGCTTGGCGCAGTCAGCCAGCATCCTGACCTTATCCTCCCCGCCGATATTGCCGGGGTTGATACGCAGCTTGCTGATGCCCTGCTCAATGGCGCCGATGGCCAGGCGGTGATCAAAGTGTATATCGGCTACCAGGGGAACAGGGCTCGCGTCCACCAAGGCGCGCACAGCGCTTACACACTCCTCGTTATATACCGAGATCCGCACCAGATCTGCCCCGGCGGCGGCCAGCTGCAGGATCTGCTCACCGGTCGCCTCGGCATTCTCTGTCGGTGTGTTCGTCATGGATTGTATGCTGATGGGAAAATCGGCCCCGAGGCCGACCTTTCCCGCAAAAACAGCTTTTTTGATACTCATCAGAACAGCCTCAATATATCGCGCAGGTTCACCCAAATCATCAGGGCAAACAGAAGAATCATCCCAAAGGCATGCACATACCCTTCGCGCTTGAAGGGCTTGCCGCGCACCGCCTCGATCAGCAAAAAGATGATCCGGCTCCCGTCAAGGCCGGGGATAGGGAGCATATTGAATAGACCCAGATTGATGGAAATCATGCACATCAGATAGAGGTAGCCGGGAAGCTGGCTTGACTTGGTGGTCTGGACTATTGTTTCCGTCACCCCCACAAAACCGGTCAGCTCATTGAGTCCCTGCCCCCGGAAGACCAGATTGCCCAGAACCTTTAAAATACCGGTGCTGGTCTCGACGCACATCTGGGCCGCGGAAGACAGCATTTCCATCAAGCTGCCAGGCCGCCACTCCTGCGGAACGCTGGTCATGAGGCTTACACCCATCATGTAGCGCCGGGCGCTCTGATCGTAAAGCGGCGTCACTTCCAGCATCATTTCACCCTTGCCGGGACGGTCGACGAGGATCTGAAGCCTCGCATCCCCTTCACGGGTCGCCTCATTGATCAGTTCAGACACATTATCAGTCACCGATGTGCCATTGACCGATAAGATCTTATCAAAAGCCTGAATACCCGCTACGGCGGCAGGCCCGTTGTCATTAACGGATTGAACGGTGGTGCTCGCGGGACCGGTGATTGTCGGGATCCCGCTGAGGGCGAAGAAAGCGACGGCCACGATAAAAGCGAGAACCACATTCATGACAGGCCCCGCCAAAATGGTCGCCAGTCGTTTCAACGCGCTGAAGTTTCCGAAATAACGGGGGTCCGCCTTTGCTTCCTCGCTGCCGTCGTCCTCCCCGTAAAAAGCGCAGAAGCCTCCCATCGGAATGATCCTGATAGAGAAATCCGTCTCATGCTTCTTGCTTTTCCATCCGAAGATCTTCGGGCCAAAGCCAATGGCAAACTCCCGCACAGGTATTTTGCTGATCCGCGCGGCCCAGAAGTGTCCGGCCTCATGAATGGTGATCAGGATGCCGAACATGATGACGGCTAATACAATATATATGCCGTTAGACAGGTTTTGATTAATTGCTGTCATATTTCCTCCTTCATTGCAATGAATACATCCGG
>JAEWRJ010000185.1 GCA_023460055.1 Bacillota bacterium | reverse complement strand
ACTGCGACATACTGAGCTTCATTGAAACCTGCAAAAGACGATCCATTTTACCCTTCAAGGCGATCCTGATGGCCTTGGATGACCAGCGCGTGCTCTCCTCTTAGTTCTTAGGGCTGAATAGTAACCGAAAAATCCTTCCGCTCTTCCCCTGCCTGTTCAAGCAGCCCGATCAGCTTGCGGCCGTACCCCTCGGGCAAAGCCTCAAGCAGTTTCGCGTTGCGCAGATAAAGCTCGGCAGGTCTGATCTCCATCAGGCAATCCCACAGCGCGTCCAGGTTGCGGCCGTAGTGCTCCGGAAGGTTCAATGCCTCTTTCATGACAAGGTGCAGGGAGTCCCTGTCCCGCATATCCCCGGCGTCGATGATGATGCGCCGCACTCAGTCCGCCTCCCCCAGCTTTTCAAAGCTTTCATAGTGGTCCTTCGTAAAGTAGATCAGCCCATCGCTTGAAAATACGATGCGCTGCGATCCGCGGCTGGTTTTGCGCATGGTACCGATATCTGCCTCTGTCCAGCTGCGCCCCGATTTCTTTGGCAGCAAGCCCTCGAAGTTGCCAAATCGGTCGCCGCCGATCATCTTGCCGGGCGCGTAAGCCTCCAGGCCGCCGCCCTCCCAGCCCAGCTTTCGGGCTTCATCCTTGGTGATATAATAATCCGGAAGTTTGCCGTACTCTTTAAGATAGGCAAACACCGTATCCTTCTCCCCGGGCTTTTGCTCAGCGGCTGATGCCGGGAGCGATTCCAAAGACGCCTGTCCCGCTGACGCGGCAGATACTCCAGCTGTGTGCGACGGCAGCTCCGCCTGCTGCCCCGGAAGGCTGCCGGACGCGAAATAAAAGGCGATACCCAGTAAAGCCAATATGATCAGCGAGGAGAAAGATACTTTTCTCCGGCCGGGCTGCCCCTTGGTCTGTTGATTGCTCATCCTTCCATTCCCTCCCCCTGCATCCTGTCACATTATACGCCCACTGTCCCAAAGGGCGCAAACATGCTATAATTTCAAATTGGCGGTATATACCGTATACGCGAAGTTTTCGGCGCCCGACGCCCTTTTGAAAGGACACTATGCCCAAAGAATACACTTCCGGCAGTCTTCAAATACTGGATGGTCTTGATGCTGTGCGCATGCGCCCCGGCATGTACATCGGCTCCACCGGTTCCCGCGGCCTCCATCACCTCCTCTGGGAAATCGTGGATAACGGTATCGACGAGGCGGCCAATGACTATGCCAACGAGGTCGCAGTGACACTGCACAAAGACGGTTCCTGCAGCGTCTGGGATAACGGGCGCGGCGTACCGGTCGACATGCACCCAACGCTGGGTATTTCAGGCGTTGAAGTCATCTATACCAAGCTGCACGCGGGCGGCAAGTTTGACCATGAGAATTACGGATATTCGGGCGGCCTGCACGGCGTCGGCGCGTCGGTGGTCAACGCGCTGTCCAAATGGATGACAGTGGACAGCTTCCGCGATTGGGAGCATTGGCAGATCCGTTTTGAAACCATCTATGACAGCAAAGAAAAAAAGTGGAAGGCCGGTCAGATCACAGAGCCTTTGCGCAAGGTGGGCAACACGCGAAAGCATGGCACCCTGGTCCGCTTTATGCCTGATGATACCATTTTTGAGGAGACGCGTTTCAACGCCGATACTGTCAGGCGCAGGCTGCGTGAGCTGGCCTATTTGAACAAAGGCGCATCCATCAGCTTTACGGATGAACGCGCGCCCGCTCCCGGAAACGAATCCTATGTGTTCTGCTATCAAGGCGGCATCGCGGACTTTGTCAGCTATCTCAATAAGGATAAAACATCGCTGTACGAAAAGCCCATCGTCTTTGAGGCCCAGAAAGATGATATCATGCTGAGCCTCGCCATTCAGTACACCGACGCGTATACGGAATCAACCTATTCCTATGTCAACAACATCCCTACGCCCGAAGGCGGCACGCATGAAACGGGCTTTCGGGCGGCGCTGACCAAGGCGCTTAATGACTATGCCCGAAAGATCGGCGTACTCAAGGAGAAGGACATAGGTCTTGCGGGCGAGGATTTCCGCGAAGGCATGACAGCGTTGCTGTCCGTGAAGGTGCGCAACCCGCAGTTTGAAGGGCAGACAAAAGGCCGCCTTGGCAACACTGAGGTCAGGCCGGCTGTGGAGGCGATGGTCAGCCAGAAGCTGCAGGAGTATTTGGAAGACCTGAAAAACGCCGATATCGGCCAGTCTATCCTTGAAAAAGCCGTAAAGGCCGCCCGTGTGCGGGAGGCTTCCCGCAAGGCCCGCGAAGTAGCCCGTGCCAAGAACGCGCTGGAAGCAGCGCCCCTGGTAGGCAAGCTGTCCAGCTGCACGGGCCGTAAGCCTGAGGAAAATGAGCTGCTGATCGTTGAGGGCGACTCCGCCGGCGGCAGCGCCAAGCAGGGGCGGGACAGGCGCTTCCAGGCTATTCTTCCCCTGCGCGGCAAGCCCTTGAACGTTGAGAAAAAGCGCATCGACCAGGTGCTGGGCAATGAAGAGTTCCGCAGCATCATCACAGCGCTGGGTACCAACATTGACGAAGACTTCACGCTGGATACGCTCAAGTACCACAAGGTCATTATCCTGTCGGACGCAGACCAGGACGGCGCGCATATCCGGGCGATCCTGCTGACCTTTTTCTTCCGCTACATGCGCGATCTGATCTCGGGCGGACACGTCTACATCGGCATGCCGCCGCTTTACCAGGTGAAGACCGGCAGCAGTTCCATGTATGCCTATGACGACAAGGAGTTGAAGAAGCTGACCCAGGGACTCAAAAACTACACCATCCAGCGCTACAAAGGCTTGGGCGAGATGAATCCGGAACAATTATGGGAAACGACGATGAACCCTGAAAGGCGCAAGCTGATGCAGGTGACCCTGGAGGACGGCGCTGAGGCGGACAGGCTGATCACCGTGCTGATGGGCGACAAGGTGGAACCCAGGCGCGAGTATATCAGCGCTAACGCCGATTTTAACAAACCTGACACCTTCAGCCAGCAGAGCAAACCCAAAGCCGCTGAAGCCGTGATGAAGGAGGCTCTCGATGCCTAAAAAGCCCGATCCGCAGCAGAATACCTCGGAAATAATCCAGACGCCGCTTGAGGATGTGCTGCACCAGAGCATGATGCCCTACGCTGAGCATGTCATCCTTGAGCGCGCCCTTCCCCGCGTGGAAGACGGGCTGAAGCCCGTTCAGCGCCGTATTCTCTATACCATGCATGAGCTGGGGATGACGCCTGACAAGCCTTACCGCAAGTGTGCCCGCATCGTCGGCGACTGCCTGGGCAAGTACCATCCTCACGGCGACAGCAGCGTGTACGACGCGACTGTGCGCATGGCGCAGGATTTTTCGATGCGTGGTCCTTTGGTGGACGGCCATGGCAACTTCGGCTCCATCGACGGCGACAGCGCGGCCGCGATGCGCTATACCGAAGCCCGTATGGCTCCGCTGGCGCTGGAGATGCTTTCTGATATTCAGAAGGATACTGTGCCTTTCCGCCTCAATTTTGACGATACGATGTCTGAACCCGATCTTTTGCCCGCGCGCTACCCGAATCTCCTTGTCAACGGCGCCTCCGGCATCGCGGTCGGCCTGGCTACCAACATTCCCCCGCACAACCTGAAGGAAGCCGTCGCGGCCACCTGCCTGCTGATCGACAAGTCGGACGCGACAACGGATGAACTGATGCGCGTCATGCCTGCTCCCGACTTTCCCACCGGCGGGATATTGCTTGATACGCCGGAGATCCGCGCGGCCTTTGAGACCGGCCGCGGCAAGCTAACCCTGCGCGCAAAAGTGCATTTTGAGCAGGGCCGGGCAGGTAGGAACCTGATCTGCATCACCGAGGTGCCCTACCAGGTCAACAAGGCGCAGATGCTTGAAAAGATACTGCGCGTGTCCGAAGAAAAGAAGGCTGCCTTCAGCGGCATCTATGACATCCGCGATGAATCCGACCGCACAGGCCTGCGCGCCGTGATCGAGCTGAAAAAGGAAGCAGATCCCGAGCAGGTTCTCAGCTATCTCTATAAGTATTCCGACATGCAGATCACGTTCGGCGTCAACCTGGTGGCCATCGCGGAGGGAAAGCCTGCCCTGATGGGCATCAAGGAGGCTATCCGTCACTATATCAACCATCAAAAAGATGTGGTCACCCGCCGCAGCAATTATGATCTGGAGCGCGCCCGCGCCCGCGCCCATATCCTCGACGGCCTGATCATGGCTGTGGACAGCCTGGATGAGATCCTGGCGCTGATCCGCTCTTCCAAGAACGGCAAAGAAGCCAAGGACAGGCTGATGGCTCGCTTCGGCTTCACCGACATACAGGCTCAGGCCATCCTCGACCTGCGCCTGCAGCGCCTGACCGGACTTGAGATCCTGACGCTCCGCAAGGAGCATGAGGAGGTACTGGCCTCCATCCGCGGGCTGGAAGCGATCCTTGGCAGCGAGAAAAAGCTGATGAGCCTGATCAAGAAGGAAATGACCGCTATTGCCGAGCGCTTTGGCGACGAACGGCGCACCGAGATCCTTTCGGAGTCCCAGACCGTCGCGGCAGCGGCTATCGACGAGACGGTTGAGGCGCAGGAAGCTGTCGTGTTCTTTACCCGCGGCGGCCAGCTGCGCAGGATGAGTCCGCGTGCCTACGACAAGCTGGAGCTGCCTGAGGCGGAAAACGAGATGCCGCTGTATATTTTTCGTACGGATACGGAGCATCTGCTGCTTTTCTTCACCAACCTGGGCAATTGCTACACACTGCCGGTGTCGAAGCTTGAAGAGAGCAATCGTCCCAAGGACAGGGGTCTGTATCTGAGCGGCCTGCTGAACGGCCTTGAAGACAAGGAAGTGTGCGTCAGCCTGTTTGACACAGCCCCCGGGGAACTGCAGACCATGCCCGACTTCCTTTTCTATACCGAGAAAGGCCAGGTAAAGCGGACAACAGCGGCTGAATACGATGTGCGCCGCGCCAAGTTCGCTGCCATTGACCTTAAGAATGACAAATTGGTGAGCGTATGCGCGGCCGAAGACGGTGCCGATCAGTTCTGCCTGACCAGGGAGGGCATGATGATACGCTTCAAGACCGATGAGGTCCCCGCCATGGGCAGAACGTCCAAGGGTGTGCGGGCTATCAAACTGGCGCCCGGCGACTGTGTATGCTGGGCCGGAAACCTCAACAACAGCGACCAGCTGATCCTGTTCAGCGAGCGCGGCTATGCCAAGCGCCTGATGGGCAGCATGTCGGATACGCAGGGGCGCGGCGGCAAGGGTGTCCACGCCTTTTACTTCAATAAATCCGGCAGCAACGGCAGCTACGTGGCGGCCTTCGCCAGGCTGAATGAACCTCGCAGCTTCTCCGTGCTGCAAAAGCAAGGGGAACTGACCCCGCTGACCGCTGCCGAAATCGCCCCCCAGGACCTGACAGACCGAGGCAAGCCTTATGTGTTGGCGCTTCTTGACAACGTGGTCACCGATATTGTGCTATAGCCCTTTCTTGACAAGGAAGTGCCTGCCCCCTACAATGAATGAAGCATTTAAACGAGAGGAGACCCTATGCGAAAGGATCGGATCATCTACAGCACAGGGAGTTTTTCTCTTGCCCTCGCCCTGACAGCGATCATCACCGTAGCGCTTTGCTCCAATCCTTTCGCGGGCTTTTATGTCATGGTGGGCGGCTTGTTTTTCTTCCCTTTTTTCCTGCAAATCGTGCTGCGCGCGGCAGGCCCGGTCTCAGCGCTGGCATCTTTGGTGCTTTTCGGCTTCGGAGCGGGCATGCGCCTTGGCGCGGGCCCGGCGCTGTTTGTCTGTGCCTACCTGCTGGTCCCTCTGATCGTTTATGGCTGGTGCCTTTACAAGAACCTGCCTGCCGCAAAAAGCATGCTGGCCATCGCTCTGGCATACGCGGTGTGCGTCCTGGCGCTCTACGCGCTGTCCTTCCGTATCCTGGGTGAAGCCCCCTTTGAGGCCTTGTCGCGCATGGCGGTTGAAGCGCTGAGCGTAATGCCGGAAAGGGATGACCTGCTCAGCGCAGCCTACGGCTACGGCCTGCTTGGGCTGCCCCAAGAGATGGCGGAAGGCGCTGTGATTCAGGCTCCTCAGGGCGGAGCCACCTTCTCCCCCGAGGCGCTGGCGGAGTTCTTCAAGCAGATACACACCAGGGCAAACCTGTGGCTGCGCGCTTTGGTGCCCAGCCTGATCAGCAGTCTTGGCCCCTATCTGGCTCTGGGGGGCGTGTATATGAGCGACTACTACGGTAAGCGTCATACGCAGCGCAGATCCTTTCGCATGCCTGAAGGAAGCAGAGAAGCATCCTATGCCCCGCCCGAGCTGACAGGTCTGACCCCTTTCCATCAGTGGCATATTACCAAGCACCTGGCGCTTCCGCTGTGGATCATGGGCGGTGTATCGCTGCTGACAAGGCTTTCCGGGCAGGAAACGCTCTCTCTGGCGGGCGCGATGCTCTACAATATCTTTTCCGCCTGCTTTGCCATTCAAGGGATCAGTCTCGTCAACTATATGCAGCGCCAGCGCGGCGTACGGTCCGCAATGCGCGGGATCACCGTCTTTATGCTGGCTTTGATCCTGCCCCAGGCAGCGCTGATACTGGGCATGTTCGACCAGATCAGCGATCAGAGAAAACTCAGGAAACCAAACGAATCAAACGGTTCTGATACCGGGAGGAATGAATCATGAAGGTAATTTTACTGCAGGATGTGCCGGGAACCGGCAAAAAAAATCAGGTTCTGAATGTATCCGACGGCTTTGCGCGCAATTACCTGCTGCCCCGCAAGTGGGCAGTGGAGGCGAGCGAGGGTTCTGTCAAGGAGATCGAGCGGCGCAGCTCGGCCCTGCGCCAGAAAGAGCTGGATGAGCGCAACGCTGCCGAAGCGCTTGCCCATTCACTCAAGGGCAAGGTGATCACCCTGCGCGCCAAGTGCGGCGACAAGGGCCGGCTCTACGGCAGCGTGACCGGGCAGGAGATCGCCCAAGCGCTCAAGGAGCAGCACGGCATTGAGATCGACAAGCGTAAAATCGAGGTGGCGGAGGCCGTTCGTACCGTGGGCGATTATGAAGTGCAGATCACGGTATACGCGGGTGTTAAGGCGCAGATGAAACTAAGCGTTTTAGCCGCCCAATAATTCACGCGCGAGGAAGCAATGGAAAACTATGCCGCTTATACAGGGGGTGAACCCTTAAAAACGCCGCCGCAGAGCGTTGAAGCAGAACGCTCTGTTTTAGGCGCGCTGATGAAGGATTACAATGCCCTGATGACGGCGATGGAAATGATGACGGAGGATGACTTTTATCAGCCTCAGCACGCCGCCATCTTCAAGGCTATGCGAAGCCTCTACCAGCAGCCCAGAGCGGTCGACCTGGTCACGATGGATGATGAGCTGAGCAGAACAGGCATGCTGGCCGGCATCGGAGGCACCAGTTACCTGGTCGACCTGATCCAGGCCGTTCCGACCACCGTCAACGTGCGCCACTACATCGACATTGTCCTGGAAAAGTCCACCTTGCGCAGGCTGATCAGCGCAGCCGGCGCCATCAGCGGCAATTGCTACAGCCAGGAGATGGAGCTTGATCATATCCTCCGCCACGCGGAGAAGGCCATCTTTGATATCGTCATGAAACGCACCGGCGGCGACCAGCTGGAACATATCAGCACGGTTGTCGCGCGCAGCTACGCCTACATGGAAGCGCTTGAAAAGAACCGCGGCGAGCTGATGGGCGTGCCGACAGGTTTCAGAAAACTTGACAAGCTGCTGACCGGCCTGCACGGGGGTGAGCTGATTCTTGTCGGCGCCCGCCCCAGCATGGGCAAGACAAGCTTTGCCATCAATATCGCTTCCAATGCCGCTCACAAGGGCAAATCGGTCGCCGTATTCAGCCTGGAAATGCCCCGCGAGCAGATTGCCATGCGCGTGCTGTGCGGGGATGCCCGTGTTGACATGCAACGCGCCCGCTCGGGTACCTTGCGCCCGGATGAGTGGATCAAGCTGGCCAAGGCGCTGGCTCCAATGGCCAAGATGCCCCTGTATATCGATGATACATCCAGCGTAACGCCGGCCCAGCTGCGCAGCCGCTGCCGCCGCCTGATGATGGATAAGGGTCTTGACCTGATCATCATCGATTATATGCAGTTGATGAGCGCGGACGGAAAGACAGAAAACCGCCAGCTGGAGGTCAGCGAGATCTCGCGCCGCCTCAAGGGCATCGCGCTTGAACTGAAGGTGCCTGTGGTCGCC
>JAEWRJ010000184.1 GCA_023460055.1 Bacillota bacterium | reverse complement strand
ACATAGATCATGGTGAGGCCCGTGGAAGAATACAGGTCGAAATCCTGCAAAAAACCGATGCCGTACATATTCGCGATCTGCTTGATCACACCGGCATTGCCCAGAATGATCATATACGCAAAGGCAAGCGGCACGCCGGCAAAGTTGGACGTCATGTTGAGTACAGTCAGGTAAACGTTCCTGAATTTGCCCCGTGAATTATAAGCAGCCCGGGCACCGAGAAACGCGATCACAATGCCGAAGGCTGTTGATACCGATGTAATTCTCAGGCTGTTCGCAATGGCCTTCTGATAGCTTAAGGTGCTGAATATTTTCTGGTAGTTTTCAAGGGTAAAGAGGATATCCTTGGACTGTTCAGACTTCAGGCTGTCCACAACCAGCATGATCAGCGGCAAAAGCTCATACATGACGATCAGGAACAGAAACGGGATCAGGGCAAGCAGATAATAATAGCGGACATTCTTGCTGGAAACCGCTTTGTGTCTGCGTCTTTGTTCCATAGACCTATCTCCATCCTAAAAAATAGGGGGCGTACTTCTGGAGCACGCCCCCAGGTTTTTAATTAAATATGATCAGTTGCCCAGCAGCGGGATAATGTTCTCTGCCCACCATTCGGAGATCTCAGCGCAGGCTGCGCCATAGTGCGCGGCGTCGGAAATACCGACCGCGTTGGCATAGGTGCTGGGATCAAAGGTCTTGGCGATGACTTCCTGGGGAATGGTCACATCCGTGCGGGTGGGAACGGCGCCGGACTTGGCCAGGTTGATCTGGCCTTCATCGGAGAAGATGAACTCGCGGGCCAGGGCCGCAGCGAAGGGGTTGTCCGCGTTCTTGCTGATAACGCTGGCATAGCCGACCAGGAGAGCGCCGTCAGTGGGGATGCCGACGGTCAGGTTGTAGTTGGGGGTGCTGTCACGGTAGCCCAGCACGTTGTAGCTCCAGGACACGCCGCACTCCACTTCACCGGCCTGGATACGGGCCAGCAGGATGTCGCCGCTGTCGATACGGCCGGCTTTGGCCATCTCGGTCCAGAAGTCATACGCGGGCTGCAGGTTATCCAGGTCGCCGCCAAAGGCATAGGCCGTGGCAACCACAACGCCCTGGCCGGTCGCGCCGCCGACGACGTCGCCGATGGTCAGCTTGTAGCTGCCCTTGCGGACATCTTCCCAGCTGGTGGGCATAGGATCTTTGGCCAAATCGTTGTTGTAGATGAAGCTGGTGGCGCCGGTGTAGGCGATCATCCATTTGCCGTCTTCACCCTTGGCCCATTCGGGAACGCTGTCCCACTTGGTGGTCTTGTAGCCCTGTACCAGATCGTTTTCAAGGGCCTGCGTGATGAAGCCCAGACCGATGTCGCCGATATCACGGGTAAAGTCATTTTGGAACATGCTCAGCTCTTCCGCGCTGCTCATGTCTTCATCTGTATGGGCGATGCCGTAGGTCGCGGTCAGGCCTTTCCAAGAGTCTCCCCAGTTGGCCCAGCTGTCAGGCATGCCGACAGATTCCACATGGCCCTCTTCCTTGGCCTTGGCAATGATTTCGTCCAGTGTGTAGCTGTTGAGATCGACGCCTTCGGACAGTGCGCCGAACGCGCTCAGCAGCATGGTGATCCCGAGCATCAGAGACAAGATTTTTCTCATGTTTGTTTCTCCCCCTTATTATTGTTAACCCCACAAGAAGCTGGGGTGTTAACTTGACATCTTGCGTACACTGTATCTTATGGGCGAATTAAAGTCAAGACGTTCATCGCTTTTTTCGCCTATCGCAAGGTTCCGGCACCCCGCAAAGGCCTATCCGCCGCTTCCGCCGGCAGCCTGTACAACTGTACCCACAGGAGCACCGGCATCGGAGCACCCCGGCCGGCCGCCTGTTGACAATAAAGCACCATGCCGCTACAATGTGCACCACAGAGTATTTATGAGGGGCTCGTCTGCCAGGGAACGGAGGCTGTTTGCTTGCGAGAAGAACGCCTGCTGAGCGTCGGCATTGATATAGGCACCTCCACCACGCAATGCGTTTTCAGCGCCCTGACACTGACGAACACCGCTTCTTCCTTTTCCGTGCCGCGCGTGAGCATTACCCGCAAGGAAGTGATCTGGCGCGCGCCCGTCCGCCTGACGCCGCTTGCGGATGCCGACACCATCGACGCGCAGGCGCTGGAAGCGATGATCCACAGGGATTACAGGGACGCGGGGATCACCCCGGCTGACATCCGTCTGGGGGCCGTCATCATCACAGGCGAAACAGCGCGCAAAAAAAACGCTCGCGCCGTTACCCAGGCGCTGTCGGGTATGGCAGGGGATTTCGTGGTGGCGACCGCCGGGCCTTCGCTTGAGAGCATACTGGCCGGCAAGGGCTCCGGGGCCGCGCAGATGAGCCTGACCGGCGGCAAGCCCGTGCTCAACCTGGATATCGGCGGCGGTACCGCCAACCTGGCCCTATTTCTTCACGGCGAGCCCGCGGGGAACGGCTGCCTGGATATCGGCGGGCGGCTGATCCGCTTTGAAGGGGACGATGAGACCGTGCTCTCCTTCACCCAAGCGGCCGCCCTCATTTCAAAGGACGCGGGTGTCCCCCTCACGCGGGGTATGAGGCTGAGCCCTGCGCAGGCAAAGGCCATCGCCCGCCGCATGGCAGGCGTGCTGGAGGAAGCGGCGGGGTTCTCTCCACGCACTGCGCTGCACGAGGCCCTGACGGTGGGCCATTCGCTCCCCCTGCCCTGCGAAGCAGACCTGTTCACCTTTTCAGGCGGCGTGGCCGACTGCGTCTACGGGGCTTGCGACGCCGCCCTGTCCTTCCATGATTTCGGCCGGCATCTGGGCCAGGCTATCGCGGGCTCAATGTTTTTTACGAAGGGTCGGGTGCTTCGCCCCGCCGAAACAGGGCATGCCACCGTAATCGGGGCGGGCGCGTACAGCGTCACTGTCTCAGGGAGCACCATCAGCTATCAGGCGATGCCCTTTCCCCTGCCTTCCCTCCCGGCAGGCAAGGTGCTCTTAAGCAGAACGGAGCATCTGGAGGGGCTGGAGGCGGCGCTCGCGGAGCAGTACCGCATGTTTGAAGGCGAATGCGCCATCTGTTTTGAGGGCATCCATTCCCCTTCCTTTGATTTCATTGAAGCCGCGGCGGAGCGGATCGCCAGGGCGATGGCCCCGTTCCCCCTCAAGGTGCTGATCCTCCGGGAAGACATGGCCAAAGCCCTGGGCCAGGCGCTTATGCGCCGCTGGGGCCGGAGCACGCCGTTTTTATGCATCGACGGCATCGCGCCGGACTATGGGGACACCGTCGACATCGGCATGCCGCTGTCAGAGGGCCGGGTGATCCCGGTGATCGTTAAAACACTCGCGTTTGCGCGCGAAGCGGGGAGGTAAGGAACATGCGCCTGAGCACAGGGTTGAACGGCGAGCATTTTTCCTTCCGGGATATCAGGGAGGTCATGGGCAAAGCCAATGAAGAGAAATCCGGCGACAAGCTGGCCGGCGTTGCGGCCCGTACCCCGCAGGAGCGCGTCGCGGCGCGCCTCGTGCTCTCGGGTCTGCGCGTTAAGGATATCTGCGAAAACCCGGCGGTGCCCTATGAGCAGGATGAGGTGACACGCCTGATCCTGGACGGGCTCAACAGCCATATATACAACGAGATTGCGGACCTGCCCATCGGCGGCCTGCGCGAACTGATCCTCAAATCAAAGCCCTGGGAGCTGGAGCGGCTGCGCCGCGGACTGTCCAGCGAGGTGATCGCCGCGGTCTGCAAGCTGATGAGCAATCTGGACCTCATCTACGCCGCCGCCAAAATGCGCGTGGAAGCCACCTGCGTCACCACGATCGGCAAGCCCGGCACCCTGTCCGTGCGGCTGCAGCCCAACCACCCCACCGACGATGTGGAGGGCATCACCGCCTCCGTGCTGGAAGGGCTTTCCTACGGCGCGGGCGACGCGGTCATCGGCCTCAACCCGGTGGATGCTTCCTGCGCCAGCGTGCAGGCCATCCTCACGCGGTTTGAGGAGCTGAAGCAGAAGTACAGGATCCCCACGCAGATCTGCGTGCTGGCCCATATCACCACCCAGATGGAAGCGCTGCGCAAAGGCGCTCCCTGCGACCTGATGTTCCAGAGCATCGCGGGCAGCGAAAAGGGAAATGCCGCCTTCGGCATCAGCGCGGGCCTCATCAGTGAAGCGAAAGACCTGATGGCCAAAGAGGGCAGCTCCCACGGCCCCAACCAGCTCTACTTTGAAACAGGGCAGGGCAGCGAGCTGTCAAGCGCCGCCCACAACGGCTGGGACCAGGTAACGATGGAATCCCGCTGCTACGGCTTTGCAAAGGCTTATTCCCCCTTCCTGGTCAATACGGTGGTGGGCTTCATAGGCCCTGAATACCTCTATGACAACCGCCAATTCATACGCGCGGGGCTTGAAGATCACTTCATGGGCAAGCTGCACGGCCTGCCGATGGGCTGCGATTGCTGCTACACCAACCACATGCGCGCCGACCAGTACGACAACGAGAACCTGATGGTCCTGCTGGCTGCCGCCGGCTGCAACTACTTTATGGGCGTGCCGCACGGGGACGACGTGATGCTCAATTACCAGTCCACAGGCTTCCATGACTCGGCCGCCGTACGCGAGACTCTGCGGCTTGAACCCATCGCCCCCTTCGCGCGCTGGCTGGAAAAGTGGGGCTTCTGGCAGGATGGCCGCCTTGGCCCCAACGCGGGCGACGCCTCCGTGTTCCTATAACCCAATGGAGAGGAGCGAGCAGGATGACCGAGTTTGAACTCAGGCAGATCGTGGACGAGGTGCTGGCGCGCATGGGCCGGACACCTGCCCAGGCCGCGCCATTCAATAGCCGCCTGATGGAAGAGGCGCTGCCCGACATCGCCCTGGAGGATCTGCGGCGCCAATACCTGGTAGACAACCCGCGCGACCAATCCGCCTTTCTGGCCATGAAGGAGCGCACCCCGGCCCGTGTTGGCGTGGGGCATGCCGGAGCACGATATAAAACGCAGACCATGCTCCGCTTTCAGGCCGATCACGCGGCCGCCCAGGCCTCGGTATTCGCCGATGTGCCGCAGGAGTTTCTGGACAGCCTCCGTTTCCCCGTCTTTCAAACATCCTGCGCTGACAGGGAAGAGTTTTTGACCCGACCGGACAAAGGCCGCGTGTTCCAGCCCGAGGTGCTCCGCCAGATCCGCGCTTCCATCCCAGGGGACGCGCGGGTGATCCTTTATGTGGCGGATGGCCTGTCCTCCTCAGCGGTGCAGGCCAACGCGGCGGATATACTGCCCGTGATCCGCAAGGGGCTGGAGGCGGAAGGCGTCAAGACAAACGATCCCTTCTTCGTACGCTACGGCCGCGTCGCCACGATGGAGCAGATCGGCGAGGGATTGAACGCCGAGGTCGTCTGCGTGCTCCTGGGCGAACGCCCGGGCCTTGTGACCGCCAGGAGCATGAGCGCCTACATCGCCTACCGCCCCACCGTCGGCATGCTGGAGAGCAGGCGCACGGTGCTGGCCAACATACACAGCGGAGGCACCCCTCCGGTGGAGGCAGGCGCGCATATCGTTGACCTGATCCGCCGGATGCTGGATACCGGGCTCAGCGGCATCGAGCTGCCCGTATAAAGGAGGAAACGCCATGCAGGGCGACAGGATACCATCCAGGGTGCTTTCCATGCACGTGATCCCAAGTCTGGACGCAGAGCTGAGATCCAGGCTGCAGCTGGACGCCTCCGTCAGCTCCATCGGCCTGATCACCTGCGACAGCGATGATGTGGGCTATACAGCGCTGGATGAGGCCACCAAAATGGCCTGCGTGTCCGTCTGCTACGCCCAGTCCATGTACGCGGGCGCCGCCAACGCGAACACGGCCCTGGCCGGCGAGTTTCTGGGCATTCTGGCCGGCCCCTCACCTTCCGAAGTGGAAAGCGGCCTGCGCGCGGCCCGGCAGATGATTGAAAAGGAAGCCTGCTTTTACTCCGCCAACGACAGCGACTCCATCGTCTACTACGCGCGCTGTATCTCCCGCACGGGCAGCTATCTGTCAGGCGCCTGCGGCATCCCGGCGGGCTCGCCCCTGGCCTACCTGATCGCCCCACCGCTTGAAAGCATCTATGCCCTGGACCAGGCGATGAAGGCCGCGCGCGTCGACATGTGCGCCTTTTACGGCCCGCCCTCGCCGACCAACTTCGGCGGCGCCCTGCTGACAGGCAGCCAGTCGGACTGCGAAGCGGCCTGCGAGGCCTTTGCAAGGGCCGTGATCGAGATCGCCCGAAACCCCATTGAAGGTCTGTTTACTCTGTGATTAGGAGGGCGCTATGATGGAAGCGACCGCGCTTGGCATGATCGAGACCATCGGCCTCGTCTCAGCGCTGGAAGCGGCGGATGCCGGGCTGAAAGCCGCGCAGGTCCGCCTGCTGGGCAGGGACTATGTGCGCGGCGGCCTGGTGATGGTCAGATTTTCGGGGGATGTAGCCGCCGTGCAGGCCGCGGTGGACGCGGGCGCGGCAGCCGCCCGGCGGGTCGGAGCGGTATTCAGCGCCCATGTCATCCCCCGGGCGATGCCCGAGGTCGTTGGCATGCTGGTCACGGATCCATCCCCCGGCACGGGCGGAGAATCAAGCGGGGGTTGCTCCTCCCAGAGGGGTTGCGAAAACACTGCGTGCGAGGCAGCCTTGGCAGCACCGGAGGATAAAGCGCCCGGCATGGATGATCTGGGCGGCTGGAAAGTCCTCGCCCTGCGGCAGTACGCAAGGCGGCTGCCCGGCTTTCCTCTGAGCCCCAATGAGATACGCTACGCCAACAAGGCCCTGCTGCTCCAGCGCATGAAGCAGTACTTTGAGAAATAAGCAGTACCCGGAAAGGAGATGATGGCGTGGAACTTGACCGTGACCTTGCCTCCGTGCAGGAGGTCAGAGACCTCGTGCGCCAGGCCCGCCGCGCGCAGGAGACGCTTGCCGGCATGGATCAGCGGGAGGTTGACCGCCTGGTGGAAGCCATGGCGCGCGCGGCTGAGCAGGCCGCGCCGCCCCTGGCCAAGATGGCTGTGAGCGAGACGGGTTTTGGTGTGGAAAAGGATAAGATCACCAAAAATCTCTTCGCCGCCCGCAGGGTCTACGCCTCCATCAAGGACGCGAAGACCATCGGCGTCATCAACGAGATTCCGGAGAAAAGGATATGGGAAGCGGCAGTGCCCATGGGCGTGGTCGCGGGGCTGGTGCCAAGCACCAACCCTACCTCAACCGCAATTTTCAAGGCGCTGATCGCGATCAAGGCAGGCAATGCCCTGATCATCTCTCCCCACCCCGCCGCGATCAAATGCATCGGGGAAACGGTGCGAGTCCTCAATGAGGCAATCCGAAAGAAAGGCGGCCCGGAGGGGCTGATCGGCATGATGACTCTGCCCACCCTCGTAGGCACGGCGGAGCTGATGAAGCTGAGCAACATGATCCTGGCCACAGGCGGTTCCACGATGGTCAAGGCGGCGTATTCCTCCGGCTCCCCGGCGCTCGGCGTCGGCCCCGGCAATGTGCCCGCCTTTATCGAGCGCACCTGCGATATCCCCGCGGCCGTGCGGCGCATCATAGCCAGTAAGACCTTTGACAACGGTACCGTCTGCGCTTCCGAGCAGGCAATCGTGACAGAAACCTGCATCCGCGACCAGGTGGTTGCGGAATTCAAAAAGCAGGGCGGCTACTTCGTGTCAGGCGAGGAAGAGAAAAAACTGGCCGCGCTCATCATGAGGCCGGGCAGCGACACCGTTAATCCCCGCATTGTCGGACGCAGCGCCCTGGATATCGCCGGGATGGCCGGCATCCAGGTGCCGCAGACCACGCGCGTGCTCCTGTGTCATCAGGAGCACGTTGGCAGGGAATATCCCTTCTCCATCGAAAAGCTGTCGCCCATCCTGGCCTTCTACACCGAGCCCGACTGGCAAAAGGCCTGTGAGCGCTGCATGGAGCTGATCCGCTTCGCGGGTCTGGGTCACAGCTGCGCGATCCACACCGAAAACCCGGAGCTTGTGCGCGCCTTCCTGCTGAAGAAGCCGGTCTCCCGCCTGCTGATCAACACCGGATCCACGCAGGGCGGCATAGGCGCCAGCACTGGCATCATGCCTTCGCTGACACTGGGCTGCGGAGCGGTCGGCGGTTCCGCCACCAGCGACAACGTCACGGTGCACCATCTCTACCAGGTACGCCGGGCAGCCTGGGGCCTGATCGAGCCGGAGGATGTCGGGGGCGGCAAAGCCTCTGTTTCCGCCCCGGAGCACCGCGAAGAAGAGCTCAGCGCCGCCCAGCGCGAGCAGATCGTTGAGGCCGTGCTCCGCCAGATACGTCAAGGATATTAACAAAATTATACATAATTTGGGAGGAATAAAATGAACCGCGAGAAGATTGCCCTGGGTATGGTGGAAACAAAAGGACTGGTCGGCTCGATCGAGGCGGCTGACGCGATGGTCAAGGCGGCCAATGTCAGCCTGATCGGCAAGGTACACGTTGGCGGCGGGCTGGTCACCGTGATGGTGCGCGGCGATGTCGGTGCCGTCAAGGCAGCGACGGACGCGGGCGCGGCTGCCGCCCAGCGCGTCGGCGAACTGGTCAGCGTGCATGTTATCCCCCGTCCCCATGATGAACTGGAAAGTATTCTACCGACACTTGACAGCTGAAGCCATTGATCGCAACAGGAGGAAATGCAATGGATCGTGAAAAGATCGCTCTGGGCATGGTGGAAACAAAGGGTCTGGTCGGCTCGATCGAGGCGGCTGACGCGATGGTCAAGGCGGCCAACGTCTCCCTGATCGGCAAGGTACACGTTGGCGGCGGGCTGGTCACCGTGATGGTGCGCGGCGATGTCGGCGCTGTTAAAGCAGCGACGGATGCGGGCGCGGCCGCCGCGCAGCGCGTCGGCGAACTGATCAGCGTGCATGTCATCCCCCGTCCCCATGATGAACTGGAGAGCATTCTGCCCCATCTGGACTAAAACCGCCCGCGGCGTTAATGTCATTCTCCTCGTGAAGGGAGTTGTTTTATCATGCGCTACATCACCGAAGCTGAGCTGCGGGAGCAGTTTTCAAGCGGTCTGCCGGGGAGCTATGAGCTGCCTTCAGGCTGTATGCTGACGCCCTCCGCCCGACAGTACCTGATGGACCTGAAGCTGTACCAGCAGGGCACCGGGCGGCAGGGGCCGCAGGCCGCGCCCGGCTCGTCAAAACCGGAGCACATGACCCACTTGAACAGCCGGGAGCTGGTATCAAAAGCCCATCCCGCCATCGCACTGCGCGGCAAGCTGGATACATTGGAGGCGGAGATCCTGATCCTGATGATCACCTGCCCGTCCTCCTTCTCAGTGCCCCTGCGGGACGCGCTGCAGCTGGCAAAGGAGGTGCTGGCCGCCGATGTGAAGGACTGCCCCCTGCCCCCCTGGACGCTGGACGGCATGACGGCGGAGGAAGTGCGCTCAAGCTCCCATCACCCGGAGCGCTACGGGCTGTCCGGCCATATCCTGCCGGCACCTGAGCAGGGCCTGTTCGCGGCGCAGCTCAACCGCCTGCGCGCGCTGGCCAGAGAGACCGAGCTGGCCGCCATCGCGGCCTGGCGGCAGAAAGACTATATCCGTCACGAAGATGCTCTGCTGGCGCTCAACAGGTTGTCCAGCTACTTTTATGTGCTCCAGCTGCGCGCGGCGCAGCAAAAATAGGAGGCGCTATGCAACAGGATATCAATGCCATCATCGAGGCCGTACTCTCAAGGCTGGAGGCGGAGCAGCAACCGCACGCGCCTTCATCCTCTGAGGATATACCGGCTGAAATATCGGCCCGGCACGTCCACCTGTCCAAGGAAGATCTGCTGGAGCTGACCGGCGCTTCGGATCTTGTGAACAGCCGCTCCATATCGCAGCCGGGCCAGTACCTGTCCTCCCTGCGCGTCAGGCTGATCGGCCCCAAGGGGATGATCGATAACGTGGCGGTGCTGGGCCCCCTGCGAAAGCAGACGCAGGCCGAGATCTCCGCGACCGACGCGCGCGAGCTTGGCCTCCTGGCCCCCGTCCGGCTCTCGGGTGACCTGAAGGACGCGGCGCAGATCCATATCCAGGCAGGCGACAGGATCATCTGCCGCAAAGCCGCCATCATCGCCAAGCGCCACCTGCATGCCGCGCCGCAGGACGCACAGCGGCTGGGGATCGCGGACGGCCAGGAACTGTCCATCCGCCTGGCGGGCATCAGGCCGCTGATATTGGAAGGGGTCGTGGTCCGGGTCAGTCAGACGTCCGCCTTGGCCCTGCATATTGACACCGATGAGGCCAACGCAGCGGGCATCGGCAAGGACGCGGTCTGCCGCATCGCCGGGATAAATATTGCCGCGCAAAGCCATGATCAGCCTTCCTGTGCTACCATGGACAGCGGAGCATACAGCTGCCCGGACCACCTGATCACCGAACAGCACGTCATAGGGTTCAAGCGGGAAGGCGTGCGCTCTCTCAAGCGCTTGCCGGGTCAGCTGATCACGCCGCTGGCCCGCGATACGCTGAAAGCCTGCGGCATCACACTGGAGGAATAATCCCTGATCATCGCGTAAGCGGTGGAGTCATTCAGCTTTCTGCCTGGAATATAGAACAAGACCGGGGCTTTCACTGTTAACACAGCGGAAGCTCCGGTCTTGCGTATACCCAGCGCCCAGTCAGCCGGCTGGGCCCAGGAAAAGAATCTGCTCTAATGAACCGCTTTGGGCTTCACAAACCTGACGACCAGGGCGCTGATCTCATACAATACCAGCAGGGGAACCAGCAGAAGTGTCTGGCTTACGATGTCGGGTGGAGTCAGGATGGCTGCAACAACAGCGGCTGACAGTATAAAATACTTTCGGCTTTTGTTCATGCCCGCGCCGGTCACTTTGCCGTTTTTGGCCAGCAGCCAGACAACGACGGGCAGCTCGAACATCAGCCCGAAGGGCAGCAGAAAGCCCAGAACGAAATTAAAATAATCGTTCACGGACCACATGGCTTCCGCCACGCCATGCCCCGCCTCATAAAACAGATCGATCGCCAACGGGAAGACAAACAGGTAAGCAAACACAATGCCAACGGCAAACAGCAGCAGCATGGACAGAAAGATCAGCCAAAATCCGCGCTTCTCCTGCGGGTAGAGGGCCGGCGCCGCAAAATCCCAGATCTGGTAGATGATCATGGGCATCGAGCAGATCAAGGCCGCCACCAGGCAGACCTTCATCTGCATCACCAGGGACTCGGACACCTTGGTGGCGATCACATCAATGCCGCGGGCAACCAGCGGGCGCAGCAAAAAAACCGCCAGCTGCGAGCTCATCTGATAGAACATGGCGACAAAAACAACAGCTATTGTCGCCGTGATGATGATCAGCATCCGCCGCAGCGCATGCACATGTCCGATCAGCGCTTCTTTTCTCAGACGCCTGATCTGATTGTCTGCCGCGTTTGATTCAGCCATAGGGATCAGGCCTTATCTTCCCCGTCTTTTTTGCCTTCCTTGGCCTTTTCATCGTCAGGGCTGACTTCCTTCTTAAACTCACGAATGCTCTGCCCCAAAGCCTTTCCCACGCCGGCCAGCTTGCCGCCGCCGTACAATACGAGCGCCAATACAAGAATCAGAAGAATCTCCGTAGGACCAATACGCATCTTGTTTCCTCCTTATGGATCATGTCACCTTTGCTGTCAGCGATCAATCGGGGGCTTTTTGATACGGACCGCCTGCTCGGCATCCCGAACGGCTTTCTCCGTATCACGCTGGATCTTGCGCAGCTCAACGCTGGGATCGGCCTCACGTATGGTTTTATCCATGTCGCGCTTCACTTCCATCAACTCGTCCGCTGTTTCATCCAGCCCCATTTCACTTTTAAAATCGTTGTACATCTGCTTTCCCATCCTGACCCAACGACCCAGCGTGCGGGCCACTTTGGGCAGATCCTTGGGCCCTACGATAATAAAAGCGACAAGGAGGATGACGATCAGCTCAGAAAAACCAATGTTGAACAATGCAGCCCCCTCCTTATACATGACAATTATATCAGCGCCTCTGTCTCCTGTAAAGCGCAAATATGTGAGTATATGCACAAAACAAGGCTAAATTAAATTCAATTAGGCAAAATCAATCAGGGGACGGATCACGCGGCCAGCGCGCCTGTGCTATAATCCACAGGAGAAAAATGAGGGAGGCAGGCAAGATGTATTCAACTCAACCCCCGGCGGTATCCTTCAGCGCTTTTTCAGGTACGGGGAAAACAACGCTGATCGAGCGGCTGATCCCGGCGCTGAACGCGCGCGGACTGAAGCTTGGCGTGATGAAACATGACGCGCACCGATTTGAGATCGACAAGCCGGGCAAAGACAGCTACCGCTTCAGCCATGCCGGTGCCCTGGTCACGGCCATCGGTTCCTCCGAGATGACTGCCTTGATAGAGCGCCGTCCGCTCAGCCCGCGGGAGATCATCGGGAGGATGCAGGGCGTTGACCTTGTCCTGATCGAGGGCTACTCCGGCTTTGACTGTCCCGCCATCGGTGTTGAACGCAAGGCAACCGGTCAGGGACTGCGCGGAAATCCGGGCGATTACGCCGCCATCGTGACCGACGCGGGCGCTTATCCCGGCATCCCCTGCTTTTCTTTTGAAGAAATAGAATCTTTGTCCGATTTTATCATTAACTTGTGTCCGGCTAAAGGTTAGCATTCGCTAATTTTTTGCTGAACTCCGTGTTATTCGCCAAAATTAGTGAAAAAAGAACTTAGCATCTATTGTTCCCCCTTTCACGTTGTGCTATGATATCCACGAAAAGAAGTTCTCCGAGTTCACGTGGCCCATGCGGTCTATGGAACCGATGGGGGGAGCGAGCAATCACTCACCCTGCCTTTTGCAAAGGAGATACGGCTGCACCGGAAGGTTTGCTGTGTCTTCTTTTATATTTGGCGCAAACGCGCACTAACAGGAGGTCGACTCACTATGTCTAAGAGCTTGATGAACCGTGAGTATACCCGGCGTGAGTTTATGAAGATGACGGCCAAGGGCCTGGCAGGCGTCAGCCTCTCGGGTTCGATGCTGTCTCTGCTTGGCTGCACGCTGGCGCAGGCTGAACAGGTTCAACTCTACCCCAACGCGGAATTCCTGCTGGTGTTCAACCCCGCCCGCTGCACGGGCTGCCAGCGCTGCGAGGCAAACTGCACCCTGGCCAATGACGGCGTGGCCCAGCCCTATATGTCCCGCATCCATGTGCGTGACTACGCGCAGTTCGGCGGCAAGGTCACGGTTGACTATCTGGACGGTGAAGGCATTTTCGGCAACTGGTCCATTCCGGCGGAAACCTGCCGCCAGTGCAAGGACGCCCCCTGCATGGTCGGCTGCCCTGTAAAGGCCATTAACCCCGATCCGCGGACCGGGGCGCGCATCGTGGATGAATCGGTCTGCGTCGGCTGCGGCCTGTGCGTCACCAACTGCCCCTGGCATATGCCGCGCTTGAGGCTGGACACGGGCAAATCAACCAAGTGCGTCAACTGCGGCGCCTGCGTTGCCGGCTGCCCCACCAGCGCGCTGAAAATGATCCAATGGGAAGATGTAGCAACTGCCATGAGCGCAGGGGCATAAGCAAAGGAGGCGTAGAATATGAACGGATGGACCGGCAAACTCTTACGCGCTAACCTCTCGACCCGCGAGTGCACCGTAGAGAGCAGCGAAAAGTATTTTGATTATATCGGCGGCAAGGGCATGGCGACCCGCATTCATTATGAAGAAGTACCCTCAGGTGTCAAACCCTATGACCCTGAAAGCAAAGTGGTGATGGCTATCGGGCCCAACTCCGGCTCCTCGGCCCCCTGCTCCGGCAGGACCACCTTATCCTTCCTCAGCACCTTCACCAAGGGCAACGCGATCACGGACGCCCACATCGGCGGCGATATTGCCACCCAGATGAAGGCCTGCGGCTATGACGCCATCATCATTGAAGGCGTGTCCGAAACCCCCGTTTATCTGTGTATCAAGGATGACAAGGCTGTGGTCGAAGACGCCGCGGCCCTGTGGGGCCTGACCACCACCGAGACCACCGCGGCCCTGTGCGACAAGGAAGGCCCGGGCACCACAGTCGTTTCCATCGGCAAGGCCGGTGAAAACATGATCAACCTCTCTTGCGTGATCTCAGGCGTCGCCCACTGCGGCGGCGGCGGCGTAGGCGCCATCTTCGGCTCAAAGAAGCTGAAGGCCATCTGCCTGTACGGCACCGGCGCCACCACCATGGCTGACCCCAAGCGCGTGATGGATCTTAACAACTATGTGATGAGCGACCTGATGGGGTCCAACAACAACCACGTTGTGCCCAACACGCCCCAATCCTTCAGCCAGTATGACAGCCCCAACTCCCGCTGGACCGGCCGTCCCGGCCTCACCTGGGGAGCGGCCCCCGGCGGCGCCATCGATACCGGCGAATCGGCCCCCGGCCAGCCCACCCTGATGGGATACCGCTGCCAGAAGGCGGTATTCGATCACGGCATGATCGCCGAAAAGTACACCACCAAGATGATCGGCTGCACCTCCTGCCCTGTCCGCTGCTACGGCGCCGTGAACCTGCCGCAGCTCAAACAGTTCGGCCGCAATACCACCCACGCCAACACCTGCCTGGGCAACAATCCCTACGGCGGCATCATGAAAGCCTACAAGGATTTTGAGGAAGAAGGCGACGGCAAGCTGACCGCCTCCGTCTACAGCGCCATCCTGGCCGACGATCTGGGCCTGTGGGATAACTACGGCGAGCTGCGCGCCACGCTCAACTACTTCATGGACAAGGGCTACATGGAAAAGATCATGACGCCCGAAGAATATGCCGAGATCGACTGGACCAAGCGCGAGACCGGCGACATCACCTTCATCAGCGATATCCTTACGCGCGTTGTTGACAAAAATCACAGCCTGTCCACCCTGGCCCAGGGCGCGTACTTTGTGGACCAGCAGTACCATGACATCGTAGGCGATGACTACCTCAACAGCGCGGCCATAACCCTCTGGGGCCTGATCGGCGCCAAGCGCCACCACGGCAACGAGTGCGCGGCGCAGGTCGGCATGCTGACCAACATCGTTTACAACCGCGACGGCATGTGCCACACCATCGTCAACATCACAGGCTCCGGCCTGCCCTACCACCTGCAGCGCAACATCATTGAAGAGCACTTCGGCAAAGGCGCGCTGGACAAGCCCAAGAACTACACGCCCATGAATGAGTCCAAGGCCAGGTTTGCCAAGTTCGGCGTCGTCAAGCAGGCGCTGCATGACAGCTTCACCCTGTGCAACTGGGTATGGCCGATGACTTTCAGCCCCCGCAAGGAACGCGGCTATAAGGGCGATCTGTCGGTGGAGTCCCAGTATTACTCTGCCATCACCGGCAAGGAAGTAACGGAAGAAGAGCTTGACTTCATGGCCGAGCGCAGCATCCAGCTGTCCCGCGCGATGACCGTGAAAACATACGGCAGCCGCGATATGCGCAATGAACATGATGTGATCCCCGAGTATGCCTACAACACCGAGCCCGATGTCCCGGTCTTCACCGAAGGCACCATCAAGATGGAAAAGGAAGACTGGCAGCTGGCGCTGAGCCTTTTCTACAAGGAGTTCGGCTGGGATGAAAACGGTGCCCCCACCCGCGAGACGCTGGAAAAATTCGGCCTCAAGGACGTCGCGGATGACTTGGAAGCCTCCGGTCTCCTGTAATCGACCTCCTCAAGTTGATGAACCGGTGTCATCGTAACTGATGGCGCCAAAGGGCAGGAGATTAGGCCTCGCTCCGGCGCAATAATATGCGCCGGAGCATTTTTTAATGCTGATATTGGCTCAAAATAAAGGCATCCAACACGCCGGACGGCCTTGGCTCGAGGCCCGAAGCGCAAGCGCTGCGCAGCCTCAAGATAAAATAGCCGGACAGCAATGCCTTCCCCCTCTATGCCGGAACAGTATTCTTCTGTTGCGCTAATCATGTATAATGAATCTATTCAATACGGAGGTACATCTGATGAATGAACATGAAACCAATCAATCCCCTGGTACACCGGACATGATGCTCCCCCAAGCTTCTTCCGCGGAGCTAAGCCCTGAGCAGGCAGCCGGAAAAGCTGCCGCCCTCGTCCTTGCGCAAGCCATCTACGACCGTACGGCACAGAACCTGGTAGCGCCGCTCAAATGGATCAGACAGCTCAAGCTGGACGGGCTGGAGGATGAGAAACTGTCCGAGCTGCTCAGCGCTGTCGATCAGGGACAGGCCTGTGAGGAGTTGAAGGATACGGTCCTCATCAAGGGCAAGAAGGACAGCTATTACTTTGATGCCTCCATCATGACGCCCGAGTTCGCCCGCGTCCAGGCGCTCATTGAGGACAAGGACATGCTGGCGACCATCGCGGAGGTAGCGCGGCACGATTCCAGCCTCTATCCCCGGCCCGCCCCCTTTTCCAAATTTTCCGGCTATCCTTTCCGCTTCAGCGTGGATGAGATCGAAGGGGCGGCTGCCCGAATGCAGCTGAGCGAGGAGTACAAGGATATCGGCGTCGTTGAAGCAAGCAACGGAGCAAAAGCCTTCTATTCCTCTCAAAGCCTGAGCAAAAACTACGCCCGCGCCCTCTTCCAGGATATCGAAGTGGACAGCAGGGAGTGGCAATGAGAGAAGACATGCTGTTTCAGGAGCGCTGTTTTACCCTGCGCGTCAATGGAGACCCGGCCGAACAGATCCTCTGTTCCGAAGGGAACTGGCGGGAACTGAGCGTTGGCTATCTGCTGTCCCAGGGGCGCGTCAAAAGCTCAGATGACATCCTCACTGTTGAAGAAGAGGAGGATACGGTTGCCGTGCGCCTGAAAGGCGCGATGCGACCCGCCTGCTTTCTGACAGACCGTTTGTCTGCACTCCCTCCCTTCTCTGTCAAGGCAGATGCTGATGACGATCTGATCCGCAGCCTGGGCCGCGCCTTGCAGGAGGACGCCCCCTTCGGCCGTCATCGCGCCGTTATACGCCGCGGCGGCGATACCGCCGTTTTCGATGATGCCGGACGGCACAACGCCCTCGACAAGGCCATCGGCTATGCCGCGCTCAATGGCTGGGAGACGCGGGATTGCATCCTGGGTACCAGCGGCAGGCTATCCCTTGAAATGCTGGGCAAAGCCGCATGCAGCGGCATCCCCCTGCTGTTTACGCTCAAGTATCCCAGTGATCTGTGCCTGCAGTATGCTGACAGGCTTAACCTGCGCCTGGTAGCCAGAGCGGCAAGCGACAGCCCGGTTCACCTGTAGATTATGTTTTCCAGATACATTTTTTCTCTTCCCTGAATCCGTTGCGGCCAGCTATCCCTCCCGATGATATGGAGCATCAACATGAAAATAGTCATCATGATATGTCTGATTCTCTGCCTGGCGGTACCCGCGCCGGCCGATCAGCCTGTCCAGCTTGAAGGGCTAAGCCTTCTTGAGCTTGAGGCACTGCGTCGGGCAGCTGATGAACGCATCCGGAGTCTTACGCTTCCGGCTTTTGATGGGTATACCCATGTCGGAGACGGGGAAAGCCTGCTTCGCCGGCCGCAGGAGCATATGGATGAACGGATCAGCCTGACAGGACGGCTGTTTGTCATCCGCCCGCAGCTTGAAAATGCTGAATACATCTTATCGCTTGAAGATCATCCGCAGCGTGTCTTTCTGCTGCGCTGCGCCCCGCGCGCGGAGGAAGAAGCGCTCCTGCCCGGGGACTTGGTCAGCGTCCGGGGCATCTTCCGCGGGCTTGCGCCTTATGATGAGGCGGATCCTCTGGGCAGCGGCGCCGGGCTGGTGGATGCAGAATTAATCGCCCGTATATCCGCTCCGCCTGCTTCCCAGGCAGCTTATCCATATGCCGGAACGCGAGAGGATCCGGCTCCGCTTGGTGTCCCGGCCTTCTATGAGGGGTCCTACTGGTCGGGCTATGCCGGCTTTGAGATCCGGATGCTGTCGATGACCAGGGGGAGTTCTGCCCTTAAGGCCGCGCAAAAGATGAGCAAATATAACATCACACCGCCCAGAACCCAGGAGTGGTTCATTGTTACCCTATGGGTGAAAGCCCTGTCCGCGCCCGGTGACCGGGCCGAGATAAAAAGCGAGGATTTTCGATTTGTCAGCCGCGGCGGGACGGAATATCCCCACCATTTTTTGATCAACGATATCCATGGCCTGCGCGCGCTCTATACGGGGGCTGAGCAGACTGCCAATATCGCCTGCCTGATCGATAAAGGCGATGAACCCTTGATTGTCTACCAGCCGGAGTCTCTGACCCCTCTGTGGTTTGACCCGGGCAGACAGCCCGGGGGGACGGAGGCCACATGAAGAGGCTCATCAGTCTGTCTTTATTGACTCTTCTGATTGCGCTCTATCAAACCGTTTGGACAGAGGCTGCCATCCCTCTTCCCAGCGCGTCCGGAGACAAGGGCAGCCATGTATGGCAGACACAGCAGCGGCTCCGCGCGCTTGGCTTCCTGAAGGCTGAAGCGGATGGTGTGTTCGGAGACGAAACCGCGGTGTCCCTCTATGCCTATCAAGCTGAAAAGGGCATCAGACCCACCGGGGAAGCCGACGAGGAAACGATTCGGCTGCTGTTCCTGCCTCCTGATCCAAAGAAGGGGGATACTTTGCGCCCTTCCTGGTATGGAGGGGGCAGTGATCTGATTCCCATCGGCGCGCGGTTTCAAATCAAGGATGTGCGCACAAATACCGTATTCAATTGTGTACGCGTCATGGGTGTCAGCCACCTGGATGCTGAACCGCTGACGGCAGAGGATACCGCGCTGATGCTCGGTATCTATGGCGGCGAGTGGTCCTGGGACAGGCGGCCCATCCTGGCGTACTATCAGGGCAATGTCTACGCCGCGTCGATGAACGGCAAACCCCACGGCTGGGAAGTGATACCGGGCAATGATATGTCCGGTCATTTCTGCGTTCACTTCTTCGGGGCTCGCGGGGACGGTTCCCAGCGCGTGGATCCTGAGCATTTGGCCTGCGCGGTGGAAGCGGGTTCATACAGCTGGGAGTAGCTGCAATCCTGTCAGGAGGCAATGGTGGAAAATAAACCAATGGTCCTGCTTATGAGGCTTTGCTTTCGGGCCCCCTGGTGCCGTTCTCTCAAGGACAGGCGCAGCGAGGTCAGCCGCCTGATCAGCCGGCTGAGGCACCGGTTCAATGTGTCAGCCGTAGAGAGCGGTCCGCAGGACATTCACACCCTCTTTGAAATCTCTGTTGCCGCGCTTGCCTTTGGGGCGGGTCAGGCTGACAGCACCCGGGAATCGCTGCTGTCCTTTGTCGAGGAGCAAAGCGAGGCGGAACTGTATCAGGTAGAAGAGAACCAGTATTAGCAGTCTTGCCGGCTGGTCGGGAAACCATTCTTTCAATAAAATAGACACCCCCGGCTCATGCTGGGAGTGTCTTTGTGGAGAACCGGCAGCGACCTACTCTTCCGGGCAGTTACCCGCCAAGTACCATCGGCGCTGAAGGGCTTAACTTCTGTGTTCGGGATGGATACAGGTGATCCCCTTCGCCATTGCCACCGGTAA